>CAZYDJ010000026.1:11854-21751 GCA_964646035.1 uncultured Fibrobacteraceae bacterium | reverse complement strand
GTCCTGCGGATCAGGGTTCGCCGCCGCCGCCACAGGCTCCAGGCGGTCAAAGCCAGGAAGATGATGGTACCGCCCCTGTTCCAGAAGCCGCCGTGCTCGTGGCCGAAGACGTGGCCCGCGGGATCCATGCCGGCCGGCAAACCTCCCGCCAGCAGCAGATCCAGACCCAGTCCCAACGCCACGCTCAATAGGATGATGCCGGCCATATGCGCGGCGAAGGCCCTGCGGCCGAATTGCTTGGCGACGACCAGCATGCTCGCGGCGTTGGTCGCCGGTCCCACCAGCAGGAAGATCAGGGCCGCGCCGGGGCTGATCCCGGCCGCGACCAGTCCCGCGGCCACCGGAGTGGAAGAAGTGGCGCAGACGTACATCGGGATGCCCAGGCCCAGCATCACCAGATAGCTGAGCCAGCCGCCGCCGACCAGGGCTCCGATCTTCAGCGCCGGCAACAACGCGGCCACCGCCGCGCCGATCAGCAGTCCGACCACCAGGCGCACGCTCAAGTCGTCGAAGAATTCCAGATAGCCGTAGTCGAAGGCGCGCCGCAGCCAGTGCCGTTGTCGAGGCGCGGGATCATCGTCGGCGCAGCAGGAGGGGGCGACCGCATTTTTCTCATCGCCGCTGCAACAGCATGAAGGCGCGTCCGCTGGCTCGGCGGCGGAAGCGGTTTCGCCGCGATCGACCCGGTCCACGGCCAGACCGGTGATGATTCCGGTGACGAGCGAAGCGAGGGGCCGGTAGATCGCCATCAGCGGGCCGAACAGGCTCCAGGTCAGCATCACCGACACCGCGTCGGTTTCCGGCACCGTGATCAGGAACGCCGAGGTCGCTCCCTTGCCCGCGCCGCGTTTCTGCAACGACAGGGCGGTCGGCAGCACCGAACAGGAGCAAAGCGGCATCGGCATGCCGATCAAGGTGGCCAGCACGATCGAACGGGGGCCCCGGCGATTCAACGGCGCCAACAGCCCGGCGCGTTTCTCGAGCAGGACGTGCAGCAGGCCGGCCAGGCCGAATCCGAGCAGGATCAGGAACGCCGAGTCGTCCAGGATGTCCAGGAATGCGGTCAATAAAGAAGTCATGGGCGAATCTCGAGTCCAGGATCAGTGTGATCGTCTGCGGATGAGCATCGATCCGGCGTGCACGGCGATGAAGACCGCCGCCGCCAGCAGGATGGTCACCGCGCCGGCGGGCAGGTCCCAGCCGTAACCGATGGCCAGACCCGCCGTGGTGAAAGTTCCGCTCAAGATAGAAGCCAGCACCATCATTTGCCACAGTCGGGATGAGAAGCGGCCGGCCACCGACACAGGCAGGGTGACCAGGGCGATCGCCATCACGATGCCCACGACGTAGACCAGGGTGACGACGGTCAGGGCCGCCATCAGCAGCAGCATGGTGTAGAAGGCTTCGACGTTCAGCCCGCGCAGCCGCGCGAATTCCTCGTCGAAGCAGACGGCCAGCAACGGGTTGTAGAACAGGAAGGCGATCAGCACCACGGCCACGTCCAGTCCGATCAGCAGCGGCAACGCGCCCGGATCGACCATTGCGATGTTGCCGAAGAGATAGGTCATCAGGTCGGCCTTGTAGCCGGGAGTCTGGAACAGGAAGAGGATGCCGACGGCCATGCCCACCGCCCACAGGGCCGAGATGACAGTGTCCTCGCGCTCGCGGACGCGGGTGCGGGCGAAACCCAGGATCAAGGCCCCGGCAACGGCGGCGACGATCGCTCCGTGGATGGGGCTCAACCAGTTCCAGCCCTGTGTGGCGGACAGCCAGTAGGCGATTCCCATCCCGCCCAGGACCGCGTGGGCCAGACTGCCTACGATCGCCGTGATCCGCCTGGTGACTACGTAGGTGCCCACCACGCCGGCGGCCACGCTGGCCATCAGCCCGGCGAACAGGGCCCGGCGCAGGAAATCGAATTCGGAGAGCGCCTGGATGAAATCAGTCATGGCGATGTTCTCCGGTCTCGGTGTGGTGATCGTGGCGAACCAGTCGCCTGCCTTCGGGGAAGAGCCGCGCCAGCTCGCCGGTCAAGGCTTCGGACGGATGCTGGGCGACGTCGACGTTCACGCAGATCACCTGTCGCACGTGGCGCGAGACGACGCTCACGTCGTGGCTGACCAGGATCACGGTCATTTTCTCGTTGAGCCGGTGCAGCAGTTCGTAGAGATCGTCCTGAACGCCGGGATCGAGGCTGGCGGTGGGCTCGTCGAGCAGCAGCAGGTCGGGCTCTCCGGCCAGCGCCCGCGCGATCAGCACCCGTTGGCGCTGGCCGCCGGAAAGATCGGCGAAGGGGCGATCGGCCAGATCGAGAGCTTCGCAATCGTCCAGCGAAGCGCGGGCCGTCTTGCCGTCGTTGCGGCTGAACGGGCCCAGTTGCAGGCGCAGGCCCAGCCTGCCCATCAGCACCACGTCCAGGGCCGTGACCGGGAAAAGCGGATCCAGATTGGTATGCTGCGGCATGTAGCCGATCCGCCGCCGGGCCGCGCTCGGGATTTCGCCGAAGATGTGCACGTCGCCGCTTTGCGGCTTCAGCAGCCCCAGCATCAGGCGCAGCAGCGTGGTCTTGCCGCCGCCGTTGGGGCCGACGATCGAGACGAAAGCCCCTTCCTCGATGTCCAGGTCCACCGCGCGCAGAACCGCGTGGCGTCCGTAGCTGAAGTCGACGCCCTTGAGGCAGACGGCCGGGATGTGGAGTGGACCGCTCATCTGGTTGCTCCGGGTTCGGGGGCGGCCGGACCGAGGGCCGCGGCCAGCGCTGCGGCGATGCGCCGGATATTGGCCGGATAATCACGCGCCAGAGGGTCGAGGACCACCACGTCCAGGCCGAGTTCCGCGGCCACCGAGCGGGCGGCCGTGTCCGAGAACTGGGGCTGGACGAAAATAGTTCGCGTTCCCGCCGCCCGGGCCTGTTCCATCACATCGGTGAGATGCCGGGGGCTGGGCGACATGCCGCCGCTTTCGACCGCCACCTGGCGCAATCCGTTGTCGGCGCAGAGATAACCGAAAGAAGGGTGGAAGACCAGCATTTCCCGGCCGGAGAACGGTGCCAGCATCGCGGCGATTTCCGATTCCACTTCCGCGAGCAGCGAATCGATCGCGGCGCCGGATTCGGAGTAGGATTCGGCTCCGTCAGGATCGAGCCGGGTCAGGGCCGCGGCGATGATTCCGGCCTGGGCGCGCATGCGCCGGGGGCTGAGCCAGATGTGGGGATCGATTTCGCCGTGCTCATGGCCGTGGTGGGAGTCGTGTTCGGCGACCCGCAGCAGATCGATCCCGACGGTGGTGTCGATGATCTCGAGACCTTCGTGGCGGTCGGCCCGGGGGACCAGCCCCTGCTCCATCGGGGCTCCGGTCAGGAACCAGGCCCGCGCCCGCGACAGGCGTCCGAGCTGGCGCGGCGTCGGTTCGTGGGAAGCAGGGGACGCGCCGGGCGGCACCAGCACGTCTACCTCGACGCGATCGCCGCCGATGCCCTCGACCAGCCAGGCCTGCGGCTCCACGCTGACGAATATCTTCAAGGGAAGCTCGGCCGCGCCCGCGGCCGCGGCTGCGGTCACCAGCAGGAAGATCGGCAAAAATCGTCTCATTCGACATCCTTCCCACGCTCGCGGCAGGCGGCGCAGAGTCCGCGCACCTGGATCTCCAGCGGTTGGCTCATCAGATAGCGGGACTCTTCACTTTCCGCGGCCAGCTTGATCGCGACTCCGTCGAGGCAGGAAACCTCGCCGCAGCCGGTGCAGATGAAATGGGGGTGCGACCGGCTGGAATGGGCGGCGCCGGCGACCTCGAAGCGCCAGACCCGGTCTCCGAGTTCGGTCTTGCGGGCCAGTCCGGTTTCGGCCAGATCGACCAGGTTGCGGTAGATGGTGGCGCGGTTCCAGCCGCGATCGGCGAGTCTGTCGACGACTTCGGCGTGGCTCAAAGGTCGGGAGGCCAACTGCAGAAGGTGCAGCACGGCAATCCGCGCCGGAGTTGCGCGCAGTCCGTTTTCGTGCAGCAGGGCCAGGATCCGGTCGGGCCAGGATCCGGAAGATTCGTTCATCGCAACTCCCTGGATGTCGAGTCATCAGCCCACACATTATATGCAATTACGTTGCATCAGCAACACGCCAAATTAACGGCTTGGCAAAGCTGATGATTAAATAGGGGCTTAGACGTGGTCTGGTATTTGCAATTGTATTGCATGGAGTGGCAATTATCGGCTGATCCCGGCCGCTATCTGAACAGGGATTTCATCATTCCCCAGGGAATACCGGCATCCTGGATTCCGACGGTGGTCGGATCGTAACATTCCCGCAGGGTGTAGGTGCTCAGTTCCGGCACGGGCTTCGCGTAATCGTCCGGGATCACGACGCTGAAGAACTCCTCGCGGGGGACGGTTTGCGGCCAATCGTAGTCGAGCCAGGCGAAGACCACCGTCCATTCGCCCGGCGCGAGGCCGGCGACCGAGATCCCGTAGTCGAAGCAGCACATGCAATCGCAAAGTCCTTCGACCTCCGATTCGTCGATGCGCAGCGTTCCCGAGTCGATTCCCAGCGTCCATTCCATCACCGGGCAGCAGTTGTACCAGGCTCCGGCATGTTCAATCACCACCTCGCCTTGCTGGACGCGGCAGGCTACGGCGTCGATGCAATCGTCGCCGTATTGGGCCATGGCGAGAGCGGGAATGGACAGGGCGAAAGCGCAGATCAGCAGCGTAAGGCGGCTCATGACCGACCTCCTGAACCAGGGGATGGTTCCTGATTTCATTATATCGATGTTCGATCGCCGATGCAACAAGCCCTCGTCGGACTTGAGGGATCATGACCGAGCCTGTTACAATAGGTTGTCACCCAGCTATTTGCGGTGGGAGCTATTGAAGGGGAGTGCGTTGGTCCTTATTTTAGATGAGCACTCCTTCGCCGGTTTGAAGCCACCGGTTCCGCATTCCGATAGAGCCCGTCGGCCGGGCGTTGAAAGGACAACGTCGATGAACCGGAGCTTGGTCGCTCTTTGCCTGCTGCTATGTCTGCCGGCTACGGCCGTATTCGCCGCCCCCGAACGGGTGCCGGTAAGCGAAGACGGGCGTACCGCCCTGGAACTGACCCGCCGCGATGATAGCGGGATGGTTATGCGCGCCGCTGTCGGCGAGCTGCTGGTCGAACGGATCGAAACCGCCGCGGGCTCCTTCGTCCGCGTCGCCATCCCCGGCTTCCATTTTAGCCGGGTGCCCGGCAGCCCCGAATTGCCGCAGATGAACCGGCTGATCGCGATGCCCCACGGGGCCGTCGCCCGCGTCGAAGTGGTCCGCGGCGGCACGCGCACCATCGATCTCGCCGATTTCGGGCCCGACGTGCGTCTGCTGCCGGCTCAGCCCAGCGTCAGCAAGAGCGCCGACCTCGATACCGTCTCGTTCGTCATCGACGAATCCGCCTACGCCGTGGCCGAGGTCAGCCGTCCGACGGCGGCCTTCCACCGTCTCGGCCGCCTGCGGGCCTTGGATATCGGCCGTCTCGAGATATCCCCGGTGCGGTATCTGCCGCGCGAGAACAAGTTGCTGGTCGACGAGGATATCGAGGTGCGCGTCGTATTCGAGGGCGGCGATCCCGCCGCCGGCGACCGTCTGGCCGCCGCGACCGACAGCCCGTTCTTCGATCCGGTCTACGCCAAGGTCGCCGGCGCCGGTCCGCTGCACTTGCTGAATCCCGATCTGGTCCGCGAAAAAGTGTCGCTGGTGGTCATAGCGCCGGATTCGATGACCGCCGCGTTGGCGCCGTTGCTGGCCTGGAAGCGCGAGAAGGGATTCAACACGATTCTCGGCGTCCTGGGGTCCGCGGAGGTCGGCGGCGATTCCTATTCCATCCGCGAGTACATCGCCGAGCTCTATCGCAACGGCACCGGGGATCAGCCCGCGCCGAGCTTCGTGCTGCTGGTCGGCGACGTGGACATCCTGCCCACCTATACCCTCAACGGCGACGCCACCGACCGGCTCTACTGCGAGATGGACGGCGATCTCTTTCCCGACATCTACTACGGTCGATTCTCGGTGGAAACGGTGGCGCAACTCGAAGCGGTGGTGGCCAAGACCCTGGCCTATGAGCAGTTGACCATCCCGGACACCTCGTATCTGGGCAGGGCCGTGCTGATCGCGGGCGTAGACGCTGCCTACTCGCCGGTCTTCGCCAACGGGCAGATCCGTTACGCAGCCGAAACCTACTTCAATCCGGCCCACGACATCGACGCCGGCGTTTTCCTGTATCCCGAATCCGGCACGGCCGCCGGGGAGATCCTCTCGCTCGCCTCGGCCGGCGCGGGCTTCATCAACTACACCGCCCACGGCAGCGAGATCCGCTGGTCCAACCCCCGGTTCACGGTCTTGGATGTCGACACCCTGGGCAACAGCGGGCGCTTCGGACTGGTGGTGGGCAACTGCTGCCTGACCTCGAAGTATGATTATGATTCGCCCTGCCTGGGCGAGTCGTGGCTGCGCCGCGAAGACGGCGGCGCGATCGGCTATATCGGCGGCAGCAATTCCACCTACTGGAGCGAGGACTACTGGTGGTCGGTGGGCTACACGTCCCAGATCACCGATTCACCGATCTACGAGGGTACCTCGCAGGGGGCGCTCGACGGCCTGTTCCACGAGGGCGGCGAGGGAGCCTACGTCACCAGCGACGCGATGATCTTCTGCGGCAATCTCGCTGTCTCGGAAGCCGCGAGCGAGGGCGGCACCGGGCGCGAGGAATACTACTGGAACATCTACAACCTGTTGGGCGACCCCAGCATCGTTCCCTACCTGCGGGAACCGATCGAGAACGATGTCGACGCCCCGGAACGTCTTTCGGTGACCGCAACCACCATCAGCATCGGAGCCGATCCCGGCAGCTACGTCGGCCTGACCCAGAACGGCGTGCTGATCGCCGGCGGGACGGCGGGACCGACCGGCGATATCGAGCTCGAACTCGACGGCGATCTCGAAGAGGGCTTCGCCCGTCTGGTGGTCACCGCCCAGAACAGACGCCCCGCGACGATAGATCTGCCGGTGTCGGTGCCGGCGTTGGTCAGTATCGACCCGTTGAGCATCCCGGTGGGCGTGGAGTCCGTGGTCACGGTCACGGTCCGCGACGCAGCTAGCGGCCTGCCGATGCCCGGCGTCGAGATCTGGGCCGAAGGCTGGTGGTATCGCAGCGACAGCGCAGTGACCGATGTGAACGGATCGGTCGATCTGGATCTGCTCTATTCCTACGGCCCGTCGCTGACGCTGGTCGGCCAGGACGCGGCCCAGCCCTTCCAGGCTTTCCGCGACACTTTGGCCGTTACGGCCCTGCCCTTGACCAACCCCAACCTGGTGGCCGTATCCAACGTCGGGGTCGTCAGCGCCTTCCCTCTGAACCTCGAGGGCATCCTCGGCGGCGGCGCGTCCGAAGCAGGCGTGGAAATCTGGCTTTTCCCGCCGGAGGGCGATCCGATCAGCACATCGGAATCGTCGATCAACTGGGTGGCCGACAGCCTCGGCGACGCGACCTGTCTGCTGGTCAAACCGGGCTATGACGTCTACAAGCGGATTTTCCCGGTGGTCAAGGTCTTCGGTTCGCTTGGGGGCTATGTCTTCGCCGCCAGCCAGGTCGTCGCAGGAGTGACCGTGAGCGGATACGCCGACGGGGTGCTCGCCTTCGAGACCACGACCAATTCCGCCGGCCGCTACGACGTGCCGGGGCAGATACTGGCGGCCAACTACTCGATCCGGGTGGATCTCTTCGGTTCGGTGCCATACCACGAGAACTACTTCGTGGTGCAGGGGGCGAACAACCTGAACATCGAACTGTCGCCGGCGCCGAAGACCTCCCTCTCGGGACGCGTTCTCGACGGAGCCGACGCCCGCCCGATCGCCGCGGACATCGAGTTGCGCCGCCGCGACAACAACGACCTCTATGCAACCGCCGAAACGGATCCGGTGGACGGCGATTTCCAGATCCACGACCTGCCCGAGGGCGGCTACGACCTGATTGTCTCGGCCCCCGGCCATATGCCGGAGCGGCTCGAAGTGGATCTCGTGGCCGGCGCCGCGCCGCTGCTCTTCCTGCTGCCTCCGGTCAGCGGTCACATCCTCGTTCTGGACGCCACGTCCAAGCCGGCCCCGGTTTCCGAACCGGTGATCCGGCGGGAATCCCCCAAGGCGATGATGCCCACGGCCGTCGCCGCGGATGATTTCACGGCGTCCGCAATGGCGACCGTGCTCTCGTCGCTGGGCTATACGGCCGAGGTCGAGGACGCTGCCGTGACCGAGCCCTCGTCATGGACGGATTTCGATCTGGTCGTGCTGGCCTGCGGACGCAACGAGGGACCTCTGCAGACGCTGCCGGAGTTGCGCGCGGCCCTGAGCGCGCGCGCCGCCGCCGGAGACGGGATCCTGGTCGAAGGGGGAGAGGTCGGCTACTTCTGGTCCCGGCCGGACCAGGTGGACAGCCTTTTCATCAGCGACGTGCTGCATGTCACCCAGTGGGTGCAGGACGAGTCGGGAGTCGTCGTGATCGTCGATCCCCGGCATATGACGGCTTCCGCTCCGCATACCCTGCCCGACCGGATCGATGTCGACTACAACCAATATGTGGACCAGGACCTGATGCTGCCCAGCCGCGAAGTCGAGGTGGTCGGTTCCTGGAGCCGCAACTCCAGCGGCGCCAGCATCATCACCTTCGACCCGACTCCCGAATCCGAAGGCGGCCAGATCGTCTATCTGACCTTCAGCTTCCTCGCCGCCGACTCCGCCGTCCGCGACGACCTGCTGCAGAACGCGGTCAACTGGCTGCTGATCCCGGAACCCGGCAGCTGCTCGGTGGCCGGCCGGATACTCCTGGACAACGGCGATCCCGGGGCCGACGCCCTGGTCAAGTTGAATCCGGGCGGGGGTCTGACGATCGCCGATGCGGACGGTTATTACTTTCTGGACGGCGTCATGCCCGGGACCTATTCCCTGGAAGTGACGTTGCTGAACTGGATGGACTATTCGCGCGACATCAACCTGGCCGACGGCGAGCAGGCGGTCGGCGTCGATCTGCAACTGGTGCCGGACGTGCCGCGCAGTCTGTACCTGCACCCGAGCTACCCCAACCCGTTCAACGCCGGCGCGACCATCGCCTTCGATCTGCCGGCGGAGGCCGGGACCAAGCTGGCGGTCTACGACTCCCGCGGCAGGCAGGTGCGGATAATCAGGCAGGAGCAGCTGCCCCACGGTTATTATTTAGAGCGTTGGGACGGACTCGACGACGACGGCAGACAGATGCCCAGCGGCATCTATTTCGCCCGCCTCTCGGTCGACGGCAGTAATCTCGTGCGCAAGATGGTCCTGGTCCGCTGACCGGGCCGGAGGGAACCGATGATCCGTCCGTTTCGCGAGCGCCTTTTCCCGGCGTCGATTCCGTTGGTCCTGTTCGCGGTGGCGATGCTGTCGGTTTCCTTGTCGACGGCCGCTCCCGCTCCCGCTCCGATACCTCTGGATCGTCACGGCCTGCCCCAATGGCGGGCGAGTCAGTGGAACGATTTCCCGGTCGAGTTGGAACTGGCGGACAAGGCGGCCCTGGCCGAACTGTTGGCCGTGGTCCCGATCGCCTCGTTCGAGCGCGAGCAGATCCGGATCCTGCGCGCCGGCGACGGCTCGACCCGCCTGTTGTTCACGCCCCGGGTGACCGCGGCCGAACTGGCCGCCCTGCGCCGCGCCGGATTCGATCCTGTTCCCGTCGAGGATGTCGAGCGCCGGGGCCGCGAGGCCGCGGAACTCCAGTGGTCCCGCCGCGCGGCGACCTCGGCAGCGTGCGCTTCGTGCGCGCCGACATCCGCAACCCGGTGATCGCCAAGGTGATCACCCAGGACGACGTCGACACCGTGGTCCACACCTCCGTCGCCAGCAACCCCGCG
>CAZYDJ010000026.1:0-11844 GCA_964646035.1 uncultured Fibrobacteraceae bacterium | reverse complement strand
TCCGCGCGCTTCTCCGGCGTCAGGATGCCATCTCCGGCGATGCTGCCGGGACCGCGCCTCCGATCGGCGCCGCCGGCGAAGAAGCCGAATGGATCTACCACACCAACACCGAGGTGGGGCAGCTCCTGACCGCCATCGCCGCGGCCCATCCCGCCATCGCCCGCGCCTACGTCTGGGGAACTTCGGTCGAGGGCCGCGACCTGTGGGGGATCGTGATCAGCGACAGCGTGGACATCGAGGAGCCCGAGCCCGAAGTGAGACTCTCGGGAACCATCCACGGCAACGAGCCGCTGGGCCTGGAGATGCTGCTCGCGCTGGCCTCCCTGCTGACCGACGGCTACGGCGTCGACCCCGGCCTGACCGGTCTGGTCGATGACCGCGAGATCCACATCCTGCCCCTGCACAATCCCGACGGATACGCCGGCGGCATCCGCTACAACGCCTACGGTCTCGACCTCAACCGGGATTTTCCGGTGCCGGACATGGGCATCGGCCAGGAGAGGGAGAACGTGGCCTTCATGGCCCACGGCCATCAACGGAGCTTCGTGGTCAGCGCCAACTTCCACTCCGGGGCGCTGGTCGTGAACTATCCCTGGGATCATACCTTCGATCCGGTGCCCGACGAGGACGCCGTGGTGGCCCTGAGCCTGGAGTACAGCAGCCGCAATACGCCGATGTACTACTCGCCGACTTTCCTGCAGGGGATCACCAACGGCGCGGCCTGGTACGTCACGATGGGCTGCCTGCAGGACTGGTCCTACGATCGCACCGGATGCATCGACCTGACCATCGAACTGAGCGACACCAAATGGCCGGCGGCCGCGGCCCTGTCCGGCTATTGGGATGACAACCGCGAGAGTCTGCTGGCCTTCATCGACGCCGCGGGCTGGGGAGTGGGCGGCGTCGTCACCGACGCGGTGACCGGCGAGCCAGTGGCGGCCACGGTGTCGGTAGCGGGCAACGCGGCGCCGGCGGTCGTCGATCCCGACCGGGGCGACTACCACAAGCTGCTGCCCGACGGAACCTGGACCCTCGACTTCGCCGCGACCGGATATCAGCCGCTGAGCGTCGGCGGCGTGATCACCAGTTGGGGCGAAGGAACGGTCCTGGACGTGGCCCTGGCCCCGCTGCCCCGCGGCGAGATAGCCGGTGTGATCCTCGACTCGGGCGGCGCCCCGCTTTCCGCGGCCCTGTCGGCCTTGCGGGCCGCCGCAGGAGCGACCGCCGCCGCGGATTCGAGCGATTCCACGGCCGGCGGGGCCTATTCCCTGGCCGATCTGCCCTACGGCGACTATCTGGTCGTCGCCGCCGCCGCCGGACATCTGCCGGACACCCTGGCGGTGACCCTGTCGGGTCCCGTCGCCTCGGCCGATCTGCAACTGGACCCGATCCGCGCCGCCGTGATCTACGCCGACGACTTCGAGCAGAACGGAGTGGCCGACTGGGAAGGCGGCTGGCTGTTGACCCACGACGCCGCCGAGGGCGAATTCGCCATCACCGACACGCCTCTCGGCGGCTACGGCAGTTATATGAACGATGTCTGCGCCCTGCGCGAAGTGATCGACCTCTCGCTCTACGACTTCGCCGCGGTGTCTTTTCGGGGACGATGGTCGCTGGAGCCGGATTACGACTGCGTGCGTTTCGAACTGTCGGCTGACCACGGGAGCACCTGGCAGCCCCTCTGCGGAAACGGCAGCCGCCCGGGCAGCGGCCTCGGCGTCCAGACTCCGGCCGGCGTTCCCTGCTTCGACGGCGACCCGCCGCAGTGGAGCCTGCAGACCTTCGACCTGACTCCCTGGGCCGGTTCGGACGATGTCCGGTTGCGGTTCGTGCTTGCGAGCGACGAGTCGAGCGAGCGCGACGGGTTCTACTTCGATGACTTCCGGGTCGAGGCCGGCGTCGTCTACGATCCGGCGACCGACGCTCCGCCGGCTGCGTTCGCACGCCTGACCGCAGCGTACCCCAACCCGTTCAATCCCTCGGTCTCGGTGCGGATGAGTCTGCCTCGCGACGGCCCGGTCCGGTTGACGGTGCACGACGCCCGCGGTCGAACGTTGCGGGTGCTGCTGGATCAGAACGTGCAGGCGGGAGAGCGTTCGGCGAGTTGGGACGGACGCGACGACAGGGGAGTCCCCGCGGCGGCGGGAGTCTACTTCGTGCGTCTGACGGCCGGCGACGACACCGATACCGGCAAGGTGGTCCTGGTCAGATGAGACGGCCCTACAGGGGATAGCCGTCGGCCTCGATCACCGCTGCGGCGATGCGCCCGTGCAGGGCGGCCCGGTTGACCGGATCGTGCTTCGTCAGCCGCCGCAACCCGGCCAACATCGTGCGCAGTTCATCTCCCTCGAGAGTGTTGGCCAGGATCCGGCGGCCCCAGACGCCGGCCCTCTCCGTCGCATCGTGCAGGTAGACAGTGGTCATGTCGGCCATCACCGCGGCCGCTTCCTCGCCGTCGGCATCCGCCTTCTTGCGGGCCCGCAACAGGCCGCTCTCGCCCGCGTAGGCCTCCATCACCAGATCGGCCGCGTCCGACAGGATCTCCTGCTGGTTTTTCAGATCTTCACCGAATTTCCGCGCGGCGATGCCGAGAGTGGCCAGCGCCACCTTCTTCAGGTTGGCGACCAGGCCGGCCTCGGTTTCCAGGAACGCCGGTTCTCCGGGTTCGCTGAACGAGGGGATGGACAGCAGTTCGTCAGCCACCGCCTGCGCCGCCTGCAGCAGCTCCAACTCGCCCTTGAGCGCTTTGCGCAGCAGCATGCCCGGCACGATCATCCGGTTGATCTCGTTGGTGCCCTCGAAGATGCGGTTGATGCGCTCGTCGCGATAGATCCGTTCGAGGGGATATTCGGAACAGAAGCCGTAGCCGCCCAGCATCTGCACGCCTTCCTCGGCCGCGAGGGCCAGCGCCTCGGTCGCGAAGACCTTGATCATCGAGCATTCGATGCTGAATTCCTCGACCTTGAGGATGGACTGCAGATCGAAGTCCGCGGCCTCGCGGTCGAGGGTGGCGATGGCGCGGTCGAGCAGGCCGGCGGTGCGGTAGACCATCGATTCGGCCATGAAGGCGCTGGCGGTCACATCGGCGATCTTGGCCCGGATCAACCCGAAATCGCAGATGCGTTTTCCGAATTGTCGCCGCTGTTTCGTATACGGCACGGCGTGGCCCAGGCATAGCTTGCAGCCGCCGACGGTGCTCGCGCCCAGCTTGAAGCGTCCGACGTTCAGGATGTTGAAGGCGATGACGTGGCCCCGGCCGATCTCGCCGAGCAGGTTCGCCACCGGCACCGGACAATCCTCCAGCACCACCTGGCAGGTACTGCTGCCCTTGATGCCCATCTTCTTCTCCTCCGGCCCGATGCTCACCCCGCCGAATTCCTTCTCGACGATGAAGCAGCTGAAATGCTCGCCGTCGACCTTGGCGAAGACGATGAACATCTCGGCGTAGCCGGCGTTGGTGATGTACTGCTTCACGCCGTTGAGGATGTAATGCGTGCCATCGGGATTCAGCGTCGCGTTCGTGGTCGCGGCCAGGGCGTCGCTGCCGCTGCCGGGCTCGGTCAGCGCGTACGCCGCCAGCAACTCCCCGGTGGCCAGTCGCGGCAGGTATTGCTGTTGCTGCTGCGGCGTGCCGAAGTAGACGATGGGCAGGGTGCCGATGCCCGACTGGGCGCCGTGGGTGACGGCGAAGCTGCCGGCCTCGCTCATGACCTCGCTGACGATCATCACGGTGGCCTTGTCCGCTCCCATGCCGCCGAAGCGTGTGGGCACGTCCACCATCAGCAATCCCATCCCGCCTGCTTCCTTGAGCAGTTCTGCACCCAGTTCGACGTGGTTCGCGTGTTCCAGCTCGTCGCTGTGCGGGGCGATCTTCTGCTCGACGAAATCCCGGGTGGCCTGCATCAGCATCCGCTGGTTCTCGTCGAAATCCTCGGGGGTGAAGACGGCGGCGGGGTCGGTCTCGCTCAGCAGGAACTCGCCGCCGGTGGGGTATGTCCTGTTCTCGGGCATGACTCCTCCTCAAATCGCTGCGAAGATGCCGGCGGCTCCCATGCCGGTGCCGATGCACATCGTGACCATCGCGTACCGGCCGTCGCGCCGCTTCAACTCGTGCAGCGCGCTCGCGGTCAGCTTGGCCCCCGTGCAGCCCAGGGGATGTCCCAGGGCGATGGCGCCGCCGTTCGGATTCAATCTCTCGTCCTGCGGGTCGAGGCCCAACCGGCCGAGAACGGCCAGGCTCTGGGCGGCGAAGGCCTCGTTCAACTCGATGACGTCCATCTGCTCCAGCTTCAGCCCCGCCCGTTCCAGGGCGGCCGGAACGGCTCTGACCGGTCCGACGCCCATGATCTGCGGCGGCACTCCGGCCACCGCGTAGGTCACGAACCGGGCCAGCGGCTCGAGGCCCAGCTCCCGGCAGATTTCGGGAGTGGTCAGCAGCGCCGCCGCCGCTCCGTCGCTCATCTGGCTGGAGTTGCCCGCGGTCACGGTGCCGTCCTGCTTGAACGCCGGACGCAGCTTGGCCAGGGCTTCGATGGAAGTGTCGGCGCGTGGCCCCTCGTCGATCGACACCAGGCGCTTCTCGACCCGGGGCCTGCCGCCGTCGATCACCGTGTACGAGGTCTCCACTGGCACGATCTCGTCCACGAAGCGTCCGGCTGCGATCGCGGCCGCGGCCTTGAGATTACTGGCCAGCGCGAAGCGGTCCTGGGCCTCGCGCGAGATGCCGTCGGCTACGGCCAGGTTCTCCGCTGTCAGCCCCATGTTGGTATAGGTGTGGGGATCGGATCCGACCAGGCCGGGGTTGGGCAGATAGCGGTGGCCGCCCATCGGGATCATGGTCATCGACTCGACGCCGCCGGCGATCGCCACGTCGGTCTGGCCGGTGGCGATCTGCATCGCGGCGATGTTGATGGTTTCCAGCCCCGAGGAGCAGAAGCGGTTGACGGTCATGCCCGGCGTCTCGTCCGGCAGGCCGGCCATCAGGGCCACGTTGCGGCCCACGTTCATGCCCTGCTCGCCCTCGGGCATGGCGCAGCCCAGGATGACGTCGCCGATCCGCGCCGGGTCCAGTCCGGGAGCCTGCGCGAGCAGCCCGCGGATCACCGCCGCGCCCAGATCGTCGGGGCGGGTCTGGGCGAACGATCCCTTGCGCGCCTTGCCGATCGGGGTCCGCAAGGCCAGGGCGATCACCACTTCCCTCATGGCTGCCTCCTAGTTCCGCAGCGGTTTCCCGGTCTTCAGGATGTGCTGCATGCGTTCCAGGGTCTTGCGCTCGCCGCATAGCGCGAGGAAAGCCTCCCGCTCGAGATCGAGCAGATGCCGATGCGAGACGGCCGTCGGTCCGGGGACGTCGCCGCCGCAGAGGATCCGCGCCAGCCGGCCGCCGATCTTCCGGTCGTGCTCGGAGATGTAGCCGGCTTCGCCCATGTTGAAGAGCACCGACTCGCAGAGGGCCACCCCGCTGCGTCCCATCACCGGCACCAGCCGGTCGGGGTTCGGCGGGCAGAAGCCGCCGTCGGCCAGGGCCAGGGCCAGGGCCTTGGCGTCGGCGACGCGGTGATCGCCGTACATCGACCAGCCGTCGCCCGGACGCAGGAAGCCGAGTTCGCGGGCCTCTTCGGCGCTGGTGGCGACCTTGGCCATGCCGATGGTCTGGAAAACGGCCTTCAGGGCGGGGTAGAGGTCGGTCGGATCCGGCAGCAGGGCGGTATGGCGCTGCAGCATCCTGGCGCAGCCGCCGCCGGCGGGTATCACTCCGGCGCCGAATTCGACCAGGCCGATGTAGGTTTCGGCCGCGGCCCGGACGGCGTTGCCGGCCAGCGTCACTTCGCAGCCGCCGCCGAGAGCCATGGCGTGCGGAGCCACGACCACCGGCGCCGCGCACATCTCCAGGCGGTCGGTGGCGTTCTGGAAAGCGCGGACGATCAGGTCGATCTCTTCCCAATCGCCGTCCATCGCCTCCATCAACAGCAGCATCAGGTTGGCTCCGACCGAGAAGTTGTCGCCGCCGTTGGCCACGACCATCGCGCGCCAGTTCTTCTCGGCCTCGGCGCAGGCGGTGCCGATCATCGAGATGGTGTCCTGGCCGATGACGTTCATCTTGGAGTGGAATTCCAGGCCCAGCACGCCGTCGCCCAGGTCATGCAGCGAAGCGCCCGGGTTGCGCCCGACCTCGCCGCCGGCCCGGCGCATAACCTCGAAGTCGCAGGCCCGCCGGTCCACGGCCACCGGCGCCGGAGCCAGATCCGGAGCCGCCGGGGCCAGCAATTCGCCGTCCCGTTCGGTGTAGATGTTCTGCGCGCCGGACTCGTAGAGGGAATCGACCCAGCCGGGCAGCTCGACATCTTCTTCGCGCAGCCTCTCGACCACCGCCCGGAAGCCCAGCACGTCCCAGGTCTCGAACGGCCCCAGGCTCCAGTTGAATCCCCAGCGCATGGCCCGGTCGATGGCCGCCGCATCCTCGCAGATTTCGCCCAGCCGCCGGGCCGCGTACACGCAGGTCGGCACCACCATCCGCCAGAGGGCTGCGGCCGCCCGGCCCTTGCCCCAGATCAGCTTGCGCAGTCTTTCGGCGGGGTCGTCCAGCGCCTTGGCGGCCTCCAGCTCGGGGAACTTGGCCTTGCGCTTCTCGCGGTATTCCAGGGTTTCGAGGTCCAGGGTCAGGATCTCGCGCTTGCCCTCGCTCTTTTGCATCCGATAGAACCCGCCGCCGCTCTTGCGTCCGAGCAGGCCTTTCTCGACCATGCGCGCCAGGTAGTCGGGTGGAGCGAAGACGTCGCGGCTCTCGTCGTCGGCGACCGCCGCGTGGACGTTGCCGGCGACGTGCAGCAGGGTGTCCAACCCGACCAGATCGGCCAGCCTGAAGGTGGCGGTCTTGGGCCTGCCGATGGCCGGACCGGTCAGGGCGTCGACCTCCTCGATGCCCAGGCCCATATCCTGCATTACGCCGACGGTCGCGAGCATGGCGTGCACGCCGATGCGGTTGGCGATGAAATTGGGGGTGTCCTTGGCCCGCACCACGCCCTTGCCCAGCCTGACGGTCGCGAATTCCTCCACCGCGTCGAGAGTCGCGGGATCCGTTTCCGGCCCGGGAATCAGCTCGAGCAGCTTCATGTACCGCGGCGGATTGAAGAAGTGGGAGCCGAAGAAACGGGGGCGCAGCTCCCCGGGCAGGGCCGTCGCCATTTCCGCCAACGAGAGGCCGGAGGTGTTGCTCGAAAGCCAGGCGTGCGGCGCGATGTGGGGCGCGGCCGCGGCCAGCACGTCGCGCTTGATCCCGAGGTCTTCCTTCACGACCTCGATCACCCAGTCCGCGTCCCGGAGCCGCGGCAGATCGTCGGCCAGATTGCCGGTCTCGATCAGGGCGGCGCGGGCGGGGATGAACAGCGGCGCCGGTTTGGTCTTGCGCATCGCCGCGACAGCTTCGGCGGCCAGCCGGTCGCGGGCTCGGGCGTCGTCGGCCCGGGCGTCGCGGGCCCGGGCGTCGTCGAGGTCGGGCGGCAGGATGTCCAGCACCAGACTGGGGATGCCGGCGTTGGCGAAATGGGCCGCGATGGCGCTGCCCATGACTCCGCTGCCAAGAACGGCGACCTTCCGGATAGGACTCTTCATGATGTCTCCCGGGATAGTCGTGGCGGGCGCCCTGCTGAATGATAATTCACATGGTAGGATTACTCGTGTATGCTGTCAATTGAGGCGGAGAGTATGATTATGCTTTAAATAAAAACGTATGTCGGTTTTCCTGTCAGGAGCTATAACTGCAATCTGCCCGGCGATGGAGGGGCTTCAATTGAACGAGCGGGAAAAGAGCGCCAAGCGGGAATTGATCCTGGACGCCGCGGTGACCGAGATCGCAGCCCACGGATATTACAATACTACCGTGGCCATGATCGCCCGCCGGGCCCAGGTGGCCGACGGCACCATCTATCTCTACTTCAAGGGTAAGCACGACCTGCTGGTGGCCATCTTCCAGAGATCGATGGAGAGGTTCACGGCCATCGGCGAGAGGGCGATGACCTCCGCCGGCGGTCCAGCCGCTCGTCTCAAGCGCCTGGTCGAACTGCATCTCGCCCTGCTCGGCGCCGATCGGGATCTGGCGGTCATCACCCAGATCGAACTGCGCCACAGCGTCCATTTCATGCACGAGTTTTCCGAGGGGCCCTTGCGGCCGTATCTGGAGCTGATCGCCGGGGTGCTGATCGACGGCTGCCGCAGCCGGGTCTTCCGTTGCGATCTCGATCCGATCCTCGGCGCCAAGGCCGTCTTCGGCGTCCTGGACGAGATGGTCACCGATTGGGTGCTTTCGCATCGCGAGGCGAGGCTGACCGACCGGGTGCCGGCCGTGGCCGATCTGGTGATGGCCATGGTGAAGGCGAACTGAGGTAGTTGCATGGATTCACGAGTCGATCCCGGACGTATCCGCAATCTGCGCGAGGCTGAGCCCGGTCCGGGTCCGGTTCTCTATTGGATGCGCCGCGACCAGCGCGCCCGCGACAGCTGGGGTCTGACCCACGCCCAGGATCTGGCGCTCGCTCTGGGCCGGCCCCTGGCCGTGGTCATGGCCATCGTGCCGGATTATCTGGGCGCGACCCTGCGCCAATACCATGTGATGTTCAAGGGGATGGCGGTCACGGCGCCGCCGTTGGCCGCCCGCGGCATTCCCACGCTGGTCCGTCTCGGTTCGCCGGGAGAATCGGTCGCGCGGCTGGCGATCGAATTGAAGGCCGCCCGGGTTGTCTGCGACTTCTCGCCGCTGCGCTTCGTCCGCCGTTGGGATGCGGAATTCATGGCCGCGGCAGTAAACATCGGCTTAGACCAGGTCGACGACCACAATATCGTGCCGTGCTGGGAAGCTTCGGACAAGGCCGAGCATTCGGCGCGCACCATCCGGCCGAAGATCAAGCGGCTGCTGCCACGTTATCTCAAACCCTACCCCGAGATCCTGCCGCATCCGCATTCCTGGCCCGATCCGGTGCCTGCCGTCGATTGGGATTCGCTGATGCGGATGCTTCCGCTGGACAGGGCGGTCGGCAGGGTGCCGCTGTTCGTGCCCGGTCCCGAGGCATCGCAGATGGTGCTCGAGAATTTCATCAGCCGCGGTTTGCAGAGCTACGCCGAAAAGAGAAACGATCCGAACTCCCTGGTCGTTTCCGGCCTGTCGCCCTACCTGCATTTCGGGCATATCGCGCCGCAGGTCGTCGCCTTGGCCATATCCACTGCCGAGGCGCCGAAAGAGTCCCGCGAGGATTTCCTCGAGGAGCTGATCATCCGGCGCGAGCTTTCGGATAACTTCTGTTATTACAACCCGCGCTATGACGAGCCGGAGGGATTCCCGGCCTGGGCCCGCGAGACCCTCGACGTACATCGCGTTGATCCTCGTCCGGATCTGTATAGCTACGCCGAGTTCGAGGCGGCCGGCACCCATGATCCGTTGTGGAACGCCGCCCAGACCGAAATGCTCCTGACCGGCAGGATGCACGGTTTCATGCGGATGTACTGGGCCAAGAAGATACTGGAGTGGTCCGAGTCGCCGGAAGAGGCCCACGATACGGCCATCCGCCTCAACGACCGCTATTCCCTCGACGGCCGCGATCCCAACGGTTATGCCGGCATCGCCTGGAGCATCGGCGGCGTCCACGACCGCGGCTGGCCCGAACGGGCGATCTACGGCAAGGTGAGGTCGATGACCCTGGCCGGCTGCCGGCGCAAGTTCAACGTCGACGCCTATGTGTCCCGGGTCGAACGCATGGCTGAAATGGTCGGGCCGTGATGTTGCGCGTCATCCAGATGGAGCAGGAAGTTCCGCGTCCCCGCGACGAGGTCTTCGCCTATTTCGACCGCCCCGAGAATCTCTCCGACCTGACACCGCCGGAAATGGGCTTCGAGATCCTGACGCCGCGGCCTCTGCTGATGCAAACCGGCGCACTGATCGATTATGTGGTGCGCATCGGCGGGATCGGCGTGCGCTGGACGTCGCTGATCCCGGTCTACGAGCCGCCGGACAGGTTCGTGGACGTGCAGCTGCGGGGGCCCTATTCTTATTGGCATCACGAGCACACATTCCGCGAGACCGGGTCCGGCACCCTGATCGGCGACGTGATCAGTTACGCCATGCCCCTGGGGCCGCTCGGCGACCTGGCGCATGCCCTGTTCGTGCGCCGCCGGCTGGAGCGGATCTTCGCATACCGCCGCCGCCGGATGGTCGAGATTTTCGGGACGATCCCGCAGAAGAAACAGGAGTGACAGCCATGTCCGCCGATAACCGGATGCCCGTCATCGCCCCGAAGCCCACGTCCCGCGACCTGAACGGCCAACGCAAGGATCCGATATCGCGCGGCGAGCCGGCCTCGGTCGAGGATCTGCGCCAGTTCGGAGCCGCCGCGGAAGCCGAGGGCCCGTCGCTGATCCGCGTCGGCATCAGCGCCTGCCTGCTGGGCCGCAAGGTGCGCTACGACGGCGGCCACAAGCATACCCGCTACATCACCGATCTGCTGGGCGACCACTTCCGCTTCGTGCCCGTCTGTCCCGAACTCGAAGTGGGCATGGGAGTGCCGCGCGACACCCTGCATCTGCACGGCGATCCGGAGGCGCCGCGGATGGTGGTGACCAAGACCGGCGAGGACTGGACCGAACGGATGAACAGTTGGTCGACGGGCAAGGTCCGCGAGATGGATAAGCTGGACCTGTGCGGCTTCCTGCTGAAGAAGGACTCGCCGAGCTGCGGCATGGAGCGGGTGAAGGTGACCTCGGACAAGGGGATGCCGGTCAAGCAGGGGCAGGGGCTGTTCGCCGCCGAGTTGATGCGGGCCTGTCCGCATCTGCCGGTCGAGGAGGAGGGCCGGCTGAACGACGCCGTCCTGCGCGAGAATTTCATCGAGCGGGTCTTCGCCTATCGCCGGGTGAAGGATCTGTTCACGGGCCGCTGGTCGCGCGGCGCGGTCGTGGAATTCCATGCCGCCCACAAGTATCAGATCCTGGCCCATAGCCCGAAACACTACAAGGAGATGGGACAGCTGGTGGCCGCGGTCAAGCGGCACAAGCCGGCCGAGTTCCGCGACGAGTATACGGCCCTGCTGATGGAGGCCCTGGCGGCCAAGGCGACCGTCAGCAAGAACGTGAACGTGCTGCAGCACATCATGGGCTATCTGCGCGACGTGGTGGGCGAGGCGGAACGGGCGGATCTGCGGTCGGTAATCGAGGATTACCGCGCTAACCTGGTGCCGCTGGTGGTGCCGGTCACCCTGCTGCGGCATCACGTCGCCGCGCATGACATCGACTATGTGAAGGATCAGACATATCTGAAGCCGCATCCGAAGGAATTGATGCTGCGCAACCACGTCTAATCAGCAGAAGCAAAAACACAGGCCGAACAGGAACGGTAATCACCAGAGATTCCTACGCCGCCTTCAACCCATGCCCCGTCACCAGTACGGCCACCGTCTCGTCCCGGCTGACCAGGCCCGATTCCAGTCCCGCAACCAATCCCGCGAATCCCGCCGCTCCCGAGGGCTCGGCCCAGACGCCGGCCTTGGCCGCCATCAGCCGGGCCGCTGCGCGGATGTCGTCGTCGCTCACCGAGATGAAGCCGCCCCCGGTCTGCGCCACCTTGGTCCACGCCTTCAGCCGGTTGCGCGGCACGCCCACGCTGATCGAATCGGCGTAGGTGTCGGGCGCTACCGGCGTGACCGCGGCCTGGATCTCGGCTCCGGTCATCGCGGCCGGATCGCCGCCGCCGTCGACAACCCGCCGCCAGGCCTCGGCCAACGGCGCGGCTCCCGCGGCCTGCACTCCGTAGACCCGCGGCGCCTTTTCGATCAGGCCCAATCTTGCGAGTTGCAGGAAAGC
>CAZYDJ010000025.1:22190-22450 GCA_964646035.1 uncultured Fibrobacteraceae bacterium | reverse complement strand
TCAGGTCGGGCAAGGACCGGCAAGCGGAACCCGCGCCCGGGTGGGCCGCGACCCGGGCCAGGCCGCCGATGCCGTCGAGCCAGTTGGTGGATCGGGCGATCTCGGTCACGATGCGGCCGCAGAGCGGGGCCGCGCTCTGGGATGCATAGTGATGCGCGTAGTCGGGTTCGTCCAGCATCGTCAATACGACCAGTCGCGGATTCTCGGCCGGGACCATCCCCAGGAAAGTGGACATGTAGATCCCGGGCGCGTAGCCCCGG
>CAZYDJ010000025.1:18750-22180 GCA_964646035.1 uncultured Fibrobacteraceae bacterium | reverse complement strand
AGGGCACGGCCGCGGCCTGGCCGGTTCCCTCCTCGACGGTCAGGGCCATGACCCGCCGCAGCAAGGCGGACAGATCCGCAGACATCACTTCGCCGCGCATCAGGGCCGGCCCCGGCATCTCGGGCTCGTCGGGTCCGGCCCCGATCCGATCGACGATGCGGGGCGCGTAGAGCAATCCGCCGTTGGCGACCGCGGCGGCGGCCATGGCCAGTTGCAGAGGCGTGACCCCGATCTCCTGCCCGATGGCGATCGTGGGCAGGGATCGGCCCGACCACTGCTCCGGTTCCTTCAGCAGGCCGGACGGCTGGCCGGGATAAGGGAAGCGGGTCCGGGTTCCGAAACCGAGCGCCCTGAGATCAAGATAGAGTTCACGGCGGCGCAGGTTGGTGGCGGCCCGGCCGAAATAGACGTTGCTCGAATGGACAAAGGCGTCGACGAAGCTGGTCACCCCGAAATCATGGCCTTCGGAGTTGTGGATGCGGAAACCGCCGAAATCGTTATCCGCGCAGTCGAACTCGGTGTCCACGGTGATGGCGCCACGGCGAAGCAACGACGCGGCCGTGAAGATCTTCATCACCGAGCCCGGCTCGTACAAGCCGTTGAAATTAAAATTGTTCCAGACTGCGGGATCGAGGCTGGCGCTGGTCCGGTCATGCAGCACCGGCCAATCCGCCGCCGCCAGGACCGAACCGTCGGCAGGATCGACGATCAGCACCGATCCACCGGAAGCGGCGCATATCTCGACGCTCTGCTCGAGCAGATCCTCGCAGATCGCCTGCAGATCGGAGTCGAGGGTCAGCACCACGTCCCGTCCGTCACGGGGATGGCGCAGGACTTCCTTGCCCAAAGTCCGGCCCCGAAGGGCTGATTCGTATTCCCAGGCTTCTCCGGCCTCGCCGGCCAGCCAGTAATCCAAGCCCTGCTCCAGCCCGGTGCACAACGACCCGCCGCTGGAATCCTCGCGGTGGAATCCGATGACCGACAGCCCGGTGCCGCCAAGGGGATACGAACGCGTCCCCAACCTCTCCATGGTTATCGCGGGTTGTCTCTCGCAGAGGGAAATCGCCTCCGTGCCCAGGGCAGCGCCGGAAGCTACGACGATATGGCCCGAGCCCGAGCGGATACGCCGGGCCAGGGCGCCCGGATCGGAGACGTCATCAGGTATGGCGCGGTACAGGACCTCGGCGACGGCGGCCGGGTCAGCGGCCAGCGATACGGCGACGCCGACGCGCCAGGTGGTGGTCGAAAGAGCGAGAGGGCGTCCGTTACGGTCGTAGATGTTGCCGCGCCGGGCCGGCATGGGAATTCGCCGCCGCCACTGTCCTTCGGCCCGCTGCAGGTAGGATTCGTGTTGGAAGATCTGGACCTGGAACAGACGCACGGCGATCAGGAGGTTGATTCCCAGAAATATCCAGCCGAGCCAGCGGAGGCGCGCCGAGCCCGCGCCCGAGGCCTTCAAGGCCGGCTCTCCCCGGCGGTGGCCGCAGCTATGCTGCCGCCTCCGCCCCCGACAGCAGCCAGAACCCGATCCAACAACGGCAGCCGGCGCTCCGTCGCCGTATCCGTCAGGACCACCATGGTTCCAGGCCCGTCGGGGGCGATCAGGCCGAGTTCCGTCTCAGCCCTGGCGACCACTTTTTCGCGCGAGACCGCGCGATTCCAATCCTGCTCGAGACGGCCGAGCCTGGTCTCGAGGTATTCCTTTTCGGACTGCAGGCATTCGATCTGCTGGCGGGCCACCACCACGGTGTTCGACAGCAGGACCAGAGATCCGGATACCACCGCCAGCACCACGCAGGCGCCGACGACCTTCAGTGCAGCCTTGCCCGCCCGGCGCCGGGACCGGGCCATGGTGCCGCTCCAGGGACCGACCGGGCGGCGGCTTCCGGCGCCGCCGATAGCCTTGACCGTTCGCAGTCTGTTGCGCCAGGTGCTCATGCGATTCTCTCCCCCGCCCTCAACCTTGCGCTCCGGGCCCGCGGATTCTCTGCTATTTCGGCCGGTTCGGCGGCCGCGGGGCGGCGAGTCAGCATCCGCATCGTGCGCCGATGTCCGCAACGGCATACCGGAATTTCCGGCGGGCAGAGACAGTCGCGGCTTTCGCGCGAGATCCACTGCTTGACCGTGCGGTCTTCGAGAGAGTGGTAGGAAATCACCACGATGCGCCCCCCCGGGCTCAGGCAATCAGGAACGGCGGCCAGGACATCCCGCAACGCTCCGAGTTCGTCATTGACCACGATCCGCAGGGCCTGGAATACCCGGCTCAGTGTCGCGTTCAGCTTGGGTCCCCCGCCGACCGCGGCGGCCACCGCGTCCCGCAGGGCTTTCGTCGTCTCCAGGGGCTGCTCTTCACGCGCCCTGACCACGGACCTCGCGATCCGCCTCGCCGCCCGCTCCTCGCCGAATTCGTGGAGGATGTCGGCGATTCCGTCGGCTTCCAGCCGGGCGATCAGATCCGCGGCCGACTCTCCGCCGCGGGTGTCGAACCTCAGGTCCAGGGGCCCGTCCTCGCGATAGGTGAAGCCCTTGCCGGGATCATCGATCTGGAGCGAACTGACTCCCAAATCCAGCAGGATGCCGTCGGCGCGTCCCCATCCCGATTCGGCCAGGGCCCGCCGCATTTCCCGGAACGAGATGCGCAGACAGCGGAAATTCGGCTCCGCGGCCGCCAGCTCGGTCCCGGCGGCGATCGCGTCTGCGTCCAGATCCAGGCCCAGAACCTCGGCTCCGGCGGCCAGCATCATCCGCGAGTGGCCGCCGAAGCCGAAGGTGCCGTCCACGATCCGCTTTCCACTTTCGGGCCGCAGCAGGTCGATCGACTTCTGCCTCAGCACCGGAACGTGGGGCGCGGCCGTCATGATCCGCGGGCCGATGCAGCTTTCCCGCCGCGGAGTCGCCGGACCGGCATCCGCGCCGGCTCGGCTCCCCAATCACCGACCAGCAGAATCGTCTTCAGATAGGAGTTCCAATCGGACAGCAGCAGGGAATGGTCGAAGGTCCGCATGGCCTTGTTCCAGGCCACCAGGGCAGGCACCGCTCGATAATCGATGTGATCGAGCCTGCGACCGTCCAGGACGACTGTCCGCCCCCGGCTGCACAGCCTGGGCGAAACGCAGCGGACCAGATCCGCCAGCCCGGAACGGTCGAGGATACCGGAGAGAGTGACCCGGACGACCTTGTCCTGTTCGTGAATGTCGAAACCCAGTTCCCCCTGAAGGATCTGGAAGCGGTCAGGTCGACGGGTCAACTCTCTCGGCATCTGGGATCCTTCCCTCTGTCGGCCGCCGTTCCGTCAGCGGCCCCGGCTCCTTCCCCGGTCGCAACCGCGGCTCCGTCCGCGGCTCCGGGCTCCTTCCCCCCAACAGGCCTCCGCTCCGTCGGCGGCCTCGAAATCGATCAGAAGAGGAATTCGTCCATGAAATCCTGGTCC
>CAZYDJ010000025.1:0-18740 GCA_964646035.1 uncultured Fibrobacteraceae bacterium | reverse complement strand
AGACCCGGCGCCTGATCCTTCTGGGCGGCGAATCCATCGGGAGACCAGAGCTCCATGTAATGTCCCATGCCGACCGCCGTGACCCGTTTGTCGATCCCGGCTTCCCGCAGGAATTCCTGCGGCACCGTGACCCGTCCCTGGGCGTCCAGGGCCATTTCACAGCTGTCGGAGCTGAGACGACGCAGTTGGGCCCGCCAATCGCGCGACGCCTTCTGCCGCTTGATGCGGTTGAAGGCGTTTACCCATTCCTCCCGGGGAAACAGCGCCAGATTCCCTTCCTGGCCCCGCATGACGACATAACGCTCGTCCTCGGCGGCTCCTCCGCCGCGACGGAAGCGGAACGGCAGGTTGAAACGGCCTTTCGCATCCACGGCACGCTCGTAGGAACCGTGAAAACAGAATTCCGTAACCTCGTTCATGTCGTTGTCGCGGGAAGCGTCCATGCCCTCTGTTTCCTGGAATTGAACGGGTGTTTCAAGATTTTCACCACTTTTCCCCACTGACCACCACGGAACTTTACCCGGCCCCCAAAATGGTGTCAAGCGACAACTCCGGGAAAAAACCACCCAGCCCGCCCCCTGCGCCGGGACAGATCCCCAGCCGGACCTTATCGGCGATCTGGAATTTGGGGATTTCATGCTCTGGGAAAGGGGAATCGGGCGATAGGGCATTGCGGCAGGGCGAAGAGAAAAATTTACGGACGCGGACACGGTCGATTCAGCGGCAGCCCTGCGGGAAGGGCCAAAAAATCAGCCGACCACATAATCTCTTTTTTAACAATAGCTTATGATTTACGAAAATCACCGGCGCGGGTGAGGAGAATCCGCGAGAGGGGCAGGCCGGAAACGCTGCGGAAACGCGCCACCATGACCGCGGCGCCCACCACATAGGCGATCGTGGAGGCCCAGGCTGCTCCGACGGCGCCGTGGGCGGGAATCAGCAGCAATCCCGCACCAACGTTCACGACGACCGTCACCCCGCTGGCCCGGGTGTTCCAGGCGGGAACTCCGCGGCCGATGAAATCGCCAGCCAGGACGGCCCCTGCGGCCAGGGCGACTATGCCGGGCAGCAACGCCCGCAACGCGGGCACCGAGCGGGAGAACTCCACGGGCAGCAGCAAGTCGAAAAGCGGTCTGGCGATGAATCCGAGCACCAGGGCCGCGGCCGCCGTCGCCGCCAGGCCCACCCGCACGGCGCGGGCCGAATCCTCGTCGCGGGCCGCCTGGCCGCCGCCGCCGGCAGCGTCAGCGTCAGCGGCAGCGTCAGCGTCAGCGTCAGCGTCAGCGTCCCGCCCGGAAGCCGAATATACCAGCAGGGGCTGCAGGGCCCCGGGCAACAGCCAAAGCACTTCTCCGATCAGCACCGCGACCGAGTAGACTCCTACCTCGGCGGCGCCGTGCCAGGCCACGACTATGGCCAGATCCAGACGCAGATGCAGCAGCGAGACCACCGCGGAAAGCTGGCCGACCCAGCCCTTGCGCAGGGTAGAAATCATCAAGTCGCCGGTCGCTACCGCGGGGATGGTCTCGATTTCGACCGGACGTCGCCGCACAGCTTCCCGCATCAACAGGAAAAAGGCTACCGCGGCCGCCACGGCCTGGGCTCCGCCGTAGGCGAACACGGCCGACCGCAGGCCCAATCCCCCGGCCAACAGGAAAGCGCAGAGGGCCAGCAGATGCAGGGCCGAGCGGCCCAGATTGACCAGGGGGCCGGCCAGCAAACGGCCGATGGCGAGCAGATCGTAGAAGAAGATGTCGAAAGCCAGCAAGGCGGCGGCGGCGAGCACGGCGCCGGCGGCCACGAGCGGATCCCACCCCAGATAGCGGGCCGTGATCCCGGACAAGCCGCCGGCCCAGGCCGCGACCGCGACCAGGATCAAGGCGCCGACTGTCAGTCCGATCCAACGCCGCTGGGCGCTGAGCATCTTGCCCAGTCCGACTTGGCCGGCCCGCAGCGGCGGAACCGCGGCCAATCCCATCCCGCCGTTGAAGAGCGATGCGATGAAGATCGCGACCGTTAGGGTCAGGCTATAGAACCCCTGCCCCGCCGGGCCGAGAGTGCGGGCCACCAGCCAACCGCAAACGGCGTTGATTCCGGCCTGGCCGACGCGGCTGGTGAGAATCTGGCCGCCGGTCCGCAGCAATTTCATCGCACTCTCCCGCGCAATAACCGGCGGCCCGCGCCGGCGACCCGCCAGAACAGGCTGGTGCGGGACCAGAATCCCCGCTCTTCGGTTTCGGCTCCGAGCAGCCGCTTGAAGTTCTCCACGCCCTGCTGTCCCCCGCTGCCGCCGAGATCCAGGCAGGAAGCTCCCCGGGCGCAGGATTCCTGGAGATCGCCCCAGACCACCATCGTGCCGGGGAAGATGTCCTTGCGGTTGCGGCTGGTCGCTCCGATCCAGGCAGTCACCCGATCCCCGAAATGCATGTTGAAATGGGCGCCCAGCATCTCGCCGTCCAAACGCACGCAGGTGAGGAAGACCCGGCCCTCTGCCGCTTCCAGCAGTTCGGACATCAGTTCACGCGGCGTCGGCTCGACTCCCCAACGCGCCGCGGCCTCGACATAGATCGGCCAGAATGATTCGAGATCGGCCTGCGCGACGCTGGCGTCGACCGTGCAGCCGCGGCGCAGGGAACGATTGCGCTCGTTGCGGCGATTCATCTTGAGGATGTCGGAGTCGATCTTCTCCAGACCGCCGTCCAATGGGATCACCGCCACCGGAACCGGCGTCCGCTTCCAGCCGGATCCGAAGATGTCGGCGTATTCGGGTTCGCTGCCGGCGGCCAGGCTGATCCCGATCGCAGCGGCCGGTCCGCGGGCCAGTCTCTCGAGCTCGGCCAGCAGTCCGGAAGCGACCAGCCGCCGCTCATCCGCCGGCAGAGATGCGTTTACGGCCGGGCCGCCGTTGGTGCCGACATGACAGCTCGAAAAGATCCGCAGCGGACCGCGTCTGGTTATCAGCGCCGGCAGGCCGCCGATCGGACATCCGCCGGATTCGGCCGAAATCCAGACCGACTCGGCGCCGGGAATCCGGCGGGATACCGAGCCGTGCCAGAGTGAAGTGTGGAAGAAGGTGGCTCCCGCGGCGCCGGCGATCATCTCGTCCCAGCCGGCGGGCGGCGTTTCGGAGCTGGTGATGCGCAGCCCGTCCTTGGCGACGGACATCATCACTTCTCCTTCCCCTCGACGGTGAGGTCGGCGAAATCGAATGCCGATCCGAGAGTTTCTGCGAGGGCCCGGCGCACGCCGCGGCGGTCCCCGGCGACCGCGGCCGAGAGCAGGGATCCGATCACCGCGTCGGGATCGATCCGCGGCGCCTCGCGGGAGACCGCGATGTGGATCAGGGGGTTGTCGCTCGGGGTGAGCCGCTCGTCGGAACCGTGCAGTTCCTCGTGCAGTTTCTCCCCCGGCCGCAGCCCGGTTATCTCCAGGCCGGGTCCGACGTCGCCGCTGTCGGGATCGAAACCGGAAAGGGCCAACAGGTTGCGGGCCAGGTCCGCGACCGCCACCGGCTCCCCCATCTCCAGGATATAGGTGGCGCCGGCGTCGCCGAGAACCATCGCCTCGATGACCAGCAGCACCGCTTCCTTGATGGTCATGAAATAACGGGTCATCCGGGGATCGGTGATCTCCAGGGGCAAGCCGCGGCGGATGCGGTCCTGGAAGATGGGAACCACCGAGCCGCGGCTGCCGAGAACGTTGCCGAAACGCACGGTCATGAACCTGGTCGAGCCGTTGCCCGCAGCCGAGACCAGCAGCTCCGCCACCCGCTTCGTCGCGCCCATGACGCTGCGCGGAGCCACGGCCTTGTCGGTCGAGATCATCACGAAACGTTCGGCGCCGGCCGCGCGGGCGAACTCGATCATGTTGGCCGTGCCGCAGACGTTCACCACTACCGCCTCTTCGGGATTCTCCTCCATCAGCGGGACGTGCTTGTGGGCGGCGGCGTGGAAGATCAGGTCGGGGCGGTGCCTTCCGGCCAGGACGTCCAGGCGCACTCGATCGCGGACATCGCAGATCAGGGTGCGCAACACGGTATCGCCGCGAACCGGTTCGAGTTCCTGGGCGATTTCGAAGAGGCTGTTCTCGCCGCGCCCGAGCAGCAGGAGTTCCGCCGGCCGCAGGGGCAGCAGCTGGCGGCAGAGCTCCGATCCGATCGAGCCGCCGGCGCCGGTCACGAGCACCGAACGGCCGCCGACCAGCGCTCCGGCGTTGCCGGCGTGGAAAGTGACGGTCTCGCGGCCGAGCAGATCCTCCGGGGCGACCGGGCGAACCTGCGAGAAAGTGACGTCGCCTTCGATGATCGCCCGGATTCCGGGCACGATGCGGAACGGCAATCCGGCCCGGCGACAGAGCAGGACCAGCCGGCGGATCAGCTTGCCGCGGGCCGAAGGAATGGCGATCAGGATCTCGTCGGCCGCGGATTCACGCGCGGCCTCGACCAGATCGTCGATCCCGCCGAGCACCGGCAGGTCGAGGATCGCGGTGCCCTGGAGCCGGGGATCGTCGTCGAGGAAGCCGACGGGCACCAGGTCATTGCCTTCGTCGCGCAATTCCCCGACCAGGGTGCGGCCGGCCTCGCCGGCGCCGACGACCAGCAGGCGCAAACGGCGCTGTCCGTCCTCGCGTGGGCTCATTGCGCCTCGCCTCCGTTGCGGTCTCCGAGTACGACCGCCAATGTCAGCACGGCGGTTCGCCCTTCGAATTCGACCCGCACCAGGTAGGGCCCGGTGGAGACGAATTCACCGAGCCGGTTGCGTCCGTCCCAGATATCGGATTCGCCGGTGACTCCGGTGCGCTTGAAGACCGGCTGGCCGGCGAGGTCGAAGATCGTGACCACGGACTCTCCCTGCGGCGGCAGGCCGCCGACCTTCAGGCCCGCCGAGTCGGCCTCGGGGAACAGGGGGTTGGGATAGAGATAGACCCCGTCGAGGATGTCGCCCGAGGAAGTGTCGACCGGGATGTCGGCCAGAAGGGCGCCGCCCGCGGTGCCGGCCAGCAAACGGTAGCCGGAAGGGTCGACCGCAACTCGATACGCCGGTCCCCCGGGCAGGCCGCTGATGGCCGCGGTGGAGAACAGGGTGCCCAACTCGCGATCCAGATAATCCTCGAGACTGGTGAACGGATCGATGTAGACCACGCCCTGCCGTCTGCGGATCCGGTCCAGGCCCAGTTCGGTTGACACCCAGAGATCGCCGTTGCCGTCCAGTTCCAGATCCGAAACCGATCCGCTGAGCAGGCCGTCCCAGAAGACGTTGACCTTGCCGGGATAGGTTTCTTCGATTTCCGCCGAGAAAACGTCGGGGCCGTAATCCACCACCGAGATCCGGACCACGCCGCTGCCGCCCCCGACCCACGCCGAGCCGTCGTCGGTCACGGCGACCGCTACGGCCGAAGGGAAGGAGAAGGTCGAACCGGAGATGTTGGTCAACGGCGGCGTCCAGATGTCGTCCGAGGTGTCGGCCCAGGTCAAGGGCGCGTCCGGGCCGGCGCTGCCGTTCACATCCCAGAGCACCAGTCCGACGTCCTTGACGGTGAACCAGACCAGGTCGCGCGGGCCGACCGCGGCCGCGCGCAGGTTCCCGCCGCCGAGGCCGGGCGATCCGGTGGGCAGGCGGACCCACTGGCCGGCGTCCTCCCAACGCTGCGGGTCGATCAGGACGTCGGCGCCGTCGGTGTCGCCGAGAAAAAGCAGTGGTCCGTCGGGATGGCGCAGCAGGCGCAGGATCCTGTTGCTGGTCAAACCGCTGTTGGCTGGTGTCACGTGGTCCATGTCCGGCAGATCGGGCCGGAAACGCAGGACGCCCGCGCTGAACTGGGTGAACCAGATGTCGCCCTCGGGCATACCCACCGCATCGAAGAAGTACGCCCCGGTATTGTAGACGCCGATCGAGTCGTTCTCGGCGCTGAGCACCTCGTAGATCTGGTCCCATCCCGAATCTGTCAGGCCGGCGATGCCTTCGCCGGTGCGGGCCGCCAGCCAAGGCGTCCCGTCGGCGGCGAAGGTGACGGCTCCGACCGGGGTGAAGCGCAGATCGTCGGAGATCCAGGACGTCCAGTCGACCCCATCGCCCCGGTCCAGGAAGATCGCGCCGGAACGCCGGTTATCGGGGACGGAGGAGTGTTGTCCGGAAATCAGCAACTCGGCGCCGCCGGCGATGGCGCGGCTAAGCGGCTCGATCAGGGTGATGGATGTCCATGTCGATCCGTCCCAGCGCCAGAGGCGGTCAGCGACGCCGTCGCCGGCGATCAACGCCCAGATATTCCCGCCGACCAGGGCCACCGAGTCGACCCAGCCGGTGAGATCGCCGAGCCGCGACCAGGTCTCGGCCGCCGGGTCCCAGGCTGCGACGCCGCCATTGGTGCCGGCCAGCAACTGGCCGCCGGCGTCGTAGAGACAGCGGATGTATCTGTTAGGCAGACCCGCCGACAGATCCGCGAAGACGAACCCGCTGTAGCGGGTGATGCCGTCCTGGGTGCCTATCCAGAGATCCTCATCCAGGACGACAAGATCGGTGATGCGGTCATCGACCAGACCGGGATAGCTTTCGCCGGTGAAAACGGTTCCCGGCAGACCGCTGTTGATCTCGCCGAGGCCGTCGCTCATCCCGTAGTAGACCTTTTCCCCGTCGCCGGAGCTGAGGCCGGCGACGCAGCTTATGTCCAGTCCCCCCAGATTGGCGAAATGGCGGAATTCGGGAACGGCGCCGGAAGGATCCGAGATCCGGGTCAAGCCGACGCCGGAGGCGACCCAGAGATATTCGCCCGACCAGTAGATGTCGGTGACGTTGTTGGTGGTCATGCCTTCGACCGTGGTCCAGCGCCGGGTGATCTCCGGATCGTCCTGCCGCCAGGAAAAGATCCCGCCGTCGCTGAGGCCGCCGTAGATCCAGCCGTCATGGACGTACAGGGTGACGCATTCGCGGGCGCTGAAAAGCTGCTCGAAGCTGATGTCCTGCGCCGCGGCCGCCGAAGCCGTCGCGGTCGACAAGCCGAGCAACAGGATCAGGCCGGCGATGGCGGCGAAGGGAATGCGTCCGGCCCGGAGCCGGCGAAGACTGTAAACGGGTAGCATCAAGCTTCCTCCTGCCCGTCGGCAACGGTTCCGGCGAGTCCGGATAGGCCGGCGGGATCGTGGAAGAGAGTACGCCAGGGGTCACGGGGTGAAGATCCGGCCCAGCGGCCGGTCAGGCCTGGAGTCCGCCAATCGAGGCTCCAGCCCGCGGAGTCGTGCTCAGCGCGCGGGCCTCCCGGACGGGCTCCCCAGAGGGTAATTCTTCCCGACAACAAAGACACGGCCAGCGGGGCCTGCCACCACAACGGCTTGACGGCCCCGGCGGCGTCGCGGACGATCCGGGGCGAATCGGAACCGTCGACCCCGCGGAGTTCTTCCGCCGGAGCTGCGGACAGGCCGGCCAGAGGCCGGATGAGCCAGAAGGGAACCGCGGCCGCCAGCGCGAGCAGAGCGCCGGCGAGGATGTCCGCTGCCCGTCGCAACAACGCCGTCGTCGCCGATTGATCGCCCGGCTCCAGCACGGCGCTGTCGGCTCCTGCGAATAACTCGGTCCGGGCGCCGGCCGAGAACAGAGCCGCCTCGTCCACACGCCAGCGCAGACGAATGCGCCGGCGATGCAATCGCTCCAGCAAGGCCAGTTCCCCGCCTCCGGCCCGCGGCCAGCGCCAGAAGACGACCTGCGAGACCCGGTAGCGGCTAACCATATGCTCGATATCAGCGAAACCGCCCAGCCAGGGCACCTCGCCCCCGGCCAGCGGTTGTCCGGCCCATTCGCCGACGGCCAGCCATCCCACCGGATCCAATCCCTGTTCCCGAACGGCCCGGCCGTCACCCAGCCAGGCTTCGATGCCCGCCGGATCGCCGACCAGCAACGTCCTTTCGAGATTGAAATAGCCGGCCTCCATACGCAGGCGCAGGGAGTGGAACATCTTCTCGACGATGCCCGAAGCCAGGGCGAAAACCGGAATGAAGAGCAGCAGCACCGCGCGGCTGTAGACGTTCTGGTGGCTGAGATAGGTGCTCGCCAGCAGCAGCAGCGAAACCGCTCCGGTGCGCTGCAGCCTTTCGCCGAGACGCGGACGGGCGCCGAGGCTGCCGTGCCGGTAGCGTCCCATCAGCAGGAAAGTGACGGTCACCAGCACGAAAGCGAAGTTGAGCAGCGGACGGTACTCGGAGAGTGGAAACAGGCTTTCGCTGAAGAACGGATTCAGCAGCGACCGCAGAGCGTAGGAGCCCACGAATGACACCGCCAGCGCCCCCATGTCCAGCAACCAGAGCAGCAATGTGCTCAGCGGCCCGCGCCACCTTTTGATCAGGTAGACGACCAGTCCCCACTTCTCGTAGAAGGAGATCAAGCTGCTGAGATGGAGCCAGAAGCTTTTCTTGAGCATGCCGCCGGAGCTGTCGCGGCGATGGCGATGGACGAAGCGGGCGTCGGGCGTATACATCACGTCCCAACCGGCCTGCCACATCCGGAAGCACCAATCCACATCCTCGAAATAGAGGAAGAAGCGCTCGTCCATCGGGCCGGTCCGATCCAGAGCGCGACGGCGCACGAGCATGCAGCCGCCGAGGATCCAATCGACCGGCCGGGCCGAGGCGTGGTCGAAATCGCGCATCAGATGCCGATCGACCTCGCCCGACTTGCGCCAGATCCTGCCCAGGATCGTGCGCCGCAGCAGCAGGGTGCGCAGGGTGTAGAAGCGGCGGCAGGAATCCTGGACGGTGCCGTTTTCGTTCAGCAGCTGGGGGCCGACGATGCCGGCCTTGGGATGGGCGTCGGCGAAATCGATCAGGGCGTCCAACGAACCGGGCCGCACCACGATGTCGGGGTTGAGAACGAGATGGTACTGCGCCTCCATGGCGGCCATGCCGATGTTGGCGCCGCGCGCGTAGCCCTCGTTGCGGCTGTTCAGGACCCAGCGGACCTCGGGATGCTTCTCCCGGACGGGCGGCAGACCGGGGTCGGTGGAGGCGTTGTCGACCACCACCACGCTGTAGTCCCAGCGGGGCGGGCAACGCTCGATCGACTCCAGGCAGCGATCCAGATCGCCGCTGGTATTGTAGTTGATGATGACGATAGAGAGTTTCAAGCCGTTTCCACCAGGTTCAGCTCCGGGGCCACCGGCGCAGGCGCAGCGCCCACACCATCCACATCGCTTCCCAGATGATCTTCTTGTTCATCTTCGATACTCCGACCTGCCGGTCGACGAAGAGGATGGGAATCTCCTTGATGCGGAACTTCCGCTGCCAACAGTGATAGTTCATCTCGATCTGGAAGGAATATCCGTCGCTCTTGACGTCGTCCAGCGGCAGCGCTTCGAGCACCTTGCGGCGGAAACACTTGAAGCCGCCGGTCGAATCCTTGATCCGCATGCCGGTCACCACACGGGCGTAGAGATTGGCCCCCACGCTGAGAAAGAGCCGGCTCAACGGCCAGTTGACCACCGTCACGCCCCTGAGATAGCGACTGCCCAGCACCACGTCGTTGCCGTCGATCGCCTCGAGGAAATCGTCCAGGGCGGCGGGGTCATGACTGAAATCGGCGTCCATCTCGAAGATGCAATCGGCGTCGGTTTCGGCCAGGGCCCACTTGAAGCCGGCGATGTAGGCCGAACCCAGCCCCGCCTTCTGCGGACGTTCCAGGATATGGACCCGGCCGCCGAATTCCGGCCGCGCGCGGACTATCGCGGCGGTTCCGTCGGGGGAATTGTCGTCAACCACCAGGATCGAGATGCCGGGGTCGCGTTCCAGGACCAGGGGAATCAGCCGGCCGATGTTATCCGCTTCGTTGTAGGTCGGAATTACAATCACGCTCTTCATTGCGCTTCCTCGGTTGCGGTTACGGAACCTTGACGACGGGCCCCGGACCAGGGAATCAACAGGAGAAGTACGGCCAGCGTTCCGAGCGCGGTCAGGGCCAGGCCGACGCGCAGGGCGGGATCATGGAATGTGAAACGCACTTCGTGCCGCCCGGCGGTCAAGGCGACCGCCCGCAGCACGTGGTCGGCGACCAGCAGTTCGGCCGGTTCTCCGTCGACCTCGACCCGCCAGCCGGGAACGTTCATGTCGGCCAGGACCAGCAACGCGGGCCGGGTCGGTTCCGCGGCCAGGACCACTTCGTCGCCGCCGTCGACCAGGAACTCCACCGCCGGCAGAGGGGCGTCCGCGGCCACGGGTTCGGGAACGGGGCTGCGGTCCAGGCGCACCGGAGCGCCGGCGGGTTCCTCACCCGACCGGATCCGCTCCAGGAAACCGGCCAGGTCGCTGGAGGCCGGCAGCCAGGAATCGGCGAGCCTCGCCCGGGGCAGGGCCGATCGGATACGGTAAAGGGTCATCCCGTCGGTGTGGAAAGGCTGGGCATCGACATCGGCGCCGAGAGAAGCCAGCACCGGAATGGCTTCGTCGGGCAAGGCGCTCTCGACCGCCAGCACCGAAGCGCCAAGCCAGCAGGCCAGCCGCGCCGCGGGACGATAGGGATCGGCGAGACGACTGCGGATCTGCTCGTAGGCGGCCAGCTTCGCCGGATGATAACCGCCCAGCGAGCGCACGCCGGCGGCCATGAAATCGTTGCTGCCCGCGAGCCGGCCCAACGGCCAGACGCGCTGATGGCCGGTTGCGGCCGCCAGGGCGGAGAAAGCCGGCCCCCGCCCCTGGTCCAGGGAAGGAGGCACGAAAGGCCGCAGCAATTTGGCCGACCGCACCAGGCGGGCGCCGCCGCCGGGAGCCGCAGCCAGGTCGCGCAGGGATTTCTCGGGATGCGTGATTCGGCGATCGACTGCCGAAAGATCGACCACCAGCAACGCCAGCAGGATCCAGGGCAACGCCCGGTGGACCGCCGGCCGCCGCGGGGCCAGGAAGATCCCCGCCGCCGCCAGCACCAGGACCATGCCGATGCGCAGCAGGTCGGCGGCGTGCATGCTCCAGGCGACGCCGGTGACCGCGGCCGCGGGATGCGGCTTGCCCGCGGCGGCGGCCAGAGAGGCCAGTCCGCTGGAATAGAACCCCCTGCCGACAAGGGAACCGAGCAGGCAGACGATGCCGACCGCGGCCAGAACCAGGGTCAGCCGATCACGCCGGCGCGAAGGCCGGCTCCCCTGTTCGGAGGCCAGCACGGCGCAACCGTGGGCGGCCAATACGGCGGCGGCGAAGCCGGTCAGCACCAGGGCCATCGAGGGGATGCGGAACTTGTTGAAGTAGGGCAGGAATCGGAAAAGCGGTTCGTAGAGAACCGGCAGGAAACGCCCCCAGGAAACCATCAGCGCCAGCACGCCCAGCGCCGCCAGCGAAGCGACCAGTTCCCGCCTGCCGGTTGCGGCGGCGGCCATGGCCAGGGCCAGGATCAGAAAACCGAAATAGTTGGGATAATCGGTGAACGGCATCAGCCCCTGGTAGGTGCCCTTGCCGAATCCGGCGGCCGCCGGGAACACCAGCGTTCCCATCTCGCGCGGAGACAGGCTCCAGCCGGTGGCGTACTGGTAATCCGCGCCGCCGCCGCTTTCGCTGCGGCCCCTGATCGAGACACCGGCGTATTCCTTGACCGGCAGCAGCAACGCCGAGCCGATCATGAAGGCCAGCACCAGCGCCAGGGCCAGCGCGGCGGTCTTTCGCCAGGGCAACGGCTGCGGCCGGGCGCGGCGATGGACCAGCACCGCGATCCAGCGGGAGGCCGCCAGCAATCCGATCGTGATCAGCGTGTAATATGTGATCTGGACATGGCCGCGCAGGATCTGCAGGCCGCAAAGCAGGCCGAGGACGGCGATGCTGCGACGACCGCGGCCGTCGAGAACGTCGAGGGTCAGAGCCACGATCCAGGGCAGGAACATGGCCGCGCAGAGCTTGGTGCCGTGGCCGTAGACGCTCCAGGCGACCACCTTGGGCATCAGCATCCAGGCCGCCGCAGCCAGCAGTCGCGCCGACCAGGGCAGCTTCCATCTGCCCAGCAGGAAAGCCATTCCCAATCCCCCGAAGAGGATGTGGGCGAGCATCCAGGTCAGGGGCGGGAAGCCGAGACGCTCCTGCAGGTAGGTGAAGAAATCGCCGGGCGGGTAGAGAAAACGGACATAGGCGAGCGAACCGAAAGTGGGCATCCCGCCGAAGAGATAGGGGTTCCAGAGCGGATAGTCGCCGGCCTCGCGAGCGGCGTCGCCGACCAGGAAGAAGGAGTCGGCGTTGCGCGAATCGCCGCTGGCGTAGATCTGGCCCCGGAACATGGCTTCGGGATGGATCAGGGCCAGCAGGGCGAGCATGACCAGGGCGGCCAGCACCCATTGGAAAACAGGTCCCCGGGATCGCGTGACGCCGGCGTGCGTCGGCTTCTGCCTGGATTCCCTCCTGGACAATCTGCGGTCCTTTCCGGTGGGGACTCGATACCGAATCGACCCCTTGGACGGGGCCGCCGCAACGAGGATACCATCAGCCCCGGCGGGCTGTCCATCAGGAGCTCTCGGGATCCCTGCGTCCGCTGATCTCGTCGATGACACCGGCGAGCCCGGCCCGAGCCGTCCCGTGGCGGCCGCCCCAGAGATGCCATCCGGCGAGAGCCGCGTAATAAGCCAGCTGGCAGGGCGCCAGCAGAAACCATCGCGCGGCCGACCAATGCTTCTTCAGCAATCGGACGTGGCTGCGGCTCTTGAGATAGGCCTTGCGCGGACTCTCCTCCCCCAGCGACGAGCTCACCTTGTGCAGGATCAGCGAACCCGGCACGTGCAGGACACAGCCTCCGACGGCCCTGGCCCGCAGGCAATAGTCGGAATCCTCGCCGTAGAAGAAGTAGCCCTCGTCGAGCTCGCCCACGGTCTCGAAGCAGCGCCGGGAGATCATCAGGGCGCAGCCGGTGCCGTAGCCGACGTAGCGTTTACGCAGCGGACGGCGGCCCGCGGTCTGGCGGATGCCCGAGTGGTGGATCCAGCCGGTGTAGCGGCCGACCTCGCCCCCGTCGTACCAGATGCGGCCGGGCTGGTCGGCATAGCAGATCCGGGGCGTGACGATCCAGGCCGCGGCATCTTCCTGCTGGGCGTCGACCAGCAGGCGCAGGCTGCCCTCGGGGACCAGGGTGTCGTTGTTCAGCAGCAGGACGTGCTCGGGAAATTCGCCGGATTCGGCCAGATGGCGCAGACCGAGATTGTTCCCGCCGGCCCAACGCCGGTTCTCCGCCGATACGACGACCTCGACCGAGGGAAAGGTCTGGCGCAGGAAATCGACGGAATCGTCGCTGGACGCATTGTCCACCACGACGATCCGCAGCGGGTCGTAACCCTCGGTAAGCAGCGAACCGATGCAATCGCCCAGCAGTTCGCGGCCGTTCCAATTGACGATCAGCACGGCCAGCGAAGGCGGCGCGGCGACGGCCCCCATATCAGATCCGGCGACGGACACGGTACTCCTGTTCCGGATTATGACCCGCGACCACCAGTTCGGCGATCAATCCCAGGCTGATGAACTGGACCGACAGCAGCACCAAAACCACTCCCAGCAACAGCAGCGGCCTCAGGCGCAGCCCGTTGCCGGCCAGCCACAGCACGAGGAAATAGAGGTCGATGGCTGCTCCGACGGCGAAGGTGGCAATGCCGATCCTGCCGAAAAGATGCAGCGGCGACGTGGCCCGGCCGCTGAGGAACAGCAGGGTCATCAGGTCGAGAAAACCGTTGAGGAAACGGGCCGGACCGTACTTGGTCACGCCGAAAGTGCGCTTGTGGTGGCGAACCGGGATCTCGGCCACCCGGAAGCCCTCGCGATAGGCCAGCGCGGGCACGAAACGATGCAGCTCGCCGTAGATCTTCAGGCTCTCGATCACCTCGCGCCGATAGGCCTTCAGACCGCAGTTGAAGTCGTGCAGACGCAAGCCGACGGACCGCGAGACGACCCAATTGAAAATCTTCGAGGTCTGGTTCTTGACCAGGGAATCCTTGCGATCCTGCTTCCAGCCCGAAACCAGGTCCCACCCCTGTTCGATCTTGGCGACCAGGGCCGGAATCTCGGCCGGATCATCCTGCAGATCGGCGTCCATCGTGATGATGATCTCGCCGCAGGAAGCGTCGAAACCGGCCTGGAGCGCGGCCGCCTTGCCGTGATTGCGGGTAAATTCGACGGCATGCACTTCCGGACGTTTCTGAGCCACCGCGGCGGCGGCGGCATAGGTGCCGTCGTCGCTGCCGTCGTCGATGACCCATACCTCGTAGGTCCGCCCCATGCCGTTGATCGACTGATGGATGCGATCCAGCAGTTCGGGGATCGACTCGGCTTCGTTGAACGCCGGAATCACAACCGATATCGAGCAAGAGTTGACGGGGTTATCAGTCAAGTCGCGTCCTCCTGTTGACCACCCATTCCACCTGTCGGGCCAGTCCCTCGGCGAAAGGAACCGTGGGGCGGAATCCGATTCCGGCCGCCGCCAGTTCGGGATCGGCCCAGGTATCCCGGACATCCCCCTTCTCCAGCGGCAGACGTTCCATGACCGGCTCGGCCTCCGGCGACGCCTCGCGCAGCAGATCCCGCATCAGATCGAGAGCGTCGTTGAGACGGACTCTCGCCCCGCCGCCGACGTTGACCACGATATAGGGAACGGTCGCGCCCGCGGCCAGGATGTTGGCGCGCACGGCGTCGTGGACGTAGGTGAAATCGCGGGTCTGTTCGCCGTCGCCGAAGATCTGCCAGGGACGGCCGTCGAGCGCCGCCTCGATGAACTTGCGGAAGGCCATGTCCGGTCTCTGGCGCGGGCCGTAGACGGTGAAATAACGCAAGGCGCTGATCGGTACGCCGAAGTTGGCCGAGTACAGGCCGCAGAGATGCTCGGCGGCCAGCTTGGTCACGCCGTAGGGCGAATGCGGACGGGGCAGCGCGGCCTCCGAAAGAGGCAGCTCGTCGCTGTCGCCGTAGACCGAACTGGAGCTCGAATAGACGAATCGTTTCAGGCCGGGCGCGACCGCCGGATCGACACAGGCCTCCAGCAGACGCTGCGTAGCCCGGATATTGCGGTCGACATACTCGTCGAAGCAACTCCCCCAACTCGCCCGGACTCCCGCCTGGGCGGCCAGGTGGAAGCAGATCCTCTGGCCGGCCAGCAACTCGACCGGGTCCAGATCGAGGATGTCCCGCTCGATGAACCTGAAACCGGATAGGCCGGTCAGATGGGACAGGTTCTCCCGCTTCAGGGCCGGATCGTAGTAGTCGGTCAACGAATCCACGCCGGTCACCGAGCAGCCGCACGCGAGCAGGGCCTCGGCCAGATGGCTGCCGATGAATCCGGCGCAGCCGGTGACAACGACGCGGGCGCCGTCGCGCAGGGGTTCGGGCAGGATCCCGCCGGGCAGGGATCGCGCCAGGGCTGTCGCGTCGACCATGGTCAAGGCTCCTCCCGGGGCGTACGGGCCCGCGGTGATTCTCCGCCGCCGCTCACGGTCGCGCCCGCTTCCATCTCGGCCAGCAGCGACGCCATCTCGGCGTCCCGCTCGCCGCTGCGGGCGACCCAGGACTCCATCGCTGAGCGGCAGTCGGCGAGGCTGTTTCTGGAGCGCGCCTCCTTGAACAGGATCTGGTAGTGGATCTTCTGCGCCGGTTCCGATTCGATCCGGTTCAGCATCCAATCCCTGACGACACCGCCGTCACCCACCGAGATCATCGCCGACGTCACCTGCAACAGGATCTGCCGCTCGTCCTGCGGCGGGATCAGGCCCTGATTCCGGTCGACGAATCCGACGGCTTCCCGCGACCGGTTCTTCTCCACCAGGATCAGGGGATAGATATCCGAAACCATGGGGAAAACCGGATCGATGCGGGACGCCAGTTCGAACGCCGCCTCGGCCTTGTCCATCAATTCGTCGTAGAGACGGCCGTCGTCCAGTTCGGTCGCCTGGGCGCGGGTCAGGAAATCATAGCCCGCGCGCACCAGACCCGCCGGATAGTTGCCCAGCAGGTTGTCGGTTGTCTTGTCCAGGAAAACGTCCGGCCGCAACACGCCCCAATGATCGTAGACCTGGTCGAAGATTTTGGCTGCGGGCATCTCATCCCCGAGCATCACTTCGCGGCCCAGTCCCGCGGGCAGGCCGTTCAGTTCGGCGAACTCGGCCCGGCGCAAGTCGCTGTCCCCGCTGAGCAGGCCGGTGAAGTCGTAGGCGCCGTAATAGTTGTTCAGCATGCGGTCGCTGTCGACCTCGGGCATGTCGTTCGGCCCGCGGTCACGGGTGAGGCGGAAGGCCAGCCCCTCCATCTGCAGCAACGGGTAGTAGCGTTCCATGTTGTCGATCGGGATGGTCACCGCGAAGAAGATCGGCCGCTCGTTGAACGACTGCTGGATGGCGTCGGATACGATGTAGTCCTTGACGTAGACGATGCGCTGCTGGCCGGTGTCCGGATCGGTATAATAGGCCGGCTGCAACTGGTCGATCTGCTTGTCGGTGTACGAGAGCTCCAGCGCCGGTTCGCGGCTCTGCAACTGGCGGATATACCAGGGCAGGTTGATCAGGCTCAGGTTCACGACCGTCACGTCGGTGCGGTATCCCTCGACGTACTGCAGGTACCAGATCGGGAAGGTGTCGTTGTCGCCGTTGGTGAAGAGGATGGCGTTATCGTCCAGCCCGGCCAACAGGTTCCAGGCGTATTCCCGGGGAACGGTGTTGTGGGTGCGGTCATGCTCGTGCCATTTGGCGTGCCCCGGCACCAGGGCCGGCAACGCGGCCACTACGATCAGCAGCGCGGCGGCCGTTATCGGCCCGGCTCCCGCCTTCACTGCCCGGACCTTCTCCCCCGCCTTCAGGAACACCGCCGACTTGCCGAGCGGTCCGGCCATGTAGCGCAGCAGGGCCGCGGCGCCGATGCCGATGAAGATCGCGAAGCAGAGGAAGGCGGCCGAGAAGAAGTAGTCGCGGTCGCGGACCTCGTGGTCGGTGAAGTTCAGGTAGAGATTCAGCAGATCGGCGTTGATCAGGTAGTTGACCAACAGCATGATCGCCCAGGAACGCGCCCGCCACAGGCTGTGGATCACCCCGAGCAGGCCCAGGAAGATCGGTCCGAGGAAGGTGGCGGTCCGCGCCAGCGAACTTCCCGCCGGCGAGATGAACGAGTACTGGTCCATCAGAAAGACATAGTAGTACTTGATCTGCCAGAGGATGTCGGCCTTGCGCACGAAGGGATTCATCGGCGGATACTGCTCGCGCCGCAGGACGCTCATCAGGGCCGCGAAGTTGTCGGGCTGCGACTGGTTGATCGCCGGATCGAGCCCCGCCCGGATATAGAGATAGATGTGCACCGACAGCCCGAGCAGGAACAGCAGGCTGCCGGCGAGCATGAAGTTGTGCCCGCGGGCGCTGCGCCAGAAGACGAAGACCGCGTAGGCCACCAGCAACGTCCAGAGGACGAAGCCGTCCTTGAAGATGGTCATCGCGAAGAACAGCCCCAGGCCCACGCTGATGCCGAAGAGGTCGATCACCGGCAGCTTGCGGCGGCTCGCGAACAGGATCAGCACGAAGATGCCCGGATAGACCAGCAGCGTGCCCAGATGGAATCCCACTCCGAGGCCCAGCATGTAGATCACCAGGTAGAGCAGGCGATGGCTGCTCTCGTCGTCACGGATCTCCCACCAGCGCAAGGCCAGCCAGCTCAGGAAAGCGATCACGAAGGCCGCCAGCCCGTAGACCTCGGCCTCGATCGCGTTGTTCCAGAACGTCTGGCTGAACATCAGGAACAGGGCGCCGATGACGCCGCCGGCCGCGGGCATCCAGCTCGAATCCGGATCGGCCCGGCGGGCGATGTCCCGGATCACCAGGAAGACGAAGAGCAGGGCCAGCGAGCTGAAGAATGCCGACATGAAGTTTATCGACGCCGCCACCCCGAGCACCGGGGCCAGCAGGATGTCGAAGCAGCGCCCGACCAGCACGTAGAGCGGTGTTCCCGGTTGATGGGGCACGCCCAGGATATGAGAGGTCGTGATGAACTCGCCGCAATCCCAGAAACTGGTCGTCGGCGGCATCGTCAAGCCGTAGACCAGGATTCCAGCCGTAAAAATTGCCGCCGCGATCCAGAAAGCGGGGCGACGCAACCAGCCAGCAGCCACGAGGGCTCCTCTCGGGGTATACAATGAAGTTCTTCGGCGAAATCGGACGGGTAAATCTAGCACACGTCCAGATAGGCAACAAGAGCAGCCGACCGCGTGTTCCCGCCGGCCGCGGATCGGAGCCGGCGGAAATCCGGCTCAGGCCGTGGGCTCGGCCCGGCGCAGACGTCCGCTGAAGAAGAGGATCCCCCCCAACAGGCTGACCGCAACCTGCACGAGATAGGCGCTGAACTCTACCGCGACGGCGTCCGCGGCCACCGCGACCACCCCGGCGGTGACGAAGAAACGGGTCGACAACACTTCGCGCACCCCGATTCCGTTGATGCTGATCGGCAGCGCTATCAACACTCCGAGCAGGGGCACCAGTACGAAGAAGAGCAGGATCTGATCCCCGCCCAGGGTCAGGCCCAGCCCCAGGGCGGCCAGGATGTGGGTCAGGATGCGCAAGGACTGGACGCCGCAGGCCAGGCAGAAGACCCCGGCCAGACGGCGCAGCCGGGTGCGGAAGATCTTGAATTCCTCGGCGAACTGGTCCACGCGGCCGGCGATCGCCGGCAGTCGCAGCAAGCGCAGCGTCCGGGCGCAGAATGCGGAAAGACGGCGGGAAAGCAGCACCGCCAATGCTCCGAGCCAGACCAGGCCGGCGGCGTAGAGAGGCACCATGGTGGGCAACCC
>CAZYDJ010000024.1:10253-22463 GCA_964646035.1 uncultured Fibrobacteraceae bacterium | reverse complement strand
ACGACACCGCGGCCGGATATCTCGAATCGGGACGCTTTCTCTGGAACAGCGGCAGCTTCGTTTGGCCTAGCCGGCCTTTCGCCGCCGCGGCCGCCGCGCAGCTGCCCGAGATCGCATCCCGGATGTCGGTTCCGATCGCCGCGCACGGCGCGGATGGATTCCCCGCGGCGTTGGCGGCCGCCTACGCCGATTGTCCCGCGGTATCGATCGACGTGGGAGTGATGGAGAAACTGCAGTCCTTCGCGGTCCTGAGGGCCGAGTTCGCCTGGTCCGATCTGGGCAGCTGGGATGCCTGGGCGGAGGTGGCCCCCGATCTGGGATCCGGCAATCGAGGCCGTGCCGACCTGATCCAGATCGACAGCCGGGGCAACGTCGTCCACGCCCCCGGCAAGACAGTGGCCCTGCTGGGAGTCGAGGATCTGGTCGTCGTCGACACCGACGACGCCCTGCTGGTCTGCCGAACCGCGGACGCCCAACGCGTGCGTGAAATCATCGCCGACATCGAAAAGCGGAATCGCGAGGATCTGCTTTGAGTGGTCGCGATGCCTGTCCCGTAATCAAGGAGAGTGGTACAACGATGCTGAAGTCGCGATTTACCCGCCTGATTCCCCTTGTTCTGCTCGGCGGCGCATTGCTGGCGTTTTCATCCTGCAGTTCCGACAAGGGAACCGGAGAGTATGAGATATTCGGAAACGGGTTCAAGGACGTATCCCCGGTCATCGCCAAGGTCGGCGAGATCACCATCACGCGTTTCGATTTCGACACGCGTTACAAGGAACTGCCCACCAATGTGAAGCGGCGCTTCTCCGGTGATAACTGGGAGGATCGATTCCTGCGCTTCATGGTCGATGAGGCTTTGGTCTACCAGAGCGCGTTGGACGCCGAAATCGACAAGGATCCCGAGATCGCCCAGTCGTTCATCTCGTACCGCCGTTACATCATGAACGACGGTTTCAAGAGGCTTGTGCTCTGGGAGGATCTGACTCCGAACCAGGAAGACATCCAGAGCTACTACGATGACAACCCGGATGAATTCATGGCCGTCGGCATGGTGCGCGCCCGCCACATCGAGTGTGACACGGAAGCCGAGATCCGCGCCGCCTGGGATGCCCTGCAAGGCGAAGGGCGCGACGCCATGTTCGCCTACGTGGTCGGCAAGTACACCGAAAACGAGGAGTCGAAGAAGATCAGCGGTGATCTGGGCTGGTTCAACCTCAACGGTTACATCGGCGCCATCTATGCCCACAAGGAATTCATCGAAGCGGTATGGGACATGCCGATCGGCCTGAATCCGCCGATCAAGGTGGCCGACAAGTGGCATATCGTCGAGATCCAGAATCGGAAGCCGGCCCGTCCGCTGTCGCTGGGCGAGGCCAGGCCCCAGATCATCGATAAGCTCAAGCCGATGGTCCAGCAGCAGAAGGTGAAGAGTCTGCTCGCCGCAAAGCGTGAAGAAATCCCGATCAAGTATTTCGGCGATTTCGAGCCCGGTTCCGGCAGCACGGCCGAACAGATCTTCAACCGCGCACTCGCGGCCGGCGATCCCCAGGTCCAGCTGGATCTCTACCAGATATTGATCAACGACTATCCGGAGAACGAGTACAAGCCGAAAGCCCTGTTCATGTCCGCCAACATCCAGCTCGATCGCTGGCAGGACCGCAACTCGGCATCGAAGCTGCTGATGCAATTGATCGAGGACTATCCCGAGTCGGATCTGGTGGAGCAGGCCGATTTCATGTTGAAGAACATGAGCCGTCGGGAACTGGTCTCTCCGCAGAGCCTGGAGGACCTGCAGAAACTGGCCGACTGATTTCATCCGGCCGCAGCCGGTTGATCCACACCGGGAGCGAGGGGGCGTTGACAGCCCCCTCGCCTCTGTTAGACTCCCGGGTGCCGCTTGTCGGCAAAAATCCGATCCCGCCCGCGTCCCAGTCATCAAGGGGTGTGAAATGCGTTTTCCGGCATGTCGCTCGATCGCGGCGGTCCCGATCGCCGCCGCCCTTTTCTGCTCGATCCTCTCGGCTCCGGCCATCGCCGTCAGCGAGACGACGGACATCGAGATCTCCAGCATCTCAGTCGCCACCGGCATCGACCGCGACGCCAGGGCGCCGTTGAATCCCGGGGAATCCTTTCCGCCGGACTGTGGAAACCTGTTCTGCTTCACGCGGATCCGCGGGGCCGTCGGCACCACCAACGTGACCCATGTCTGGTATCGCGACGGCGAAGTGATGGCCCGGGTGGTGCTGCCGGTGCGGTCGGGGGATTGGCGCACCTGGTCCAGCAAGATGATCCTGCCCGTGTGGACGGGGAACTGGGAAGTTAAGGTTCTCGACTCCCTGGGCGTCGTTCTTGCTTCCGAGAACTTCGCAATCGAGACCCGGACTTCCGCCGCCGAGGGCGGAGAAGGTGAGACGCAGTGAGATTATCGTTCTTTGAAATGATTTCGCGCCGCCGCTTGCTGACTGCCGGATTCTGCCTGGTCTGCGCCGTGACCCTGCTGGCTGCGTGCGCCGGAGGCCCCGCTCCGGCCGACATCGTGGCGAAACCGTCCGACGCCGGGCTGGCTGATCGTCTGCACGACCAATTGGTCCAGGCCCAGTCCGAGGGGCGGGACCGCGCCGCTCTGCAACTCGGATTCGAGCTGATCGACCGGCATCGGGATTATCCGCAACTGGACGGTTCGGTGTTGCTGGCCGCCCGCTCTGCCGAGCGTCTCGGGGATACGGAAGCGGCCCTGCGCCTGACCAACGAGATCATCGTTCTGCGGCCCGACGCGCCTTTGGTTTCCGAATTGCTGTCGTTGCGTACCGACCTGGCTCTAGCGGCCGGGGACACCGCCCTGGCCGCCGACTCCGTTCTGCGGCTGCACTCGCGGTCCGCCGACGGCAGGGACCGGGAAGCTGCCGCGGACCGGCTCGCCGACCTCGCGGTCGGGCTGGGGGCCGATGATCTGGATCAGCTGCTGCGGGATCATCCCGAAAGCGGATTGCGGCCTTATCTGTTCTATCTCCATCTCCATCACCTGATGGCCGAGGGACGCAGCGAAGAGGCTCCCGCGAGCATCGCCGCGCTGCGTCGCGAAGCGCCGGCGAGCGACTGGTTGTCCCAGGCGGAGATGCTGCTCGGCGAACCCGGTTATGTGATGGCCGAATCCCTGCCGCTGCGGCCGACGGCCGGCGGAGTCGATCCGTCGCGTCTGGGCGTTATCTGTCCCCTGACCGGGCGGTATATGGTTCTGGGCAACGCATTCTACGACGGGGCGCGGCTCGCCGTCGAACAGACCAACAACACCGGCTGGCGGCAGTACAGCCTGGGCGTCCGCGACACCGGAGGCGATCCCGTGTCGGCGGCTCTGGCGGTGCGCCGGATGGCCGCCGAGGAGCGTCCGGTGGCCATGATCGGCGCCCTGCTCAGCGGCACGACGGTAGCCGCCGCGATCGTTGCTGACGGCTTCGGCATCCCGTTGCTTTCGCCGACGGCGACCAACGACCGCATCTGGGAGATCGGCCCCGCCGTCTTCCAGACCAATCTCACCGGAATGTACGAGGCGAGGCTCCTGGCCCGGACCGCGATCGGGGTACTGTTGAAGCAGCGGATCGCCGTGCTGCATCCCGACACTCCGGAGGGTGTGCGCAGCTACGAGGTCTTCGCCGAGGAAGTGGTGGCTCTGGGCGGCGAGATAGTGGCGGCCGAAGCGTTGGGTGAGGGGTTGACCGACTTCCGCGATCCCCTCGACCGCATCAAGACGGCCCGGCCGGAAATCATCTACATCCCCGCTTCGGTGGACCTGATGATGTTGCTGGGACCGCAACTCGATTTCTATCGTTCAGGAGCCCTGGTGATGGGTCCGAGCAGTTGGAACACGCCGCGTCTGGCCCGCGAGGTGGGCTCGATCCTCGAACGCTCGATTTTCCCCAGCGACACGGCCCTTTGCCCGGCGGAATGGGCGGAAGCCTTCGCCGAGGGCTGGAATTCCGAGCATCTGCCGGAGGAAGCCACGGCCATCGCCCTGCGGGCTTTCAACGCGACCCGGCTGGTGTTGCGCGTGCTCGCCGAAGAGGAGATCAGGTCGCGCGAAGACCTGTCCCGGTCATTGTCCAACCGGATCGCCGCCCGTCGCGAGACCGAGGTGGATCCGAACGCCCTGGGACCCGCATTGCGGATATGGAGCCGCGGGGGCGTTGAGCCTTTCCCGGTCGAACTATTCGCCGGATCGTTCGCGGCCGGGGATGCCGAGTCCGCGGAGCAGGACGCCGAAGACACGGCCCCCGGCGCCGGGACCGCGGAGCCGGCGCTGGAAGCCGATGACACGGTAGCGGACGAGTCCGCGGGATTGGCCGGCTGATCGGAAAGCCTGAGGCCGGAACCCGGTTTCAATCCACCCCGGGCGGGTTTTCCTGCCCGGGGTTTCCGCGCTGAGGGGTGATGACACGATCCAGGGGCGTGCGGAAGAAGATCTTCAATCGGTTCCAGAATCCCTGGGGCTTCCGTCCGTCCGCAAGCAGCAGCGGTTCGTAGAGCCATTGTTCGACGGCCTTGAGCACGACCCTGGCATAAGCCTGGCCGCCGGTGTTGCTCATGATGTAGGAGCCGTCGACATGGCCGGACTCGTTGACGTAGAACGCCACTTCCACCACCACCTGCGGTTGCTGCAGGTCTGCGTCCGCGGCGTCGGCCGGGTAGCGGGGCCGCACCATCCTGATCAGACGGAACCAGGGATTGGTCTGAGCCGGCAGCCTCATCTTCACCGCGTCCAACATTTCCAGCTCGGGATCCGTTTCCGGCAGGATCTCGGTTGTCTCGTCGGATGTACTGACCGGGGACGATAGAGGGACCTTCTCGATGGCCTCGGGCACGGTGGGCTCGTAATTGGGGGCGGCCCGGCTGGCTTGCGACTTGGATCCGGCGTCCATGTGTACCGCGTCGCTGCCCTCGTCGATCGAGAGCTCGGGCATCAGTTTCAGCGGCCCTTCCCGGCCCGGGAACTCCCAGGTCCGGCGGACATCCTTGCCGCTGGGGCCGAAGACGATCACCAGGACCAGGATTATCACCGCACCGATCGACGAGTAGATGATCCGCTTGCGGTTGCTGCGCCGGAAGCGCTCCTGCTCGGTCCTGGGGACTGTGAATTCCTTGCGGGCGTCCTGGGGCATCTCAATCCTCGGCGGTGTGATCATCACTTCCGAACATCTGCCTGATGTCGACGCTGCCGTCGGGGCCGAAGCGGATCACCGAAAGACGCCATTCTCCCGCGGCGCTGATCTCGACCGTATGGTCGGGACCGCTGAACGGCAGACCGGGCATCGGTTCGCCGGGCAGCCAGAGCAGATTGCCGTCCCAGACGACCCAGTCGACGGCCGCGTCCGCGGGGGCCAGCTCCGGATGCGCATCCAACAAGGCCTCCAGATCGACCATATCAAAAGGTATGGACCGTTCAGCCAGTTGTGAAACCGTAGCCGCGAAGATCGCCCGGGCGGTCGCCTGCTGCGCGGCGGGATCGGTCAGCATCTCCTCGGCGGCGATATCGACCGGATAGGGGAGAGAGAGTTCCAGGGCCGGACAGGCCGTATGCCGCAGGAGATAGGCCCAGGACGGTTCGATGATCACCGAAGCGCTGTCGCGGCCCGACGCCTGCATCGTCGCCGCCAGCAGATCGGCCCAGTTGGAACCGCCTTTGCTGCCGTGATGGTGGCGCAACTGCACCGCAGGGCCGTCGGGGGTCGATCGCCGGATCTCCAGGTAGAGATCGGCAGCGACGCGATTGGCCAGCAGCACCCTTTCCTCGGGCGGCATCCAGCTTTCGTTGCTGCGGATCAGAACCGGTTCCGCTCCGGCTCCGACGAGCAGATCGGCCAGATAACCGGCGATACGCAGATTGATCTCCGCCCCCGATGCGCCCAGCGGTCCCCGCCCGTCGTCGTCAGCGGCTCCTCCGCGGGGGTCGATGACGACCGTGTGGCCGTAGACGCCGGGTAGCAGGGGCCGCCACGTCAATGTGTCGGTCACAGCTACCGCGGAACTGTCCCCGGGGGCCGATCCGTTTTCGTCCAGCAACAGCGGCCGGGCTCCCGGCGCCTCGATCCACGTCGGATCCCCGCGGCCGATCACCACGACCGGGAGGTGGGGACCCGGCAACGGAGCGCTATCCGCCGCGAGCCGCGATCCGGGATCGGCCAGTCGCCGGACCCAGGCTCCGCCCGGCACCGCGGGTCCGCCGGGCCAGGCGCGGATCGGCAGGGGGAAAAGGCCCAGCGCTTCGATGCGATCAGCCAGATCCACCATGTCGATATCCGCCGCCGGCGCTTCGGCCGTCCAGCTTTGCGACCAGGGCCGGACAGCCCGCCCGCTGAGATTGCGGCCGACGAGCCGGATGTTGTGGTGTCCCGGCGAGCGGGGGATCGCGACCATGGCCGAAACGGATTCGCCGCCGGGCGTCACCGAGACCGGAACCGTTGCGCCGTCGACCAGCAATCGGACGCTGGCCGGATCCAGGGCCGGTCCGCTGCGGGAATGGTCGCCGTCGGGCTGGAATCGCCAGATCGAAACTCCCGGCGGGACGGGCTCGGATCCCGTGGGCGGAATCGTGAAGGCCGTCGAATCGGCTCCGGAGCCGTAGGGGCCGGCGAAGCGGGGATCGCCGCCCGCGAAATAATCGAGCAGACCCAGGAAATAGGCCTGGGCTTCGAGTTCCTGCTTCCGCGCCAGCGAGAGTTTTCGCTCCACATCCGGATTCGAGAGCATCGACGGCTCGCCCAGCGCGGCCGGCGCCGGGCTGTTGCGCAGGACATAGAAATTGCCCGGCATTATCCTTGCCGGCGAGATCTCGAGATTCTTGACCAGATGGCGATGGATTGCGCGGGCCAGATCGAGGTCGGGGCCGTCACGCCCCACCGGATAGTAGGTCTGGGTCTCGTTCATCACCCGGTCGAGGTTCGGGTTGCTGTTATGGTGGATGGAGAGGAATACGTCGGGGGACAGCGAATCCACCATTGCGATCCGCGCGGCCAGATCGGCGGCCAGGGACGAGTCCGCGGTCGAGATGAAGTCATGGTCGGCGGTGCGGGTCAGACGCACATCGGCGCCGGCCCATTCCAGCAGCCCTCGCAGCCATAGCGAAACGCCGAGGTTCACATCGGCCTCATCCAGCCCGTCCCGGCCGGTCACTCCGCGGAAGTAGCCGCCGTGGCCGGGGTCGATCACGATTTTCCGGCTCGCCAGGGCAGAGAAATCGAGCGACCCGAAGAGCTCGCGCAATTCGTGATATCCGGTGTTGTCGACCGCCGTCGGCGGCGCTGCCGGGCGCCCGCATCCGCAGAAAAGCAGGATCAACGCGGCCGCTGCTGCGGCCAGGACGAGGGCGCGACGGGTCGAAACGATGGCCAGAGGCATAAATCCACTCCCGGAAAAGGGTTCCGCCCCAGATTAACGGCGACGGCTATGGCTGTCCAGAGCGGTCCGGGGTATGCGCGGATCGGGAGCCTGGTGCGGGCCTCCGTCTCTGGACAGGACCGGCAACGTCTGATACCTTTGCCGCCACCGGGAAACCCGCATCGCCAACAGAACCCGGAACGAGGCCATATACATCAATGGGAGCATTAGAGGCTGGATAGATGAGTCAGAGCCAGTTGCGCAACATTCCCTCCGTCGGGAGTCTGATCGAACATCCCCGTCTGGCATCGCTGGCCGCAGGCCAGGGGCGGGATTGGCTGCTGTTCTTGATCCAGAAAGAGGTCGCCGCCGAGCGCAGTCGTCTGCGCGGCGGTTCCGCGACCGCCGGCCGCGAGGAATTGCGCGAGAAACTGGTCGCCAGGATCCTGGACCGCCGTGAAGAGTTGCTCGGACCCGCGATGCGCCGGGTGATCAACGCGACCGGCGTGGTGGTCCATACCAACCTGGGGCGGTCGGTATATCCGGTAAAGGCGCGGCAGTGGCTGCTCGATGCCGCCGCGCATCCCCTGGACCTGGAGCTGGATCTCGAATCCGGTCGCCGCGGTCATCGGGGACGCCGGATCGAGGAGAAGTTGGCTCTGCTCGCCGGAGCCGAGGACGCCCTGATCGTCAACAACAACGCCGCGGCCCTCTGGTTGGCCGTGCGCTCGCTGGCCGGCGGGGGCCGGGTGATCCTGTCCCGCGGCGAAATCGTGGCGATCGGCGGGTCCTTCCGGCTGAACGAGATCCTCGACGAGACCGGTTGCGAACTGGTAGAGGTTGGAACCACCAACCGCACCAGCCTGGACGATTATCGTGACGCACTGGCTCCGGGCGCGGTGGTGCTGAAGGTTCATCGCAGCAATTTCGCCCTGACCGGTTTCAGCGAGGAAGCCGGCCTCGGCGAGTTGGGCGCGATGTGCCGTGAAACCGGGCACGATCTGATCTACGATGCCGGCAGCGGGTTGCTGCGGCCCCTGGAGCCGTTCGGCCTGGCCGGGCAGCAGACACTGGCCGAAGACGTCTCCGCCGGAGCCGCGGTGATCACCTGCAGCGGCGATAAATTGCTCGGGGGCATGCAGGCGGGTTTCGCGATCGGTCGCGGGGACGTAGTGGACGGGATGCGGTCGCATCCCCTGCGCAGGGCCCTGCGCGTGGATAAGACGACCTTGGCGGCGTGCGATGCGGTTCTGACCCATTATCTGGCCGGCGACGACCTCGAAGCTGTTCCCACGCTGGCTTTGCTCGCGCGTCCGGTGGCGGAACTCGAGGCCGCCGCGGAAAATCTGAAGGCTGAATTGGATCCGCATCTGCCGCAAGGGTGGACCGCGGAAATAGTGGAGGATCGAGCCAGTGTCGGGGGAGGATCCTTCTCCGACGCGGAAGTGCCGACGCGCCTGCTGCGTTGGCGGGCTGCCAGGGAACACCTGGAACGCAGTCATGTCTTGCTGCGCAGACAGGATCCGGCGGTATTGGCCCGCATCGGTCAGGACGGGCTGGCCCTGGACTTCCGGTCGATGTATCCGGAGGATATGGAGCCTGTCCGGGACGCGATGCTTTCCGTTTGGAAATTACTGTCGTCAGAAAAGGATGACCAGGACTCCAAGGAGAAATCATGACCAAGCCTTTGGGCAACGGCCCCGGCGGGCTGCCTGTGTTCCCGGCGGGAATCAATCTGAGAGAGGTCAGACTCAGGGAGGGTGCGTTTTTCTGGGAGGAGATCCAGCGCCTCAGCGCCGAGATGCCCCTGACCGCCCTGGTCAGCGATCTGCTGGGTATGGAGGATGCGCCGAAGGTATGGGTTTTCCTGGATGCTCCCGATCGGACCGTCTCGCGCTCGGTGGCGGTTCTTGCCGCCGCCCGCGCGCTCTCGCGCCGCGGCCGCAAGGTATTGGTGCTCGACGGTGACGACCGACGGCCGGACCTCAGCACTTGGACCGGCCGCGCCGAAACCGAGGGCTGGCTCGATTTCGCCAGATACGGCGCCTCCATGCAGGTCTGCTCCATTCCCTTGCCTTGGAACGATGACTCGGGATTCATGATGGGTGTAGGCTCTTATTGTCCCGCCTGGATGACCGCCGAAGAGGCCAACCGGCTGGTCTCGCGGATGCTTTCGATGGTGGATTACGTTCTGGTTTCGGCTCCGATCGGAGAGGGCGGCACGCCCTGGGCCGCGGTGCCTTCGATCAGGGTTGTCTGTTGGGACCGGGAGGTCGATGAGCCGGATCGGGTCGAAGAGATGATCCGCGACGCCCGCCTCGTCGGCGACAGGCCCAAGGCGGTAGTGGCCTTCGGCGCCGGCGAGGGAGTGAGTACCGGCGTCGGCAGCCAGGCCCCGGAAGAAAGAGACGGCGGCAGTTCGCCGCTGTTCCGCTGGCTCGCCGTCGCTTTGGTGGTGGTCCTGCTGGGGATCGCCGGCTGGTGGTTCTTGTTCTCGGGCGGAGACGATTTCCAAGGTCCGGACCGGGAGACCCCGATTGCCCAGGACCAGTCCGGGCAACAGGCCGTCGCCGGCGAAGAGATTACTGAAACCGAATCTGATCTGACCGCTGCCGCCGACGAGGGCGCTGCCGCCGGCGAAGACGCTGTCTCTGCCGAGGACGTCGCCGGGGACGCGGAGGATTCCATCGAGACGGTGGTGGAGGAACCCGCGCCGCAGCCCGACGTGACTGTCGCGGAAGAGACGCCTGCTGAAGAATCGACGCCCGTCGGGACGGTCGTCGATCAAGCTCCGCTGATCGACTGGACCATGCCGGTGGCCGCGGACGGCTGGGCCCTGCACGTCTATTCCCTGGCCGACAGCGTGTCGGCCGAGAAGGAGGCGGCCATCATGCGCCGCCGCGGAGTGCTGGGTGCAATTCGTCCCTGGACATCCGATGACGGCATGACCTGGTACCGGATCTACGCCGGCAGTTTCCCCGACCGCTCATCCGCTCGAGCGGCAGCCGAGGAATTGAAGAACATCCTGAAGACGGATTGGGTCGCAGTTTCCCGTCTTCCCTGATTTGCAGCATCGGACGCAACAATGCCGCGCTCCGTTGATCCGAAAGGTGAACGTTGAAGCTCAAACGTGTGGAAATGCAGGGGTTCAAGTCTTTCGTGGACCGGACCGTCCTGGAATTCGATCGCGGTATCACCGCTATCCTGGGGCCTAACGGCTGCGGGAAGAGCAATATTGTCGATGCGATCCGCTGGGTGCTGGGCGAGCAGTCGGCCAAGCAGCTTCGCGGCGAGAAGATGGAAGACATCATCTTCAAGGGCACCGCCAAGCGTAAACCCGTCTCGCTGGCCGAAGTCAGCCTGGTCTTCTCGAACGAGGATCACGCCATCCCGGTCGAATTCGACGAGGTGTCGATCAAGCGACGGGTCACGCGCGACGGATTCAGCCAGTACTACCTGAACGGATCGCCGGTGCGGTTGAAGGATCTGCGGGATCTGTTCTTCGACAGCGGCGTCAACAACACGGCCTACAGCGTCATCGAGCAGGAGAAGATCAGCCGCGTTCTCAACGAGAATCGCGAAGAGGTCCGCCTGCTGATCGAAGAGGGCGCGGGAATCGTGAAGTACAAGGCGAGGCGCAAGGAGGCGCAGCGCAAGCTGGGCCAGACCCAGCACGATCTGCTGCGGCTGCGCGACATCATCGATGAGATCGGCCGGGAGGTCCGGTCGCTGCAGAGGCAGGTGGGCAAGGCGCGGCGTTATAGTCGGCTCTACGCCGAGATCCGGGCCCTGGACCTGGCCATGGCCGACCGTTCCTGGACCGAGATGGAGACGACCGAGTCGGAGCTGGGCGAAAAGCGCCAGGTGCTGGACGTGGACATCGAATCCGAATCCGGCGAACTGGCCGAGTTGCGGGCCAAGGTCGAATCGACGCGGCCGGCTGTCGACGAGCGCGAGGCCGAGAGGCACGGGCTGGAGGAATCGCTGCAGGCCTTCGAGGAGGATCTGCACCGGACCGAGCAGCGGGCCATGTTGCTGGAGCAGCGCATCGAGGATCACAAGCAGCGTCTGCAGGAAAACACCGAGATGGTGGCCGACACCTGTTCCCGGCGCGAGACCACCCATTCCGAGATCCACGGTCTCGAGCAGAGGCGTGTAGCGCTGACGACCGAGGTCGAGGCCCTGGCCGGCGATCTCGAGCGCGCCGAAGAAGAGCTGAAGCTGACGGTCTCCCGTTTCGACGAGAATCGTCATGCCCTGGAACAGGCCAGCCAGATCAACCTCGAGTTCATCGAGACCGACAACAAATGCAAGAGCGAGATGCGCGAGTTGGAGATCCGCCTGGAGAATCGCCGTGAGCGGATGTCGACGCTGGACGGCGAGGAGCAGGCGCAGAGCGAGGCCCTGGCGGCGGAGAGCGAACGCCGCTCCGGGCTGGAGCAGGACCTTGAGCGGATCGCATCGACACGGCGCGGGATGCTCGAAAAGCTGGTGGCGCTCGAACACGAAATCCAATCGGCCGCCGACGCCGCGGACGAATTGCGCGACGATATTTCCGGACGCGAGGCGCGTCGCGAATCCCTGCGCTCACGGCACGACATGCTGCGGCGCCTGGCCGAGAGCTACGAGGGCTACGGCGGCGGCGCCCGCTCGGTGCTGCAGTCCCGGGCCGACGAGCCCCGCGTATTGGGCAGCCTGGCCGACCGGCTCACCATCGCCGACGGCTGGTCCGAGGCGAGTGCTGTGGATGGCAATGATGCACCGATAACCGGAAGCCGGATCCTCGCACAGCTGGACCGTTTCGTGGTCTGTGTCGGTGGAAACAGTCGAGATCTTCACGCG
>CAZYDJ010000024.1:8116-10243 GCA_964646035.1 uncultured Fibrobacteraceae bacterium | reverse complement strand
GACGGCTGGTCCGAGGCTTTGGAGGGCCTGCTCGGCGAACTCGTCGGCTCGATCGTTGTCGACGGTGCGACTACCGCTTTGGAACTGGTCACCGAACTGCGCCGCGACGGCAAGGGACGGGCCGGCTTCCTGCTGAGCGAGATCCCGATCGGCGCGGATCCGGCCCCGGAGCCTCCGGCGGGCGGGCGGCGGGCCGCCGAACTGGTCGGCGGCGAAGCGACTGCGATTCCCCATCTCGCCCGGCTGTTGTCCCGCACCTGGGCCTTCGAAGACGATGAGTCCGCCCTGGCCGCGGCCGTGGCCAACGCCGGCGCGGCCACCGTCATCTGCCTCTCGCGCAACGGATTGCTGGTGACCAGCGACGGCGTCGTGCGGGGAGGAAAAGGCAAGGGCGAAGAGATCGGTCTGCTCGGACGCGCCGAGAAGCTGGAAAAGCTGGCCGGCGAGATCACGGCCATCGACGCGGCCATCGACGGCGCGCGGAGCAAACAGGCCGCGGCCGTGCAGCGGCGGGACGAATTCCGCACCCGGTTCGAGACCGCCAAACAGGAACTGGCCGAGGTCGACGCCGAACTCGGTCGATTGCATGTGGATTCGGCCGAGTCCCGCAGCCGTTGCGAGGCGGCCGAAGCCAGGCTGGCGGCGGTGGCCCGCGACCGGCAGACGCTGCAGGCGGAGGAGAATGGTTTCCGCGCCGAGTTGGAAAAGATCAGCGGCACCATCGACCAGAGCGGCCGGATGCGCACCGACAGCAGTCTGCGTCTGGATGAGCTGCGCCGGATGGTCACCGAAGGCGAGCAGGAGCGCGATCTGATCCGCGCCGACGTCGAGCACAAGCGTCTGACCCGCTCCCGCCTGGAGGGGGAGATGCGGGAACTGGCCGCCACCCTCGGCCATCTGCGCGCGTCGGTGGCCGAGATGACCGCCGGCGAGGAACGGTTGCGCCAGGAGATCGAACTGGGCCGCGAAGAAATCGAATCGATGGAGAAGGAGATCTTCGACCGCCGCGCGAAGTTGGAGCAGGGACTCGACGAACGCGAGCGTCGCCGGCTGCTGGTCCAGGCCTCCGCCGAAGCCATCTCGTCGCTGCACCAGCAGACCGCGGTCTGGCACGAGCGCATCAAGGAGATCGAGGACAAGCGCAGCAAATGCCGCGAGAGCATCCATGCCATCGAGACCGAGCTGGCGACCATGGAGGTGCGCCGGGCCAATCTCGTCGAGCGGATAGAGGAGCAATACAAAGGCTCGTTCCGCGAGTTGGTGCGGTCCTACGATCCGGAGGCGCTGCCCAATGAGCTCGAGCTCGACGGCGACGTCTTCCAGATCGCCCAGGCGCGTGATCTGCTGGAGGTCCGCCGCAGCAAGATGTCTTCGCTCGGCCCGGTCAACCACCTCGCCGTCGAGGAATACGAGCAGAAGAGCGAGCGGCTGCAGTTCCTGGAGAAGCAGCTGGCCGACGTGGAGAAGGCCCGCGCCGACCTCGAGACCACGATCGAGCGGATCAATCGCACAGCGCGGAAGCTTTTCCAGGAGACTTTCGAAGAGGTCCGGCGCAACTACATCGCGGTCTTCCAGACCCTGTTCGAGGGTGGCCGCGCCGATCTCGAGATGCTGCGCACCGACGATCCGCTGGAGTCCAACCTGCGCATCATCGCCCAACCCAAGGGCAAGCGGGTCGATCACATCCGGCTCTTGTCCGGAGGCGAACGCTGCATGACCGCCCTGGCGCTGCTCTTCGCGGTCTACCTCGTCAAGCCGTCGCCGTTCTGCCTCCTCGACGAAGCCGACGCGCCGCTCGACGACGCCAACGTGCATCGCTTCGTCCGGATGCTGCAGGAGTTCTCGAAGGATACCCAGTTCCTGGTCGTCACGCATAACAAGCTGACCATGGAAATCGCCAACCACCTCTACGGCGTGACCATGATGGAGCAGGGAGTCAGCTCCCTGGTCTCGGTCAGTTTCCAGGATGTCGCAGCCAGTGATGGCGACGCCGATCTGGGCCAGGCCATCGCAGCCCGCCGCAAGCGGATCGATCGCGATTCCATCTCCATCACCCTGGATGAGCAGGACACTCCGGACGCGGACGCGGCCCAGGAAGGCGAGAGCCGCATCACCTTGTCCCTGGCC
>CAZYDJ010000024.1:5828-8106 GCA_964646035.1 uncultured Fibrobacteraceae bacterium | reverse complement strand
CCGAGAGCCGGGGCCGGTCGAGGCCGAGGAGCAGGCGGAAGCCGCGGCGCAGCCCGAAGCCACCGAGCCTGAAGATGGCGGGGATACGCGGGAGACGGAAGACGACCGGCAGGACGATCCGATAACCAGGGCCATGGAGGCCGGTGAATGATAAGAGGAGCTTTCGACAGGCTGCGCCAGGGTCTGAGCAAGACCAGCAGCAGCCTTTTCGGGCGTCTGGATGATTTGCTGCGCGGCAAGGTGCGGCTCGACGCGGATACTCTCGACCAGATCGAAGAGATGCTGATCTCGGCCGATCTGGGAGTTCAGGCCAGCACCCGGATCACGCGGAACATCGAGCATAGATTGAAGGAGGAGGGCGGCGAGGCTTCGCTGGCCGGAGTGCTGCAGGTGATCCGCGGCGACATCAGCAAGACCCTGGCCGAGGCTAAACCGAAAGTGCGGCTTATCTCCTGGGAAGACGCCGGCGACGAACCGTCGGCGGGGGGGAAGAAGAAGAAGAAGAAGGGCAAGGGCAAGTCGCGGGAGGACGCCGGGCCGGTGGCCGAGGCTGTCCCCGAGGTTCCCGGCGTGCACGTGGTCTTCGTGGTCGGAGTCAACGGCACCGGCAAGACCACCAGCATCGCCAAGTTGGCCTTCCACTACAAGAACCAGGGCAAATCCGTGCTGCTGGCCGCCGGAGACACTTTCCGGGCCGCGGCGGTGGAGCAGTTGAGCATCTGGGCCGATCGGATCGGTGTCGCCTGCGTGCAGCAGGGGCAGGGAGCCGATCCCGCGGCCGTGGTATTCGACGCGTTGTCCGCAGCCGCCGCCCGCGGGTACGACGTGGTCATCGTCGATACCGCCGGACGCCTGCATACCAAGACCAACCTGATGGACGAACTCGGCAAGATGGCCCGGGTCATCACCCGCAAGACCTCGCGCAATCCCGAGACCCTGCTGGTGGTGGACGCCAACACCGGGCAGAACGGTCTGCAGCAGGCGAAGGCTTTCGCCGAGACGGTGCCGGTCGACGGGCTGATCCTGACCAAGCTCGACGGCACGGCCAAGGGCGGCATAGTCGTCGCCATAGCCGAGACGCTGGGACTGCCGGTCCGTTATATCGGAGTGGGGGAGCGGGCCGAGGATCTAGCGGTTTTCGATCCCGACGCCTTCGTCGACGCTCTCTTCGCCGAATGGGATTCGGCCCGAGCCCAGGACTGAGACCGGCCCGCTGGAGGCCCGAACCCGCGACCCCTGTACTTGACAAGGAGTTGCGGGAATAATAATTTGGGATTTGTCAGTACATTATCAGCCGAGCCCACAACTTCGGGGCGGGGTGAAAGTCCCCACCGACGGTCATAGCCCGTGAACCGTTCGCTGCCGCGAACGGCCGACCCGGTGGAATTCCGGGGCCGACAGTTAAAGTCTGGATGGGAGAAGTTGGGGAACATCTGCTCCGGCGCGTCCGCGCCGGTTGCGGCCCCACCTGCCTGCCATCCGATCCGACTCCCGTCCCGGTGCGAGGACCATGCTTCACGTGGATTCCGCATTCATGGCCGAGGCCTTGCGCCTGGCCGCCGATCTGCCTTCGCGCACCTGGCCCAACCCGCCGGTCGGCGCGGTCGTCGTGCTTGACGGCGAGATCGTCGGTCGCGGCCGCCATCTCGGCCCCGGGCATGATCACGCCGAGGCGGTCGCCCTGGACGACGCGGGCGATTCCGCGCGCGGAGCGACGCTCTATGTCACCCTCGAGCCCTGCAACCACCAGGGCCGGACTCCGGCCTGCGCTCCACGAGTCGTCGATTCCGGAATCAAGCGGGTGGTGGTCGGGGTTCGCGATCCGAACCCCAATGTCGCCGGCGGCGGCCTGGAACTGATCAACGCGGCGGGGATCGATACCACCGTAGGAGTCCGCGGCGCTGAATGCCTCGACCTGATCTGGCCCTTCGTCGTCACATCGGCCTTCAGCCGGCCATTTGTCCTGCTCAAGACGGCGACTTCGCTCGACGGCCGCTTCGCTCCGCCGCGGGATCTGGACAGCGCCGGCAAGCCGTTCTATCTGACCGGGGAGGCGGCCCAGATCGAGGTGCATCGGTTGCGCCGTTGGTGTGACGCCGTGCTGGTCGGCCGTGTGACCGTGGCCGCCGACAACCCGCGCCTCGACGGACGGTTCGCCGGTCCGGACTGTCCGCGCGAAGATCCACGCCCGGCCTGCGCCGATACAATGTTGAGAGCCGCCGCGGGATGGGATCGCCCCGGCGCCCTGGTCTTCGCCGGTCCGGAAACCGGCGCCGCG
>CAZYDJ010000024.1:0-5728 GCA_964646035.1 uncultured Fibrobacteraceae bacterium | reverse complement strand
GGCGATGGAAATCGTCAATTGCGAGCTGCGCGACGGCTCGGTGGATCCCGCCGATCTGCTGCGGCGCGCCGGCGACCTGGGGATATCGGTATTGATGGTCGAAGGAGGCCCGACCCTGGCGGCGTCTTTCCTGGGCGCCGGCCTGGTCGATCGCTGGGTGAATTTCACGGCGCCGGTCTTCCTGGGCGGCGGGCCGTCCTGGCCCGTCGGCAACGGACCCGGCGACGGTTTCCGCCGCTTCGGACCGACCCGGAGCCATACCTACGGGAACGACACGGCGATGGTCTGGGACCGGACGCCTTTCGCCGATTCGCTGGCGCGGCTGACCATGGCCGAGGACGAAACCCCGGCCGGAACGGAGGCCTGAGATGTTCACCGGACTGGTTCGCGAGATCGGGACCGTGGCCGCGGTCGGGCGTCGCGGCGCGCTGACCGATCTGACTCTCGACGCTCCCACCACCGCCCCGGAACTGCAGATCGGGGACAGCTTGGCGGTGGACGGCATCTGTCTGACTGTCACTTCGATCCGCGGGCCGCGGGTGACGGTAGAGGCCGTGGACGAAACCCGGCGTTTGACCAGTCTCGGGCGCTGGCGGCCCGGAAGGCGGATCCATCTCGAACCCGCCCTGAAGGTCGGCGACTCGATGGGCGGCCATTCGGTGCTCGGACACGTGGACGGCGTGGGCAGGTTGAAGTCGAGCCGCAGGACCGGCGGCGGCCTGGCGCTGAGTTTCTCGGCGCCGGCGAAAATACTGTCGTATCTGCTGCCCAAGGGTTCGATAGCGGTCGACGGCGTCAGCCTCACCCTCGACGAGGGACCGTTCGACCGGGGATTCTCATTGTGGATCATTCCCCACACCCTCGCCGCGACCAAGTTCGGATCCTTGCGCGCGGGCGACCTGGTGAACATAGAGGCCGACGTCTTGGCCAAGGCCGTGCGCGATGGCGGGATGCGGCGCGCCGGTGCAGGAAAAGAAGGCAGTAAAGAGGACCCAGGAAAAATCGACTCGGACCGGGTTCGCACTATGGGATTTCGTCGGACCGGGCGCGGCAGCCGTTACGGCGTCTGAACAAGGAAAGCCGGCCCCGGCCGGAATTTTCCCAAAGGAAGATGATCATGGCCAAGGAATTCGAACTCGACACCATCGAAGAAGCAATCGCCGCGCTGCAGGCGGGAGAGATGATCATCGTTGTCGATGACGAGGATCGCGAGAACGAAGGCGACTTCGTCATGGCCGCGCAGAAGGTTACTCCCGAGGCGATCAACTTCATCACGAAGTACGGCCGCGGATTGATCTGCCTGTCCGCTACCGGCGAGCGCCTCGACGAGCTGGACATCCAGCCGATGGTCGCCCGCAACACCGCCCCGCTGGGCACCGCGTTCACCGTCTCGGTGGACGCCGCCGAGGGCATCACCACCGGCATTTCCGCGGCCGACCGTTCGCGCACGGTGGAGATCTTCGTGGATTCCGACGCCCGACCGGCCGACCTCGCCCGCCCGGGCCACATCTTTCCGCTCGAATCCCAGCCCGGCGGCGTGCTGCAGCGGGCCGGCCACACCGAGGCCATGATCGACCTCTGCAATATCGGCGGCTTGTATCCGGCCGGCATCCTCTGCGAGATCATGGACGACGACGGCTCGATGGCCCGGCTGCCCCGCCTGCGGGAGATGGCCGACGAGTTCGGGCTGAAGCTGGTCTCCATCGCGGCTTTGATCCGCTACCGCCGCGATCACGAGAAGCTGGTCAGCCGCGAAGTCGAGATCGATTTGCCGACCCGCTTCGGCGTTTTCAGGATGTACGCCTACGGCACCTCGGTCGACGACAAGGTGCATGTGGCCCTGGTCAAGGGTGAGCCCGATCCCGAGGGCACGACCCTTGTGCGCGTGCATTCCGAATGCATGACCGGCGATCTCTTCCACTCGCTGCGCTGCGATTGCGGCGACCAGATGGAGGCGGCCCTGGCCCAGATCCAGGAACGGGGCTGCGGCGTATTCCTGTATATGCGCCAGGAGGGCCGGGGAATCGGCCTCGTGAACAAGCTCAAGGCGTACCGCCTGCAGGACGAAGGATGCGATACCGTCGAGGCGAATCATCGCCTCGGGTTCGCCGCCGACCTGCGGGAGTACGGCATCGGAGCCCAGATCCTGCGTGATCTGGGAGTTCGCCGGATGGAACTGATGACCAACAACCCCCGCAAGATCGTCGGACTGGACAGTTACGGGCTGGAGGTAGTCGGCCGCGTGCCGCTGGAGATCCGCCCCAACGTCCGCAATCTACATTATCTGCAGACCAAGAAGACCCGCATGGGCCATCTGCTCGAATCGATCGAGGGCGAAGCCAAGGTCGACATGGACTGATTGCATCCCGAACCCGAGGAGGAAGAAATGGGCAAGACATTCCAGGGCGGTTTCGAGAATCGCGGCGGACGTTTCGCCGTGGTCGCCAGCCGTTTCAATGAGTTCATCACCCGCGAGCTGCTCGACGGAGCGCTGGACTGCCTGCGCCGCCACGGCGTCGATGACGCCAAGGTCGACGTGGCCTGGGTGCCCGGCAGTTTCGAGATCCCGATGGCCGCCCAGCGGCTGGCGCGCACCGACCGCTACGCCGCCGTGATCTGCCTCGGCTGTCTCATCCAGGGCGACACGCCGCATTTCAGTTTCGTGGCTGCTGAAGTGGCCAAGGGCGTGGCCCAGGTATCGCTTGACACCACGGTGCCGGTGACGTTCGGTGTCATCACCGCCGACACCCTGGATCAGGCCATCGAAAGGGCCGGCACAAAATCGGGGAACAAGGGCTTCGACGCCGCGTTGACGGCCCTGGAAATGATCAACCTCTGCAACTCGATCGACGAGGGCTGATATTGGGTAAACGTACCAAAGGCCGCCAGTTGCTGGTGCAATCGCTTTATGCGGCCGAGATAAGCGGCAACGATCTGCAGTCCTGTCTCGATGATCAGATCGAACGCCGCGGCCCGGCTCCCGACACAGTGGAATTCGTCCGCCGTCTGGCCGCCGAGATCGTCGCCAACAAGCGGCAGCTCGACGGGATGCTGAAGGGCCTGTTCAAGAACTGGGATCCCGCCAGGGTCGGCAAGGTCGAGCAGGCCATCTTCCGCCTGGCCCTGGCCGAGCTCTGCTACCACCCCGACGTGCCGGCCCGCGTGGTGCTGGACGAGTCGTGCGAACTGGCCCGCCTGTTCTGCGGCGAGGAGTCGGTGGGATTCGTCAACGGCGTGCTCGACCGGGCCGCCGCCGAGATCCTGAAGGGGGAGCAGAACGGGAAGGCCGACGCCACGACGGGGGACCAGGAGTGAGAACCTCGACCAAGCGGCATTGGCAGGATTTCTGGGAGCAGGCCGACGATCTTTCCCTGGATGATGTCTACGGGACCGACGACCGCATCGTGGCCGAATTGCTGGCCTGGGGCGGGATGGCGGGCAAGAAGGTGCTCGAGGTCGGCGCCGGCACCGGTCGCGACGCGGTGGCCCTGGCCAAGGCGGGGGCCGACGTCTGGACCCTGGACTACGTGCCGGGATCGCTCGATCTCACCCTGCAGGCGGCCGCGGCGGCGGGAGTGAGTGTCCAGCCGGTCGGCGGCGACGCGCTGAGCAAACCTTTTCCCGACGACACCTTCGACGTGGTCTTCCACCAGGGCCTGCTCGAGCATTTCCGCGATCCGTTGCCGCTGTTGCGCGAGGATCTGCGGGTGCTGAGGCCGGGCGGCGTCCTGCTGGTGGACGTGCCCCAGAAGTACCACTACTACACGGTGGGCAAGAAGATCCTGATCGCCCTGGACCGCTGGTTCGCCGGCTGGGAAACCCAGTTTTCTCCGGCTGAACTCGAGGCCGTCGCCGCCGGTGCCGGCGGGCGAGTCCTGCGCACCTACGGCAATTGGATGGTGCCCGGCCTGTGGTATCGCGCCCTGCGCAAGATGTTGCTTACCCGCTGCGGCCGTCGTCTGCCGATGTACCCGGATCCGGTGCCGCCGATCGGGCGGTGGCTGGCTTCGCTGCGCGAACGCCGGCGGGATCGGCGTTCGTCGCTCTACACCATGATGACCATCGGGGTCCTGGTCACCAAGGACGCCCCCGGGAGGACCGCGTGAGGATCCTGGCGGTGAACTGGCGCGACATCCGCGACCCGCTCGGCGGCGGAGCCGAGATCCATCTGCACGAGATACTGAAGCGTTGCGTGGCGGACGGGCACGAAGTGGACCTCGTCGTCTCCGGCTACCCCGGAGCCCCGGCCGCGGACATGATCGACGGCGTGCGGATCACCCGCCACGGCCACTGGACGGTGGCCAATTTCGTGCTGCCCGGAGTGCTGAAGCGGATGCTGCGCGAGAACGCCTACGACGTGCTGGTCGAGGACATCAACAAGATCCCGTTCTATACGCCGCTCTACAGCGGCGATGTGCCGGTGGTGGCCCTGGTGCCCCACCTCTTCGGCTCGACGGTCTTCCGCGAAGCCAATCCGCTGCTGGCCTCCTACGTCTGGGCGGCGGAACGCCTGATCCCCGCCTTCTATCGCAACGTGGATTTCGAGGTCATCAGCCCTTCGACCCGCGACGACCTGATCGGCCGCGGCCTTTCGCCCGATCGCGTCACGACCGTCTACTGCGGTATGGAGCATGAGCGATTCCGGATCGAGGATCCGCCGCCGCGGGACGAGACCCCGCTGGTCGTTTCCTGGAGCCGTCTGCGCCGCTACAAGAGCGTGGATGTCGCGGTCCGGGCCTTCGGCGTCATGCGCCGGGAGATGCCCGACGCCCGGTTGTTGGTGATGGGGCGCGGCCCCGACGAGAACCGCCTGCGCCGCCTGGTCGACCGCATGGGTCTGGGCGATTCGGTCCGCTTCACCGGCCATCTGCCCTGGGACGAACTGGTCCGCACCCTGTGCCGGGCGCACGTCTTTCTCAATCCCAGTCCCAAGGAGGGTTGGGGTCTGACGGTGATCGAGGCCAACGAATGCGGGCTGCCGACGGTGGCCAGCGACCGGCCCGGCCTGCGCGACTCGGTTCGCGACGGTCAGACCGGGGTGCTCGTGCCTTACGGCGACGCCGAAGCCATGGCTGCCGCCGCGATCGACCTGATCCGCGACCGGGAACGCCGTGAAGCCTATTCGGCGGCGGCCAGGCAGTGGGCGGCCTCGTTCAGTTGGGACCGCTGCGCGGCGGAGTCGCTGGGAATTTTTGCCGCCGCAGCGGAACGCCGCCGCGGTCGGCGGGGGAAGGCATGAAGCGCTCGGTGCTGCAGCCCCTGTTCCGGCTCGCGGTCAGCGTGGCCCTGGTGGCTTTCCTGCTGACCCGGCTCTCGTTCGGCGAGATCCGCGAGGCTTTGGCCGATCCCCGCTGGGGCTGGCTGATCGCCTCGGCCGCCGTCTATCTGCTTTCCGCCGCCGGGGGAGCCTTGCAGTGGGGGTGGATCCTGCGCCTGGCCGGGATCGCCACGCCGGCGGTCGAAATCGGCCGGCTCTACTTCGTGGGATTGTTCTTCAATAATTTCCTGCCGGCCAACGTTGGCGGCGACGCGGTCAAGATCATCGACCTCGGCCGCCAGGAACAGCGCTCGTTCTCGGTTTTCTGCGGCACCGTGCTGGATCGGATCCTGGGGCTCTGCGCCCTGACCGTCCTGGCCCTGGCGGCGGCCGCGATCGCCTCCCTGCGCGGCAGCGGGTTGCCCACCATGGTGCCTCTCTACGCCGCCGGCCTGGTCTGGCTCGGAGCAT
>CAZYDJ010000023.1:0-22572 GCA_964646035.1 uncultured Fibrobacteraceae bacterium | reverse complement strand
CGAGCATTCCGGCCGCGACGAGAATTGCGCAGATTACCGTTAAAAATTTCCATTTCCGGGTCATGTCAGCCTCCTGATGACACAAGAACTAGCACCAAGCGAGGATCCCGAACAGGCTACACGATTCTCGCGATTATGAAAAACTGATTTTAAGAACCCTGGAATCGCGGAACGGTTGTGGCCAGTCGGCATTGACTGGGTTTATCATCTGTCCGCAAGCAAGTCACGGGCCTGGAGCCGGAGGGGGAGAGCCTTGAAACTGATTTCGACCATGTTCCTGTTCTTGATGTTGGCCGCCGCCGCGGCTGCGGCCTCCTGCGAGGGGGAAGGCATGACCGGAGCTGGAAGGGATATGTTCCCGCCGCCGGGAGAACCGTTGCGCCTGCTCTTCATCCACCACTCCTGCGGCGGCCAGTTGCTGGCCGATCCCGGCCAGAAGACCGGCGGCGAGAGTGGATCGGGCGAGCGCTGTATCTACGTCAGCCATCCCAACGGAGGCGGGCTGCGCAGCCTGCTGGCGTCGGTGGGCTACGAGGTCCACGAGCTGACCTACGAGTCGCGTCTCGGCGCCGACACCGACATCGAGCATTGGCGGCGGAAATTCGCCGACCACATGGACGATCTGCTGCGGGTCGACCGGCAGGACCGGCTATATGCCGACGGGCGGACCAATCACATCGTCGTATTCAAATCCTGCTACCCGAACAACGATTTCGTCGGACCCGGAGTGGAGCCGGGCGACCCCGATTCACCCGAGCGGACGGTGGCCAACGCCAAGGCGGCTTATCGCTCGTTGTTGCCCCTGTTCCAGGAGCGCCCCGAAGTCCTGTTCGTGGCCGTGACCGCGCCGCCGCGGGCGGATCCGACAGCCGGCGGCCTGAAGACCAGGATCAAGAAGTGGTTCGGCTCCGAACCGAAGTCCGCCGACTGGGCGCGCGAGTTCAACAGCTGGCTCGCCGATAAAGAAGCCGGCTGGCTCGCCGATTATAAGCCCGGGAACGTGGCGGTCTTCGACTACTATGACATCCTGACCGGAAACGGACGCGGCAACTGGTCGGCCTATCCCACCGGAGGCGGGAGCGACAGTCATCCCGACCGCAACGGAAACACCACCGCCGCAAGATCCTTCCTGCCCTTGCTCGACGAGGCTGTGGCGGGGATGCGGTCGCAGACGGCGGATTGACGGCGCCGCGGCGCGGGAAGGTGAACCGAATGCCCCGAGACGAAAGGATTGGAGTCCGCCTGCGTACGCTGGCGCTCAAGGCTTATCCCGAGCCTCATCTTTTCGTTACCCTGATGTTTCTGACCTTCGTTCTGGCCAAGTACATGCATTGGGCCGCCCGGCGGGAAATCTTCGCCACCATCCGTTTCGAGTTCCTGGTCGGCTCCTTCCTGACCGTGGTCTGCGTGGTCGCCCTCTCCGCCGCCGATCGCCGTCCACTCGGCGGCCGGGAAGTGATGACGGGCATCGCGCTGCTCTTTCTGGCCATGCTGTTGCAGATTCCCTTCGCCGCCGATCCAGAGGCCGCCCGTACGGTCTTCGTCGACCGCGTCATCAAGTTCGCCATGCTGACCCTGTTCATCGCTGCCCTGGTCCGCTCCCCGCGCGGAACGGCCTGGTTCCTGGCCGCCTTCATCCTGGCCTGCTTCTACGTGACCCTGGAATCGGCGCGCGGCGCGATTTCCGGCGGACTGGTCTGGGAGAACCAGGGCGTGATGCGCCTGCACGGGGCAGTGCCGATCTATAGCCATCCCAACAGTCTGGGCGGGCTGGCGATGGGGTTGATCCCCTTCTGCGTCTTCCTCTTCCCGGTAGTCCGCAACCGGTGGCTGCGTCTGATGTTGCTGCCGCCGCTGGTGACGTCCTCGATCTGCATCCTCTATTCCGGTTCGCGCACGGCATATGTGGCCTTCTTCGCCTTCCTGCTCTTCTGGCTGTCCCAGTCGGGGCGCAAGCTGGTCTGGCTGCTCGTCGCCGCCGCGATCGCCGTCGCCGCGTTTCCGCTGATCCCCGATCAGTACGTGGATCGATTCAAGAGCATCAACGGCCAGGAGGCGGAAGGTCATTCCAAGGAAGCCCGGATCCAGATCCTGGACGACGCCTGGCGGATTTTCCTGGCGCATCCGACCGGGGTGGGCGTGGCCTCATTCCAGAAAGTGCGCCGCGAGACTTTCGGCCGGAAGCAGGACACGCACAACCTCTACCTGGAGGTGGCGACCAACCTGGGGATCCAGGGATTGATCATCTTCCTCTTCCTGGTCTACGCGATGATCCGCAGCCTGCGCCGGGCCCGCTCCCGCTTCAGATCCGAGGCCCGGCGACTGAAATCCACGCTGCGTTCGGTGGCTGCTCCGCCGCCGTTGCGCCGGGACGTGCTCGAACACATCGGCCGCATGGAATTCCTCGCCGCGGTCTGCACCGCCGTCTACGGGTTCATCTTCGTGCGGATGATCCTCGGTTTGTTCGGGATGGACCTCTACGAGATCTACTGGTGGTTCGCCGCCGGAATGGCCATCACCCTGATGGATCTGGCGATAAGGGCGCGCAGCGTGGGCGAAGTTCTCGCTCAGCAGTGCCGGACGGCCGCGGAGGAATCGCCATGAGCCGTTTTCTGACCCGCCGCGTGGTGTTGCCGACGGCCTATCTGCTGCGCGGCGAGACGCCGTATCTGATCCGGCGCGACCTGGAGCGGAGCCAGTGGTTTTCCCCGGATTCGCTCCGGGAACTGCAGCTGCGGAAGCTGCGCCGGATTTTGCAGGCGGCCTGGAAACAGCCCTTCCACCGGGAGCGGATCGAGGCGGCGGGTCTGGCTCCGGGGCGGATCGAATCCCTGGCCGACCTCGGCCGGCTGCCGCCGATGGAAAAGCAGGATCTGCGCCGGGCTGTCGGCGGGATCCACTTGCCGGCGCGTTTGCTGCGGCCTTATTCCCGGCGCCAGACAGCCGGCACGTCGGGCATCCCCCTGACCGTCTACGCCGACGGCAATACCGGGGCCCATGTCCATGCGGCCCGGTTGCGCTCGCAGGGCTGGTACGGAATCCATCCCGGCGACAGGGAAGCCCGTTGCTGGGGCAGGCCGCTGCCGGCGGGGCAAGGGACCTCCGTCCTGCGCAACCAGATGCTCAACCGGTTGCTGATCCACTCCACCGACATGGATCCCGGGCGTCGCGCATCGACGCTGCAGCGCCTGGCGCAATGGGGGCCGGATTATATCTACGGCTACAGCACTCTCATCTCATCGGTCGTCGACGCGGCAGTCGACGCGGGGATGGTCGCGGGGATCGCCGCGCCGATGACGGGGCTCAAGGCGGTCATCTGCACCGCGGAAATGATTCTCGCCGCCGAACGCCGGCGCCTGGCCTCGATCCTGGGCTGTCCGGTGATCGGAGAATACGGCTGCAGCGAAACCGACATCATCAGTTTCGAATGTCCAGCGGGGGGGCGTCACATCCTGGCCGAGAACGTGCTGCTGGAGGTGGAGCCCGGATCCGGAGCGGACGATTCGACGGGCGAGGCGCTGGTCACCGATCTGAACAACGTCATGACTCCGCTGCTGCGCTATCGTCTCGGAGATGTGATCACTCTCGGCGCCGGCGTCTGTGCCTGCGGGCGGGGGCTGCCGTTGCTCGAGGCCGTGCAGGGACGGCACCAGGGGCAGTACATCCACACGCCGGACGGCCGGCGGGTCCATTCGGTGGTCTTCGCCTATCTGGTGGAGAAGCTGCTGGACGACGGCGCGGATATCCGTCGCTTCCGCATCGTGCAGCAGGAACCGGATCTGGTCCGCGTCCTGATCGTCACGGGCAATGAGGCGGGAGCGGCCGAGCGGGAAAGGATGGAGAATGAGCTGATCGCGGGTTCGGCGGGCGAGCTCGGTCCCGCGATGGTCTGCCGAGTGGAATTCCCGGCGGATATTCCCCGGGCGGTCGACGGCAAGCATTCCTACTTCGTGCCGCTGGGCGACGGGGATGATCAGCAACCGGAACCGGACGGGGGGCGGCCGTGATCGAGAAGCATTATGTACGGATGCTCAAGGCGCTCGGCGATCTGAAGTCGTGGTCGGTGCCGCGCGCGAGGCGTCTGCTGCGATTCGCCGCCCTGCCGTGGTGCTATTTCAGCCTGGTCGACTGGAACGAGTGCACGGCATCCCGTCTGCGCGTGGTCTCCGACTTCCTCTACATCTTCTTCGTGCTCAAGACTTTCCCCGACAACTATTCAGCGTGCCGTTTCTGGGAGAAGAACCGCGACGAGTGGGCCCGGTACTACGGATCCGCCTACGACCCGTACCAGCGGGCCCGCCTCCAGCGTGAGGTGCAGCGTCCGCAGTACGAGATCCTCTTCGCGGACAAGGATGTCTGCTCGCTCCTGCTGGCGGAGGCGGGGTTGCCCGCGCCGCGGACCTGGGGCGTGATCGATCCCGGCCCGGGTTCCAGCGACCGCATCGCCGCCGTTGTCATCGCCTCGGGCCGCGCCAGCCTGTTCATGAAACCGGTGATGGGATCGGCCGGTCGCGCCGCGGTGATGATCGAAAGCGGGAGTGACGGGATCTTCGCCAGGACCGGTTCCGGCCGGATCCCGCTGGCTGATTTCGCGCTCGACGAGCGCTCGCTCCTGCAGGATGTCGTCGTTTCCCATCCCGCAGTCGCGGAGCTGGCTCCAGGGGCGCTCAGCACAATCCGGATGCTGACCCTGATGTCGCGCGACGGCGAATCCCTGCTGGCGGGGGCCAGCATGAGGTTCGGGATCGGTTCGAGTCTCGTGGACAACTGGAGCGCCGGGGGAGTGGCCGCCGGCATCGACAGCGGCACCGGAAGGGCGGCGGCGATCGCCTACGCCAAGAGCGGTCGCGGGATCGCCAGCCATCCCGACAGCGGACGCGATTTCGCCTCATTCACCGTTCCGCTCTGGAGCGAGGCCCGGGATCTGGCGCTGCGGACCCAGTCTGCGTTCCCCTGGTACCGGATGCTGGGCGTGGACGTGGCGGTGTCGGCCGAAGGCCCGGTGGTCATCGAGATCAATCCCCGCCCGGATATCGTCTTCCAGGAGCAGACATCGGGTCCCCTGCTTGGCGATCGGGTGATACTGCGTGAATTCGCGGGATATGACCTGTTGATCAACGAGCCGCAGCGGAGGCTGGCGCGCAGCTAGTCCGGACGACGGCGATGGCGCGGCCCGCACTTTCCGCAACTGACGGTGGACACGTGGGACCGGGATCAGACGGTTCGTTCATCCAGCAGATCCAGCTCCGCCTGCAGATCCTCGAAGCGGGTTTTCCACTCGTTTTCCAGCATCGACCGCAATTTGCCGACCGCCACGGTGAGTCCGTGCGCGTGGTCCAGCGCCGCGGTTATCGACGAGGCCATGTCGGCGGGGGAGTTGTCGGTGCTGAAGGCGCCGCGATGGAAGTAGCCGGTCATCGCCTTGTGATCGGAGATGACCATCGGCTTGCCGGCCGAAACCGCTTCGTAGGCGCCGCACAACATGGTGTGGGGACGGGTGGTCAGGGCCATGACGAGATCGCAGCCGCGGAGCAGGCCCACGTAGCGGGCCTCGGGCAAAAACCCGGTGAAGCGAACGTTGGCGGGAGCTGCGGCGACCAGTTCGGGGTCGGCCCGGCGGGAATCGCCGGTGATGTGGACAGTGATCCCCGGCGGCAGCATCCGGGCCGCCGCCACCACTTCGGCGACCGGTTCGTCGGTGCTGAAAGTGCAGATGAACACCACGTGGGTACCGCGGCCGAGTCCGGCGTCTTCGCCGGGTCCCAGGTCGGGCAGCTTGTCCTCGAGCACGAATCCGCGTCCGCCCCATCCCGCGGCCAGATCACGCAGCGGAGCGTTGGTGACGATCGTCAGGTCGGCGTGGCGCACGGTGAAGTGGCTGATGCTGTCGAAGATTTTCCTGACCAGGCGGTTGGGATCGAGGGTGCGGATGACGAAATTCGAGTGTCGATCCACCACGAGACGATATCCGCAGAGAGGCTTCAGCACGCAGGCGAGGGCGGCCAGCATCAAAGAAGGATTCTGCACGAAAAGCAACCGGGGCCGCTTCCTGATCAGCAGCAATGTAGTCTTGATTCCGAGCAGCATGATGCGCAGCGGGTAGGGCAGGTCGGAAACCAGGGTTTTGATGGGTATGCCGAGAACATCGGCCAGTTCAGTGGAGCGGCGATGCCGCTCCCATGTTACCCAGAGCCGGTTGCGTTCGCGGAGATCCTGCTTGGACTGATCAGCTGCCATTCCCCCTGCCGATCAGAAGTTCCGAGTTGGTTTGCCCGGAACTCCCGGAGGGCCCGCGTCCTCGTCTCCCTCCCCGATGTTGATCGGGTACCCGACCACGCTGTCGGAGCCGTTGCCGTCGACGATGTAGAGGTATGCGGACGAGTTGGGCGGGAAAGTTCCCCGATTGACCACGAACGAGATGCCGGTGTTGTCCCAGGCGAAGGGAACCTGGATCTCGCGATGGGTGCAGGCGTTCCAGGTGGGCGCGTCGCCGATTTCCACGCGGGCGGGCGTGGTGTCCACGTAGAGCTCGTCCCAGAAACTCTTCATCCAGGGTTTGGGCGTGCCCACGTCCTGGGCGAAATAATGCGTGATCAGCAGCAGCGTGTACTTGTTCTCGTCGCTGTACATGGTGCCCCTGATCTCGGCCCAATCCTGGAGATTGCGCTTGATCCAGCTGATGCCGTCGCCGCCGTTGATGGTGCCGACATCCACGTAGCGTTCCATCCGCATCCACTCGTTGGAGTGGAGGTCGCCGCGCAGGGAATAATCGCCGATCTCTTCGCCGTCACGGGTCGTCGCGTAGAGGTGGCCGTTGGGATTCGACGGGTAGAGATCCGTCCGGTTCTGGGGCTGGGCGACATTGCTGTAGCCCTGGCCGCCGGAGAGGTTGATCAGCTTCACGTTGCGGGAAGGAGCGCCGCCGACCTCGTTGTACCACCAGCCCGAAACATAGAGCTTCTGGAAGTCCGGCAGCGGGTAGATGTACACGGCGCAGCCGTAGTTGCCGTCCATGTAGTGCTGGTAGAGCGACTGGGAGCCGGGGGTGCGCGTCACTTCGGTGCTGTACTTGGGGAGATAGAGCGATTTGGCGGAGTCGATCTGCCAGCCCTGGATGATTTCGCCCGGCACGCCGGTATCGAAGTTATCCCACTTCAAGGGAGCGGCGGGAACCTTGGCTCCGAAGCCGAGTCCGGTGATGGTGATCGCCTGGCCGTTGATCAGGTCCCGGGGGACGGACTGGACCACAGGTTGGGCGGCAACTGTCGATGCGATCAACAGCAGCGTCCAGAACACGATAAAGCGTGTGGATCTCATTGAAGGCCTCCTGCGCCGTCCCGGGGGCAATTGCGGAAACACCCGCTTTTTCAAGCAATTCCCATGCCCCGGAACTTCCGTTGGGACAGGCGAAGCCGAGAGAAACGGTTGCCGAACCATTCCCTCGACGGAACAAAGATATTCGAGTCGCGGCAACAATGCAATTATTCTCCGGCTTCGAGTGAGATGTCCAGGCGGCGATTAGAGGGAGGCCGCGGCTGATCGCCGGGGGATGAATGCGCCAATTCCCTATCGCATTGCGGGTTGTCAAAAATCGGATCGGGTCGCAGACTGGTCGCGGCAGAAGGAAATAATCCGCGGCTGTTTTTCCGCCTGGTTCCCCCGGCGGCGGTGCGGCATCGACCAGGAGCGTCCGATCCGATGAACGATCTAAGCAGATCCGCAGTTCCCAGGATCGCTTTATGCGCCGCGGGAGAATTGTTCGGCGGCGTCGAAAGGCACGTGCTGGATCTGGCTTCAGCCTGGCGGGATTCCACCGGGGAGGCGCCGCTGCTGGTGCTCTTCCACGAAGCCGAGACCGCGGCCAGGGCCCGCGAGGCCGGATTGGATCCCCTGGTCCTGGTCGGCAGGCAGAAATACGATCCAGCGCCGGGCAGGGGATTGGGAGACGTCCTGAAGCAGAAAGGCGTCGATGTCGTCCACGCCCACGGTTATCGGGCCGCTGTTACCTGTCTGCTTTCTCGACGCCGGCATCGTTTCGCGGTGGTCAAGACGGAACACGGCAAGGTCGAGTCCGGGAACTGGCGCAATACCCGCGGGCTGAAGTTGCGGCTGAATTCCATGGCTGATGTCTGGGCGACGCGCCGGCTCGATGCCGAGGTCTGCTACGTCACCGATGACCTGCGCAGACATTTCGACAAGCTCCACGGCGGCCTTTCCCGGCGCACGATCCCCAACGGCATCGTCCCTCTGGATCGCTCGGACCGGGCGAGGCCGGCGGAACTGGAGGCCGGATATTTCAACTTCGTGATCGCGGGTCGGATGGCCCCGGTCAAGGGTATCGACCAGGCCCTGACCGCTCTCTCGCTGGTGGATCCGCGGGAGAAGCTGCGGCTGGTGATAATCGGCGACGGACCCGCCGCCGCCGAGTTGAAGGATCTGGCCGGATCCCTGGGAGTGGACGATCGGGTCCGGTTTCTGGGATTCCGCCGCGACGTCTACGACTTCCTGGCTCACGCCGACGCCCTGCTGATGCCGTCGCTTCACGAAGGGCTGCCCTACACCCTGCTCGAGGCCATGTCGCTGGGCGCCCCGGTTCTGGCTTCCCGTGTCGGCGGGCTGGCCGAGGTCCTGCAGGACGGAATAACCGGTCTGCTCTTTCCCGCGGCCGATCCGGAAGCGCTGCGGAACGCCTGTCTGCGGATCGCGGGCGATCCCGATCTCGCCAGACGGATCGGAGTGGCGGCGGCGGTTGAGCAGCGCTCGCGCTTCACGTTGGACGGAATGTTGGCCGGGTATCGGGCCGCGTATACGAAGGCTGCGCGGAGCCTCAGAGATTCCTGAGCAGAGGCAGCGCTCTTCGACACGGCTCGGTCAGCAGGGAATCGATCCGCTCGGAATCGAAGTACTCGACCAGGTGGCGCATCTCCTGGCGGGCGTGATCGAGCCAGGCGGAGATCGCGGCAACGGCCAGATCACGGCGCTCGAACCCCGCGCGGTCCAGGGCGCCGCTCAATCCGATCTCCTGACTCCACATATCGGAATCCAGGGACATCAGGGCGGCCAACGTATCGGCTCGCTTCTTTCCCTTTCTCCACATCCAGGAAAACACGAAATCGGCCAGGCTCTGCAGCGGGAACCGGGTCAGCACGCTGTCGTCCCAGTCGATCAGCCCGCCGACCGAACCGTCCGCCGTCAGCATGATGTTGTTCAGGGAGAAGTCGCCCTTGCAGAGGACCGGTCCCGAAGCGGGATTGCTCTCGACGAATTCCTCGATCCGGGCGAAGTCCGCAACCAGTCCGGGGTCGCGGGATGCGATCAGATCCCGGATCTCGTGGGCGCCCATCCGGGGCGGGGCCGGAGCGAAGGCCTGGATGGTCGTTTCCGGCAAAGCGTTCGCGATCGCCGCAGAGAGCCCGAGGACGGTTTCGGCGATGGGCCACGCTGGCTGAAGATCGGAGTTCGAGCCCCAGGGCCGGCCGGCGATCATGGTCTCGACGAAGAATTCGACACCGTTCTGCTCGCCGTGGGCCAGAGGCCTGGGCAGGACGTCGCGCAGTCCGCCGGCGACCGGAAGCACCTGGTCCAACCGGGAGAGGATCTCGTGGTTGCGCAGAAGCCCGCTGGCGGCCGCCGGGGACAGGGGAATCTTCACGACGACCGGTTCGACGCCCGGCCGGACCGCGACCGTGGTCTTGGCTTTCAGGGAAGTGGTCACCGAAGCTCCCCGCCAGACGTCTCCAGGCAGAGCGAGTTGTTGCGCGACGCGGTCCAGGATCGACTGCAGGCGGGAAACCCTGGTATCGGTTTTACCGGCCACGATCCCGAAGCAGGACGCCGTACGCCGGTAGAGCGACACCGGCATCCGGCCCCGCAGCAGACCGCGGCGGCGGATGTGGCCGCGGCAGGCGTCGCCGTCGTCGAGATCGACTGCGGCCCGTGGCTGGCGGTAGCTGGGTTCGAGAGCGTGAAAGCGGGAATGGGGGAGGCCGGCCTCGGCGAGCAGTTTCTCGTACCCCCGCCGGGAATAGGTGTAGGTCAGATAAGGTTTGTGCCGGCCGATCAGCGACGCCAGGTGGCTGCCCAGGCGCGGCATGAGGGAGCCGAACATCAGACGCGAATGGTTGTCGGGTTGGCCCTGGAAATATTCCCGCGCATGCCGGTTCTCGATGCCGATGAACAACTCGCCTTCCGGCCGCAGCACCCGGACGATCTCGCGCAGGAAGCGCAGCTGGACCCGGCGCGGATTCCTCTCGCCGTTGACCGCCTCGAGGTGGGCCCGGAGCTTGGCCGCCTTGTTGGGCAGCCGCTCGGCGGCCGCGGTCACATCCCGCCAGTAGGAGGCGACCCATTCCAGGACTCCGTTCAGGAATACGGCGTCGAAGGCGGCGTCGGCGAAGGGGAGCCGCGGAGTGTCGCCGCCGATGGCGAGGTCGATGTTGTCGAGGCCGGCGAGGCGTTTCTTCAGGGCCAGCACCTGGATGCGATCGCCTGTCAGGTCCATGGCGCTGACCCGGCCCCAGGTCCGGGCCAGTTGGATGGATGTCTGATCCCAGCCGCAGCCCAGGTTCAGCACATGCTTGTCGGGGCCTCCGGCGAGCAGCAGATCGCCGAAGGCGCGTCCCGCGTCGACCAGATTTTCGACCCATTCCCTGTTGCGGCGGCCTTTGCGGAATCTGTCGGAGATATCGCGCAGCAGTTTCTCCACGCAAGCCGGACCCTCAGCGGCAAGATCCGTCCAGGCGGATTCGAGGGCATCGTCGAGCCAGTCCTTTTTTACCGGGGAGTAATAGTACTCGGAGTGCAGCGAAAAATCGGGGATGCCCTGGGTCAGCGGGAATGCAATTCCACAACTGCTGCAGATTATCCGCTGGTCGCCGGTCTCGAATTCGCCCGCACAGAGCGGGCAGGTGATGTGGTCAATCCGTTCCGTCGGTTTCTCCGTCGTTTTTGAGGCGAGACCCGATCAGGCGTGCGGGGTTTCCGGCAAGGATAGAGAAAGGAGGGTAATTCTTGGCGCCGACGACCGACCCGGCCGAGACGATGCACCCGTCGCCCAGTTCGGTGCCCGGCATGATGAATGCGTTCGAACCGATCCAGACGTTGCCGCCGATCTTCACTTCGCGGTATTGGTACCCCTGCTCCCGCACCGGCCGGTGCGGGTCGGCGAAGATGTGGTTCGCCGACCAGATCTTGACGTCGGGGGCGAGGACGGTGTCGTCGCCGATAGTGATTCCCCCGCCTGCCTGCAGGAAGTTGTTCACGCCGATGGTCACCCGGTCGCCGATACGGGTCTTGTGCGGGTTGCGGAAGCGGGCGCCTTCGTGAATGCGCAGGCCTTCGCCGGCGGCGCCGAAATGACGCTGCATGACTCTTTTGCGCATCAGGAAACCGTAGGGGCCGGGAGTTTCGCGCACCAGGGAATAGAGGATGGCCAGACGGCCTTCCGGCGCCTTGACGGAGCGGTATATCGATTTGAGGATCTCGAGCATGGTCTATCCGGGTGTTTTCAGCGCACCAGAGTCATGCGTCGGGAAAGGCGATCGCCGGCGGCGTTCAGCAGGTAGACGTACACGCCCGATGGTTGAGGCCGTCCCGACCCGTCGCGTCCGTCCCACAGGAGGCTGTACGAACCTGCTTCCTGATGGGTAGGCCTCAGAATGGACCGTATCAACCGGCCAGACAAGTCAAAAACCGTGAGGCTGGCTGTTCCGGGGCGGTGCAGGTCGTAGCGGATCACCGTCGCGGGGTTGAACGGATTCGGAACGTTGGGCAGTAGATCGGCTGCGGGCAGGGCCGGTATCGGAACTGTAACCGCGCTGATGACGTCGGGCACCAGCAACCGGCCCAGCAGATCGGAGAGCAACGGTCCCACGGTGAGGTTGGCCAGGTTGTTGGGATGGCTGTCGGAACTGCCTTCGGGATTGATGCGGAATTCCATGCGCAGCAGGTTCCGCTCCGGATCGGACGGATCGTCGGGATTGGCCAGGATGTCGAAGAGGTCGAAGAAGACCAGGTTCGGATGTCCGTTCAGGTACTCGGGGCTGCCGAGCCAATCGTAGAATTCACGGGCGCGGTCGGCGTAGTCCAGGCCGGGGGAGTCCTCGGGGCGGCGAGGCGGTCCCGAGAGGTAGACGAACAGCTTCTCCGGGTGCTGGTCGAAGACGTCGCGGTAGGAAAGAGCCAGTTGGCGGTACTGGTCCAGGGCGGCCTGGTCGGGGATGTCGCCGGTGCCGTGGTCATGCTTGAAGACGATCACGTCGTGGCGGGAAAACAGCGAATCGCGGAAGGCGGAATCGTGGCAGAAAATGGTCTCGTAACCGCTCGGCGTGATGTCGTTCGCTTCCCAGCCGTACGACCACTCCTTGTAGACCGTGCTGTCGGGGTCGATGATACCGGTGTACGTGTTGCCGCTGTGGTAGTCGTGATCCCAGAACTCGACGGTGGCGCCCTTGGCGTCGGTCGCGGCGGTCAGGATGCTGCGGACCCCGGAGTCGCGCAGGATGTAACGGCCGGTGGAGTGGTGCAGGAACATGACGTTGTCCCCGGCGTAGGGCCGGGGATCGATGGATATGAAGCCGGGAAAGAGCTTGTATTCGACATCTTCGCCGCGCCAGGCCGTGATCTGGAGGTTCATGTCGCCGGTATGGAGGAAAGAGTCCACCACGGATGTCTCGGATCCGATGACCTTCAGGCTCCGACCGTCCGAATAGTGGAGATGGACCGAGTCGGCGGGGGCGCCGTCGAAGCTCCAATTCACCACGAACTCGTCGCCGGTACAGATCATATCTGCGGGAACGTGCCAGGAATCGGCTATGATGTTTTGCTGGGCCGAGGCTCCCTGGGCGCCGAAAGCAACCAGAAGCACTAACGAACCCAGAATCAGTTTTTGACGCATTTGCCCGGGATCTCCCCTGAATTGCCGGCTTCCGTGAAGCCGATAGCCAGCTATCAAAACTACTACAAAAATCTTAATTTGTCACGGACGCGTGAAGAAAAGCAAGTAATAGGCCGGAATATATCTTGTTTAGGAGTTTGCTCGCCGGAACAGCTTCTGCCTTATGCCTGCATGGAAGAACGGGAAGATCAGCAGGAACGAACAGCTGAGCAGGGTCTTGACCGCGAGTAATGCGATAAGCGGGGATTTCTCGGTCAGAACGACCAGAATCCGGCCGTCCTTGTATGCGCCCAGCGGAGTCGCCTCGACCAGCGAAAGGAAGGCGGGAATGGCGCGGTTCTCGATCCAGAGGCTGAAACCCCAGCCGCCCGGATCGGATATGGCGAGGGCGCGGTCGATGGCCAGGGCCGTCAGGATGATCGCGGCGAGGCGCCCGTACTCGATCCGGATCGGGTAGACCCGCTGCGCCCGGAACCCGGCCCAGACGGTGGTCAGCGCCCAGACGAAGCATGCGGACCAAGCGGCGCCGTAGATTCCCCACTGGCGGATCAGGAACCAGCTCGCGGCGATCTTCAGCAGCGAAGTTATCACCCGGATCCGCGAGATCTCGTGGGTCCGCTTGGTGTAGTAGAGGCCGAACATCAGGTGGTAGTAGCTGCCGGAAAAAATCAGGGTGACGATCTCGATGCGGGCGATTCGCGAGGCCGGCCAGAATTCCGGGGGAGTCATGATGCGGATCAGCAGGTCGACGTCCACCGCCAGGACCAGTGCCGCGAATGAGGCGAGCAGCATGAAGTTCGTGTACATGCGCCCGATCTCGAACGGGGCTCCGGGCTGCTCCGCGATCTCGACGCGGCGGGTGTTCCAGGAACGCATGAAAGGCTGGGTGATCAGCATGGGGATCAGCGAAGGGAAGCGGCCCCCCATCCCCAGGATGCCCACGCTCTCGATGTTGATCATGAACCTCAGCAGCACCCGCTCGACCTGTCGCGATATGAACGAGACGACGTTGCCGGGGATCAGCGGCACCTGGAAGCGCAGCAGGTCGCCGGCGATGCGGCGGTCGAAGCCCAGTCCGCAGTTGCGCAGGGCGATGAAGTGGAAGACAGCCGAGCCGAGCAGGGCGGTGATCGCCGAACTCAGGAAGTAGCCGCGCAGTCCCATCTCCTGGATGACGATCAGGTAGATGTTCAGGCTGAGTCCGACCACCAACCGCATCAGGCTGATCCCGGAGAAGATCTTCGACCTGCGCTTGATCACCAACCAGGTTCCCGAAGCCTGGCCGGTCAGATCGAGGATGAAGGCGAGCAGGGCGAGGATCACTTCCGGCGCGTATTCGGGAGTGCCGAGCAACAACGAACTGACCGGCCGGCAGAAGATCGCCAGCAGCGTGACGGCCGAGAGGTTGACCATCCAGAGGATGGCCAGACCGGTGCTGATGACCCGGCCGCGGTCTCTCTCGTTGTCCTGCTCGTGGAAGAAGCGGACCAGCCCGCCGTTGATCCCGACCGAGAACAGGCTGAGCAGGAAGCTGTTCGCCGCGTCCAGCATTCCGATCACGCCGTAGCCGGCCCCCTTGAGCAGGTGGGCGTAGAACGGCAGCATGATGAAGCCGGCCATCTTGGCCAGCAGCGACGCGGCGCTGTAGATCGCTGCGTGACGGAATGTGTCGCGGGTGCTCATCGGGGCGCCTCCCCCGCCGCGCGCGGTTTGACCATGCCCGCGGCCGCCCGCCAGAGCCGGAGGTCCCAGGGGCGCAGGCGGCCGGCGGCGAAGATATCGCTCCAGGCCTCGCGGCGACGGCCTTCGGCGGCGTGCCACATCCCGCGTGAAACGTAGGTGTGGGCCCAGGCGGCGCGGCGTTCCGCCGCCGAGACGCTGTCGGGATGGTCGGCGAGAAAAGTCCGCATCATCCGGAAGGCGTTGTCGAAACGTTCGGCCTTGCGGCGGGACATCTGGCCGGACCAGACCCGGTAATGCACCAGGACTCCGGGAGCGTAGGCGAAGTCGTGATCGACCGATATCCGCAGCCACAGGTCGTAGTCGATGGCCATGCTCAGGGACTCGTCGAAGCCGCCGGCCGATTCGATCACTTCGCGGCGGACCAGCGAAGTCGGGAAGTGGACGAAGTTGTCGGCCAGCAGACGCCCGGTGATACGCCCGGTGGGATGGGGGAAGCGCGGCGTCCGGAGGTAGGTCCCGTTCTCGTCGATGACGTCGAATCCACCGTAGACGACCCCGACTCCGGGGTCCCGGAAAAGCGGCAATTGACGTTCGAGCTTGTCCGCCACCCAGATGTCGTCGGCGTCGCAGAAGCCGATGATTTCGCCCCGCGCCTCGCTAATGCCCCGGTTCTTGGCCACGGTCTGGCCGGCGTTCTGCTGGCGGAAGACACGTACGCGCGGGTCGCGGGCGTAGCGTTCGAGCACGGCCGCGGTATCGTCGGTGGAGCCGTCATCGACTACCACCGCCTCGATACGGGCGTGAGTCTGGGATAGGATCGATTCGATGGTCTGCGGGAGGTACTGCGCCATGTTGAAGGTGGCGGTGACAACCGAGACCAGCGGCGCGTCGGCCATTCATGTACCCCGGGTTAGCGATTTTACGGGCCGGCAATGTCCGTTTGCCCGGTCCGGCCCCTAAGTGGTAACCTTCCCCGCGAGATTTGTCGACCGGGAATCAGGACTTCGCCGTTATCCAATCAGCATTCCAACTGGCTTTCGGGAGCACGAAGTGGCCCCAACCGAGATCCTCTACTGCATAGATCGCCTCGACCGGGGCGGGACCGAGTCACAGCTGGCGGGATTGATCAGCCGGCTGGACCGCAATCTTTTCCGGCCCCGGGTCTGCACGCTGCGCGGCGGCGGCGACCTGGCGGCCGAACTGGATTGCCCCTGGTTCGATCTGGATATGCCCGGCCTGCTGCGTCCCGGCGCCTGGAGCCGTTTGATGCGGCTGAAGCGCCATATCCGGGAAAACCGGATCCGGGTGGTGCAGACCTTTTTCCAGGACGCCGCCGTCGTGGGCCTGATCGCGGCCCGGCTGGCGGGTGTGCCGGTGCGCGTGGCTTCCTTCCGCGACCTGGGGTTCTGGCGCACTCCCGCCCAGGAATTCGCCCTGCGCCGGGTCTACCCCCTGGCCACCGGTTTCCTCGCCAATTCGGAGTCTGTTGCCGGGCACTTCCGTACGCGGGACAGGTTGCCGGCCGCCAAGTTCAGGATCATCCCGAACGGAGCGGACAGCGATCGCATCGGCTTCGTCGATCACTCCGCCGACGCCCGGCTGACGGTGGGGCTGATCAGCAATCTCAACCGGCCGGTCAAGAAACCGGAGCTCTTCCTGGAGGCGGCGGCCAGGATCGTCGCCAAGCGGAGCGATGTCCGCTGGCTGCTGGTGGGGGACGGATCCCTGCGCGAAGGCCTGGAGCGGCAGGCCGCGGAACTGGGCATCGCCGATTCCGTGACCTTCACCGGGCGGGTGGAGGATGTGCCGGCCCGGCTGGCGGAAATTGCCGTCGGGGTCAACTGCTCGGATTCGGAAGGCTTCGCCAACTCGGTGCTGGAGTACATGCTCGGCGGCTGCGCGGTGGTGGCCACGTCCGTCGGCGGCAATCTCGAAATCGTACGCGACGGCGAGACCGGACTGCTCGTTCCGCCGGGAAACTCGACAGCGTTGGCCGCCGCGATCGACAGTTTGCTGGAATCGCCGGCGTTGCGGAAGGCCCTGGCCGGGAGGGCCCGCGCCGAGGCCGTGTCCCGCTTCGGCTGGGATCGTTGTGTGAAGGCGCATCAGGATTATTACACGGCTGCTCTCGAGTCGGCGTCCCGCCGCGGGCGGGGATAAGGGATCCAGGGGAGGACCGCTGAGATGATGGAGAACCTCAAGGCCGACATCACGCGTATCCGCAGCCACGGCAACAGCCATCATCTGCTGCGGTTGCTGCTATTCGAGCAGGGGCTGTGGGCCCTGATCTGCTACCGGGCGGGGAATCATCTGCAGAGGCATCGCCTGCCTCCGGGCCTGCATCAGTTGGTGATGTTCTTCTATCACGTCTGGTGGAAGTGGGTGCAGATGGCGACCGGCATCAACCTCAAACCGGACTGCACGATCGGGCCGGGACTCTACCTCGGGCACTGGGGACAGATCTTCGTCCATCCCGACGCCGTGATCGGCCGCGATTGCAACCTGTCGCACGAGGTGACGATCGGTCTGGGCCGCCGGGACGGAAAATGGGGAGTGCCGCGGATCGGTAATCGTGTTTACGTGGCGCCCGGGGCGAAGATCTTCGGACCCATCGAGATCGCCGACGGCACGGTGGTCGGGGCCAACGCCGTGGTGAACCGCAGCACCGATCGGGACGCGGTCGTGGCCGGGGTGCCGGCGCGGGTGATCAGTCATGAGGGCAGCGGCGATTACATCGCCTGAAAGGCAATAAGGGGAGGCGGATGTCTGCGGCTGAAATCGTTCTGACTGCCTCGGTGGTCCTGCTGGTCTACGTCTACGCCGGCTACCCGCTTTTCTGCCTGGCGGCCGCGGCCGTTCTGCGCCGGGATGTCGACGCCGCCGACTGGACGCCGCCGGTGTCGATCATCATCGCCGCCCGCAACGAGGTCCGCGACCTGCCGGAAACCCTGCGCAACAAGCTGGAGCTGGACTATCCCCGGGACCTGATCGAGATCATCGTGGTTTCCGACGCCTCCGACGACGGCACCGACGCTGTCGTCAAGGAGTTCGCCGCCGAGCATCCCGAACGGATCCGGCTGCTGCGCCAGGACGAGCGGGGAGGCAAGACCCTGGCCCTGAACCGGGCCGCCGCCGCGGCCAGGGGCGAGCTTCTGGTCTTCAGCGACGCCAACTCGCTCTATCACCGGCAGGCCCTGCGGTCGCTGGCGTCGACGATGGCCGACCCGGAAGTCGGTTATGTGACCGGCAGCATGGCGTACCGGGCGGCCGACGGTTCCCTGACCGGCCGGGGCTGCTCGGCTTATATGCGTTACGAGAACATGCTGCGCCGCCTCGAGACGCGGATCGGCTCGGTCGTCGGGGTCGACGGCGGCATCGACGCGGTGAGGGCCGATCTCTACAGCCCCATGCTCGCCGACCAGCTGCCGGATTTCGTGCTGCCCCTGAAAATCGTCGAGTCGGGCCGGAGGGTCGTCTACGCGCCAAGCGCCGTGATCTACGAGGACGCTCTCTCAGAAGCCCGGGACGAGTTCAGGATGCGGGTGCGCGTGTCCCTGCGGGCTTTGCACGGAATGCGGGACATGGCGTCTCTCTTCAATCCGTTTCGCCACGGACTTTTCAGCCTGCAGCTGTTCTCGCATAAGCTGCTGCGCTATCTGGCGCCGGCTTTCCTGGCGATAGCCTTCGCCGTCAACGTGCACCTGGCCGCGGGGGACGGATTCTGGGCGAGTCTGCTGACGGCCCAGGTCCTGTTCTACGTTCTGGCCGGCGTCGGCTACCTGCGCCGCGGGAGCGATCTGCCGGTCTGGCTCGGGCTGCCGTATTATTTCTGTCTGGTCAACTCCGCCGCCGGGATCGCGCTGATGCGATTTTTGCGCGGCGACAAGATGGTGACCTGGACGCCGAGGACCTGATTTTCGATCACGCCGCGGGCCCGTGTCCGTCATGGAGGCGAATTGCGCATTCCCGACCCCGTTGTGGCAGCGATCTTTGAACCCGTCTGGGATCTCTACGAGGGCAGCGCCAGGCTGCGCACCTTCCGGGCCCTGCGGGATCGCCAATTCGATTCTCCGGACCGGCTGGCCGAACGTCGCCGGCAGCGACTGCGGACCATCGTCGGCCACGCCGCCGCCGCCTGTCCCTTCTACCGTGAACGATTCGCCGCCGCCGGGATCGATCCCGGACAGGTGGCGGACATCTCCGACCTGGCTGCGCTGCCGCCGCTGACCAAAGACGTAGTGCGGGAACGGATCGACGATCTCGTCGCCGAGGATCACGCTCCGGCTGATCTGGTCGATGCCCGCACCGGCGGATCTACCGGCACTTCACTGCTGGTCAGATGCGATCGCCGCGGGGTCCAGATGCGTGCCGGAGCGGCCTTGCTGGCCGACACCTGGAGCGGCTGGCGCCCCGGTCAGCCGGTGGCCGCGGTGTGGGGAAATCCGCATCAGCCCGTCGGCCTGAAATCACGGATCAGGAGATGGCTCAAGGATCGGATGATCCAGCTCGACACGATGCGCCTCGACGCGGCGGCGGTGGACGAGTTCGTCGCCGAATGGCGACGGCTGCGTCCCGGCCTGCTCTACGGTCACGCGCATTCCCTCTTTCTGCTGGCCGAGATGCTCGGCGCCGGCGCCCGCGGCTTGCGTCCCTCGGGCATCGTCGCCACCAGCATGATGCTGCTGGAGCCCGAGCGGCGGGCCATCGAATCCGTCTTCGGGGTGCCGGTGACCAATCGCTACGGTTGCGAGGAGGTCAGCCTGATCGCCTGCGAATGCGAGCGCCACCGGGGCCTGCATCTGAATGACGAGCATGCCTGGATCGAGGTCGTGCGCGACGACGGGACCCCGTGCGCTCCCGGCGAGGACGGACGCATCCTGGTTACCGAATTCGTGAACTTCGGCATGCCGATGCTGCGCTACGAGGTGGGCGACAGGGGAGTGCTGGCGGCGGAGCCGTGCCCTTGCGGCCGGCCTTCGCCCCTGTTGGCGGCCTTGACCGGGCGCACCGCCGATTTCCTGGTCGCGTCCGACGGCGCCCGGGTCGCCGGCATCTCGCTGATCGAGAATACCCTGACGCGATGCGAAGGCGTGGCCCAGATGCAGATCGTCCAGCCGGAGCCGCTGGGCGTCGATGTGAACCTGGTTGTTCGTGCCGGCTTCGGTCCGGAAACCGAAGCCGACTTGGCGGCGGCTCTTCGCTCGGCTCTCGGAACGGAGATGGCGATCCGTTTCCACCGGGTTGCAGCCATCCCGCGGGAGAGATCGGGCAAGTACCGGTTCTCCATCTGCCTGCTGGACCGGGAGGGTCCCGGTGCGTGATCGTTCGCGGTGGCTGCCGGTCCTGTTGCTGCTCGCGGTCCTGCTGTCGCCGTTCATCGTGCCGATACCCGACGATCTCGCCCGCCGGCGCACCGTGATGCAGGTCGGGCAGTTGGCCCATGTCTTCCTGCCGCTGATCCTGACCCTGGGGTTGAATCGTTTCGGTCCGTTGCGGGGCCGGACCTGGGCGGCGGCCTTCGCGGCGCTGTTCCTGGCCGCGATCTGCGAACTGCCGCAGGGGCTGGTCGGCAGATCGGCGCGGTTGCAGGATGTCGGTTTCGATCTGGCCGGAGTGGTCGCGGCGGCGGCCTGGATCCGTCTGCGGAGCGGAGGCTCGCGGCGTTGGCTGCTGCTCCTTCTGGCCGCCCTGGCGCTGGTGCCCTGGCACCTGCGCAGCCTGCCCGGCCGGGTGATCGGCGAAATGCTGGCGGCGGAGCGTTTCCCCCTGATCGCGGATTTCGAGACCGCGCGGGAGATGCGGCTCTGGGCCCTGAACGAGAACGGGGACGGGACGATGCGACGCATCGCAGAGCCCGGGGCCGGCAACGTGCTCGAAATCGGCGGCAAGCCGGGCGATTATTATCCCGGCGCGGTGCTCAGGGGCGCGCCTCGCGATTGGAGCGGTTACCGGTCGCTGGTCTGTGACGTGCGCGTCGCCGCCGGCGATTCGGCGACCGTCTGCGTCAGGCTCGACGATTTCGACGGCCGCCGCGACACGAGCTGGTGCGGAGGCTTCTGGCGGATCGGTCCCGAATGGAAGCGCTGCGAGTTGGATCTGCCGGCGGCGGCGGCTGCGGTCGCGGAACGTGAATTCAGGTTGGATGACATCGACTCTCTGGTGCTATATCTTACCGGAATGGAAGGCCCTACGATCGTGTTGGTCGACAATCTGCAACTGCTTCGAGGTGTGAATTGAGAATCGGCACGGGATGGGACCGCCACCGCTACGAAAAGGGCCGCCGCTGTGTGCTCGGGGCAGTGGAGTTCCCGGATTGCCCGGTCGGACCGCTTGGCCATTCCGACGGCGACGCCCTGGTCCACGCGGTGATCGACGCCGTCCTCGGCGCCGCGGCCCTGGGCGATATCGGCAGCCACTTCCCGGACACGGATCCCGCCTGGGCGGATGCGGACAGCCTCGATCTCCTGCGCCGGACAGTGGCCGCGATCGAGTCCGCCGGGTGGTCGGTGGGCAATATCGACGCCACCGTGATAGCCGAACTCCCGCAACTGAGCGCCAGGATCGACGAAATCCGCGCAAGACTGGCCGCCGCCCTGAAGATCGCCGTTGGAGCGGTTTCGGTGAAAGCCACCCGCGGCGAGGGCCTCGGTCCCGAGGGCCGGGGGGAATGCGTCACCGCCCTGGCCGTGGCCCTGTTGATCCCCGCCGATTAACCGACGCGCCGGTCGCAAGGCCGGCGGATCCGAGGATGAAGATGGAAAAGAATTACCGTGTGGCCGTCCTGATGGGCGGCGATTCCCCCGAGCGCGAGATCTCCCTGGCTTCGGGCAGGGCTGTTTCCGCTGCCCTGCGCGAACAAGGCCACGAGGTCCTGGATGTCGTCCTGCGGAACGTGGCCGAGGCCGCGTCGATGCCGGAGCTCGCCGACTACGATCTGGTCTTTCCGGCCATGCACGGCGGCGAGGGTGAAGACGGGCATCTGCAGGCCCTGCTCGACCTGCGGCGCATCCCCTACGCCCTTTCCGGCCCCCTGGCCAGTTCGCTGGCGATGTGCAAATCCCTGGCGAAGCGGGTCATGCGCGGCGCCGGCATACCAACCCCGGACTGGCTGCTGATCCAACTCGAATCGGCCTCCGGCGGGCGATTGCGGGTCGGCGACGCCGACGGCGGAAGCTCCCAGGGACGGTTGACCGCCGAGCATCTGCTCGAACGGGCCGAGGCCGAGATCGGTTTCCCCCTGGTGATCAAGCCGGACAACGACGGTTCGAGCGTGGGCGTGGGCATCGTCGAAAAGGCGGAGGATTTCCTCGACGCCTTCACCGCCGCCGCCGCCGCCGGCCAGGACGTGTTGATCGAGAGCTATGTCCCCGGCCGTGAACTGACCGCCGCGGTGTTCCTCGGGTTGAGGCTGCCCCTGCTGGAGATCCGTCCCCGCTCCGGCTTCTACGACTTCGAGAACAAGTACACCGCCGGCGCGAGCGACTACCTGGTGCCGGCCCCGGTCAACTCTCCGGTCTACGAACGGATCACCAACGACGCGCGCCGTCTCTTCGACCTGATGGGTTGTCGCGGACTGGCCCGGGTTGACTTTCGCCTCGACGGCGATACCTATTCCTGTCTGGAAGTGAATACGATCCCCGGCATGACCGAGACCAGTCTCGTGCCCAAGGCCGCAGCCGCGGTGGGGATCGGTTTCGGCGAGATGTTGACCGACCTCTGCCGTGACGCTCTCGAGCGCTTCGGCGGCGGGAGCCGCGCCGACGACCGGAGCAAATCCTAAGAGGAGATCGAAATGGCTCTGCACGTCTACGACCACATGACCCGGACCAAGCGCAAGTTCGAACCGATCAATCCGGGAAAGGTCGGCATGTATGTCTGCGGCATGACGGTCCAGGACAAGCCCCACGTCGGTCATATGTTCGCTTTCGTAGCCTGCGACCTGGTGCGGCGTTATCTCGAATATCTCGGATACGAGGTCACCCACATCCAGAACT
>CAZYDJ010000022.1:9502-22759 GCA_964646035.1 uncultured Fibrobacteraceae bacterium | reverse complement strand
CGAGGGGGGCGTCGATATGCGCGCCCGCAAGAGCGGCGCCGCCGACCGGGCCGCGCTCCGCTTGCAAACGCTGCCGCTGCAAATGGTTGAACCGAAACCGGACGTTTTTTCGCTCGTCACGGGACGCTTCAGCTACAACGATTTCAACGCCCGCGAGATGCTGGGGCCGATACTGGCCTCGACCCATAACGTTTTCTTCTATCAGCAGTTGATGGCCGACATCCGGTCATCCCTGCGGGACGGTTCCTTCGGGAGCTTCGCCGCTTCCTTCCTGGCCCGCTGGAGGCAGGGGGAGCAGCGGCGTCGCGAGGAAGCCGCGACCCGCGCACCGGGCGGACGCTGATCGACTGGTTGCCCCCGGTCCGAACGTGTGTCATCTTGGAGCCTTGATTCAAACCAAAGCCGAAAACGCGAAGGAGCCGCGATGGACCTGTTCAGTTTTCTCGCTATGAGTGCCTCCCCCGAGGGCGGCGCGAGCCAGGGCGGAGCCCCCGTGATGATGAACTTCCTGTTCATCGGCCTGATGATCGTGATCTTCTACATGCTGATCTGGCGACCCAACTCCCAGCGGCAGAAGAAGCACAAGCAGATGCTCGAAGCCCTCAAGAAGGGCGATCGCATCGTGACCAACGGCGGACTCTTCGCCACGGTCCTGAACGTCAAGGAAGACCGCCTGGTCTGCACAATCGCCGAAGGCGTCAAGGTGGAGATATCCCGCAGCGCGGTCGGCGGCGTCATCGAGACGAGCTGATCATGAAGGCCGGCGGGCAGTCCGCTCAGTGGCGGATCCGTCTCTACGGCGATCCCTGCCTGCGCCGCACCTGCCGCCGGGTGGATCCGGCCGAAACGGATCTGCCGGATCTCATCGCCGCGATGCGGCGATTGATGGGACGCGGCAACGGCGTCGGTCTGGCGGCCCCGCAGCTGGGCGACGACCGGCGCCTGGTGGTGATGGAACCTCCGGGCGCGGGCGGGGCCCTGGTCATGCTGAATCCCGAGATCAGCGACGTCTCGGCCGAGCTCAAGTCCTTCGAGGAGGGCTGTCTCTCTTTCCCCGGACTTTTCCGGGACGTGATTCGTCCCGGCGCAGTGACCCTGAAGTGGACCGACCCCGACGGCGGCGACCGGGCCGTGACCGACGGGGGTATGCTCGCTCGTATCGCCCAGCACGAGATCGATCATCTGGACGGAATACTATTCGTTGACCATCTTTCGTCCTGGGAACGCATCTGGATCCGGGCGCGATTCGCCATTTTCCGGAAACGAGCGTACGGGGGGGATTATTTTTGAAGATCGTATTCATGGGCTCACCGGAGTTCGCGGTGCCGTCGTTGGACGCTTTGGTCGAGGCGCGGTACGACATCGGTCTGGTCGTCACGCAGCCGGACAGCCGGTCCGGCCGCGGCCGCCGCATGGAGCCGACGGCGGTCAAGACCGTTGCCGCGGCGCACGGGCTGCCGGTCCTGGAATGGGGCAAGGGTGACGCCTCCAGGGTTACCCGCGACGTGCTCGACATCGAGCCCGACGTAATCGTGGTCGTGGCTTTCGGCCATATCCTGCGCGAACCACTGCTTTCGGCGCCCCGTCTGGGCTGCCTCAATATCCACGCATCGCTGCTGCCGCGCTGGCGAGGGGTCTCGCCGGTGCATTATTCCATCCTCCACGGCGATACCTGGACCGGAGTGACGCTGATGCGGATGGACGCAGGGGTGGACACCGGCCCCGTCCTGGCCCAGCGGGCGATTCCGATCGATCCCGAAGAGACCGCCGGCGATCTGCTGGATCGTCTCGGCGGCAGCGGAGCCGACCTGCTGATCCACGGCCTGCGCGGGTTGGAGAGCGGCCGGATGGAGTTCAGCTCCCAAGGGGATGTCGGCGCCGTCTACGCCCCCAAGCTCAACCGATCCCTATCGCCGATCCGCTGGGAGCGGCCCGTGGCCGTGGTCCATAACCAGATTCGCGGCCTGCAGCCGTGGCCCGGCGGCACGACTTTCCTCAACGAGCGGCAGGTTAAGATCATTTCAGCCCGGCCCTGGTCCTTCGTGACCAGGGATCTCGAGCCGGGAACCGTCTGCGGCGTCGAGCCGGAGGGAGTCTGCGTCTGCTGCGGCGAGGGAGTGCTGCTGGTGACCGGCTTCCAGAATCCCGGCCGCAAGCCGATGATCGCCGCCGAGTTCCTGCGCGGGCATCCCATCTCGGTCGGGGATGTACTCCACTCATGAGTTGCGATCCCATCCGATACCAGGCCTGGAAGGCGTTGCGGGATGTGGAGCGGGGGGCGGCCCTCGACTCGGCCCTGGAATCGGCGCTGGCTGCCGCCGCGGATCCCCGCGGCCGAGCCTTCCTGGCCGAACTGGTCAAGGGCACGCTGCGCTGGCAGGGGCGTTACGACGCCGTCATCCAGCATAACGCCCGCCATCCGCGCCGCATCGACAAGGACGCCCAAGCCGTTCTCAGGCTGGGCCTGCACCAGTTGATCGGTTGCGGCGGCGTGCCGGGGTACGCGGCTGTGGACCAGTCGGTCGGCCTGGCGCGCAAGGTTCGCGGCAACCGGGTCGCCCCGTTCGTCAACGGCCTGCTCCAGTCGGTCGTGCGCCACCTGGGCGCCGCCGAATCGGTCGCTGCGGCTCTGGAGTCGATTTATCCCGATCCCGCCAAGGACCCCGCCGGCTATCTGGCTGCCCGCCATTCCCATCCCCGTTGGTTGGTGGAGCGCTGGCTCAAGCGTTTCGGAGCGGATGAATGCGCCGCCCTGCTCGAGCTCGACAACCAGCCGCCTGCTCTGTGCCTGAGGGTTCTGGAGCCGGCCGATCCGGCCGTCGTCGCGGCTCGGCTGCGCGAGGCGGGGATCACGGTTCTGCCGGGAAGACTCTCGCCGCGGGCGCTGCTGGTCGAATCGGCTCCTGACCGGGCCGGACTGCGGGCGCTGCTGGAGCGGGAGAGGGATGTCCTGGTCCAGGACGAGGCTGTCCAGGCGGCGACCGAATGGCTCGCCGAGGGTGTCGATGGCCGCCTGGTCGATCTCTGCGCGGCTCCGGGCGGCAAGACCTTTCATCTGAGGGCCGGGCTCGGCTCTGGCGACGTGACTGCCATGGACATTTCCGTGGCGCGTTTGGCGCGGGTGCGGGAGACGGCGGCCAGGCTCGGCGGGGCTGCGTTGCCGCTGGTGGCGGCGGATGCTATGATGCCTCCTTTCCGCCCCGGCAGTCTGAGTGCGGTGTTGTTGGACGGGCCCTGCACCGGCACCGGGGTTCTGCGTCATCATCCCGAGGGCAGATGGCGCCTCGGCGCGGCGGCCATCGAGCGCAGCGCCGAACGGCTGGCCGGGATGATCGTCAAGGCCGCCGAATTGCTGGCTCCCGGCGGTCGGCTGCTCTATTGCACCTGTTCGCTGGAGCCCGAGGAGAATACGGAAGTCGTGCGGCGGCTGCTCGCGGCGCGGCCCGATCTGCAACCGGATCACGAAAACGTCGGCGATGCCGGCCCGGGGCGCTGGTGGCTGCCCCAGCGCGACGGAGCTGACGGTTTCTACGCGGTGCGGCTGCGCCGGGAGGAAGACCGATGAAGCTGGGAAGATTCCTGCTGATCATGGCCGGCCTGATCGCCGTAGCGCTGTTCTGCCTGTTGATGGTTCATTTCCTGATCATGCCCCGCATAGTGCATCGGCACGAGGTCGTCCGCACTCCCGAGTTGCTGGGCGACAGCGTGGCCGAGGCCCGCACCGAGGCCGAACTGAGCAATCTCGCCATCGAGGTCGTTCGCCGCGATTCCCATCCCTCGTTGCCGGCGGGCACCGTGATCGACCAGCTGCCGCGGTCCGGAATGTCGGTCCGGGAGGGACGGCGTATCGCGGTCGTGGTCAGCAACGGCCCCCCCGCGGGGTCGGTGCCTTCGCTCGGCGGTCTGTCGCCGCGCCAGGCCGGCACCACCCTGCAGCGCGAATCCTATCTGCTCGGGCGCACGCTGCGTGTCCGGCGCCAGGGTACTGCCGCTCCGGTCGTGGCTTGGCAATCGCCACCCGCGGGCACCCATCTGCGCAAGGGGCGCCGCGTCGACATGGTTGTAGCCGAGCCGGTGGCAGCGGAAGCGTATCTCATGCCCGAACTGCGCGGCTTGTCCCTGTTCGTGGCGCGTGAATCGGTCGAGCACGCCGGTTGCGTAACCGCGGCGGTCCGTTACCGGAGGGAGAAGGGCCTGGCCCCGAACACGGTTCTCGAACAGACCCCGGCGCCGGGGTCGCGTATCCGCAAGGGAGAAACGGTTGAACTGGTGGCTTCGACACGCTGATTCCGGAGTTGCGATAGCTCCGTCCCTGCTGTCGGCTGATTTCGGCGATCTGGCCGGCGAGCTGGATTCGCTCGCCGCCGCCGGCGCGGACATCTTCCATCTCGATGTGATGGACGGCCATTTCGTGCCCAACATCACCTTCGGTCCCTTCATCGCGGCGGCCATCCGCAAACGCACCGAACTGCTGCTGGACACCCATTTGATGCTCGAACGGCCGGATCTCTTCGTAGCTCCGTTCGCCGACGCCGGGGTCGAGGCCCTGACCGTCCATGTCGAAGCTGATTGCGATATAGAGGCGACTCTCGCCGCAATCGCCGATCGCGGTCTGCGCACGGGCATATCCCTGAATCCCGATACTCCGCTCGATCTGATCCGGCCGTATCTATCTGATCTGGATCTGGTCCTGGTGATGTCGGTCCAGCCTGGATTCGGGGGGCAGAGTTTTCGGGACGAGGCCCTTGCCAAGATTCGCGCCCTGTATGAATCAAGATCTGCAAACGGTTGGAAATACGCTATTTCAGTTGATGGCGGTGTGAACGATGTCACCGCGCCTGCTTGTCGGGAAGCCGGCGCCGACATCCTGGTTTCCGGCTCCTGGTTGGTGCGGGCCGCCGATCGGAAGGCTGCAACCTCTGTTCTGCGCGGCAGCTAGCCCGGTCGATAGGTTCGCGGCGCCCGTGCAGGGACAAATAACTTGCCCCTGCGCCCATCGTGATCTATTCTGTGCAGTTGCGGCTCTTTGGGCCGGGTGTACTTGTATGCCCGCCCGTTGTTTTTTTGTGTTTCGGATGGCGCTCGGGTCGATAGGCGCGCCGTCAATGCCCGGAGCTGGACCGTGTTTCAGGAACTGACGCGTCGCCTGGACGGAGCTTTCAAGAAGCTCGCCGGCCAGGGGACCCTGACCGAGGACAATATCAAGGAAGCGCTCCGAGAGGTGCGTCTGGCCCTGCTCGAGGCCGACGTCAACTACGCGGTCGCCCGTGATTTTGTGGCCGCGGTCAGCGAGAAGTCCCTGGGGCGGGAGGTCCTCGGTTCGCTTTCGCCGGCGGAGCAGATCGTCAAGATCGTCAACGACGAACTGGTCGCTCTGCTCGGCGGCGACACGGCCGAACTGAAGCTGGATTCTACCCCGGTGGCCACGTTGATGGTCATGGGGCTGCAGGGCAGCGGCAAGACGACTTTCTGCGCCAAGCTGGCTCATCGGCTGCGCAAGGAAGGCCGCAACCCGATGCTGGTTGCCGCCGACATCTACCGCCCCGCCGCCATCGACCAGTTGATCACCCTGGGCGAGAACGTCGGGGTGCCGGTGCACAGCGATCGCGAGAAGCGCAACGCCGCGAACATCGTCAAGATGGGGCTGCGGCGGGCCAAGGACCGCGGCTGTGACGTGCTGATCGTGGATACGGCCGGCCGGCTGCACATCGACGAAGTCCTGATGCAGGAGCTGGCCGCCATCGACAAGGCCGTCCCGATGGACGAGAAGCTGCTCGTCCTCGACGCCATGGTCGGTCAGGAAGCCGTCACGATCGCCTCGGAGTTCTCCGATAAGGTGGGCTTCGACGGCGCGGTCCTCTCCAAGATGGACGGCGACGCCCGCGGCGGCGCTGCCCTGTCCGTGCTCAAGGTCACCGGCCGGCCGATCAAGCTGGTCAGCGTCGGCGAGAAGCCCGACGACCTGGAAGTATTCCATCCCGACCGCATGGCGGGACGGATCCTGGGCATGGGCGACGTGATGACCCTGCTCGAGCAGGCCGAGGACAAGCTGGACAGGGGAGAAGCCGAGGATCTGGCCGAGCGCTTCATGAGCAACCAGTTCTCGCTCGAGGACTATCATAAGCAGATCCGACAGGTTCGACGCATGGGCCCGCTCAAGGGCGTGATGAAGATGCTGCCCGGGATGAATTCCGGGGCCATGGACAAGGTGAAGTTCGACGACGGCCAACTGGTCCGGGTCGAGGCCATCATCAACTCCATGACCCTGGCCGAACGCCGGCAGCCCGACCTGATCAACGGATCGCGCCGCAAGAGGATCGCCCGCGGCAGCGGCACCAATATCTCGCAGGTCAACAAGCTGCTCAAGCAGTACCGGGACATGCGCCGTATGATGAGACAGATCAATTCTGCCGGAGGCATCGAGGCCTTCGGCCAGAAGCTGATGGGGCAATAACAGCTCCAACTTGGCACGGGAACGCCCGTGGTCTATATTTGCCGGCCCCCGCGCCCGTTGATCGGGCGGGGCGGCATGATAAGAAAGCGACACTCCATCCGGAGGTGAATGGTGTCGACTGCTATTCGTTTGACCCGCATGGGTCGCAAGAAGCGTCCGTTCTACCGGCTGATTGCGGTGGACAACCGCAAGCGCCGTGACGGTGCATTTCTCGCCAATCTCGGGTTCTACAACCCGTTCGTGGATCCTTACGAGGCCAAACTCCACGAAGAGGAGATCATCGCCTGGTTGAAGCGCGGCGCCGTGGCGTCCGATACGGCCAAGGCGTTGTTGCGGAACCAGGGCATTCTCTACCGGTGGTCCCTCGTCAAGCAGGGGCTGGCCAAGGAAGAGATCGAAGCCAAGGTAGCCGAGTGGAAATCCGGCTCCGAGGCGCGTGACGCCGAGAAGGTCCGCAACAAGGAAGCCGTGAAGGCCAAGGCCGCCGCCGTGGCCAAGGCAGCCGAGGATGCCGCCGCCGCCGAGGCCAAGGCAGCCGAGGAAGCCGCCGCCGCCGAGGCCAAGGCAGCCAAGGAAGCCGCCGCCGCCGAGGCAGCAGCCGAAGAGGCTCCCGCCGAAGCCGCGGCCGAAGAGGCTCCCGCCGAAGCCGCGGCCGAAGAGGCTCCCGCCGAGGCCGACGCCGAGCCCGAAAAGCCGGCAGAGGGTTGATGACAAATGCATGACCCCATGGAATTGATCGCGTACATCGCGGTCAATCTCGTCGATAATCCCGACGAGGTTCAAATCGAGAAGGTCGCCGGTGCGGATGAGGACATCTACCGGCTGCGCGTGCATCCCGATGATCTGGGCAAGATCATCGGCAAGGGAGGACAGACCGCGAAGGCCGTCCGCACCTTGTTGCAGTCATTCGGCGCGCGCAACGGCCAGCGGTTCGGCTTCGAGATCATCGACGAGCAATAGAAACGGGACTGCTGATGACGCGGACGCCGGATGAGATCTTCGTGCCGATCGCGGAGGTCGTACGAGTTGTCGGACTGCGGGGCGAGGTCAAGCTCTACCCGTTGATCGACTGGTATCCGCCGTTGTTGGATACCGATTATCTCATCTGGGAAAACGGTGATCCGCTGCGGATCGATCGTTGGCGTCCAAGCAAGAGCGGCGCCGTTATCGGCGTTTCCGGCTACGAGCGGCGTGAAGACGCCGAAGCATGCGTCGGGATGAGGATCGGCTTCCTCCGGGGCCGCTATCGCGACGCCGGCTTTCCCCGGCCCGAGTCGGGATTGCCGTTCCGTTTCCTGGGCCGCCCGGTCGTGACCGTCGCCGGTGAAGCGGTGGGCGATGTGACCGAGGTGCGGCTCTACGGAGCCCAGTTCACGCTGGTGATCGAACGCGAGGGCGGCGAGATCCTGATTCCCGCGGTGGAGCCCATATTGGCTGCGGATTCCGGTTGCGAGGGACCCCTGGTCATCGATCCGCCGGAGGGCCTGTTCGATGTCAATTGAGATCAAGGTCCTGACGCTGTTCCCGGAAATGATCCGCAATGTTCTGGGCACCAGCATCCTCGGCCGGGCCGAGAAGCAGGGCCAGGTCGGATACACGGTGGTCGACATCCGTGACTTCGCGGTGGACAAGCATCGCACCGTCGACGACTCGCCCTACGGCGGGGGAGCGGGAATGATCATGATGGCGCCGCCGGTGGTGGACGCCGTCGAATCCCAGCGGCGGAATCCGCGGGCTCCGGTGATCCTGTTGACCCCCCAGGGCCGACGCCTGGACGAGGATCTGGTCCAGGAACTGGTCGCCGAATGCGCCGAAACGGGCGAAGCGATTTTCGTCTGCGGGCATTATAAGGGAGTGGACGAGCGGGTCAGGGACCTGGTCATCACTCATGAAGTCTCGATCGGGGACTATGTCCTGACCGGCGGCGAATTGCCGGCGCTGGTCCTGATAGATTCGCTGGTCCGGCGTCTGCCGGGAGTGCTGCACAACAGCGACTCGGCCGAAGAGGACAGCTTCACGTCAGTGCGCGACGGCGGGTTGGAGTGCCCCTGGTACACGAAGCCCCCGGTCTATCGCGATCTTGAAGTTCCGGAGATCCTGCTCTCCGGGCATCACGCCAACATCGAGGCGTGGCGGAAGGAACAGTCGCGGCTCAGGACCCGGGAACGACGCCCGGACCTGTTGCCGGATGAGGATCAATAAGGCGAGCCGGCGGCCGATCTGCCGCGGCGGTTCAGATGAAGCGGTCGCCGGCGGAAACCCCGTGGGCGGCATCCAGGAGGCCAAGATGAGCAACGTCATCGACACAATCCGGCGCAACGAGCTGCGGAGCGACCTGCCCGAGTACAGCATCGGCGACACGATCCGCTGCGGCGTCCGCATCAGCGAGGGCGGCAAGACCCGTATCCAGAACTTCGAGGGCGTGGTCATGGCCCGCCGTGGCACCGGCACCGAGGCTTCGCTCATGGTGCGGAAGATCTCCAGCGGCATCGCCGTGGAGCGTATCTTCCCGATCGAGTCGCCGAACCTGGCCTCGATCGAGGTCATCCGCCGGGGCAAGGTCCGCCGGGCCAAGCTCTACTACCTGCGCGAACTGACCGGCAAGAAGGCCCGTATCCGCGAGCGCCAGCACATCAAGAAGTGAGCGCCGACGTCGGACGCCTGCAGGCCTTCGACCGTGATCGATCGCGGGACGGGGAGTTGCGTCTCGCTGGTGTCGACGAGGCCGGGCGAGGCTGTCTGGCCGGTCCGGTGACAGCGGGGGCGGTAGTCCTGCCGCCGGGCTGGTGTCCGGAGGGGCTGGACGATTCCAAGCGCCTGACTGCTCTTCGGCGGGAAAAGCTTTATGCGCAGATCGTAGAGGGCGCCCTGGCATGGGGCGCCTTTTCCGTGACAGCCGGCGAGATCGACCGCATCGACATCCTGCAGGCCAGCCTGAAGGCCATGGCGGGGGCGGTGGCCGGTCTCGGCGTTCAGCCCGATCTGGTGCTCGTCGACGGCAACCGGCTGCCCGACTGGGATCTGCGTTCGGAAGCGGTTGTCGGCGGCGACGGTCTGAGCGCCGCGGTGGCGGCCGCATCGATCATCGCCAAGGTCACCCGCGACCGATTCATGATCGAACTCGAATCGGTGCACCCGGGTTACGGTTTCGCCGGCCACAAGGGTTACGGCTCGGCCGAGCATCTCGCCGCCCTGCGCAGCCTCGGGCCCTGCCCGGAGCATCGCCGTACTTTCCGGCCTGTAGCCGATCTGGACCAGGGACGACTCTGGTAGCCGGACGGTCGGCAGATTTATTGCTCCACGGTTTCAAACCTCTTGAAGCGGACTTCCTCCCGGACCGGAATACCGACCAATGCCAGCAGCGGACACGACCGACTCACGGCGCCTCGGCGACGTGGGCGAGGAGATCGCCTTGCTCTATCTCCAGGCCCAGGGTCATGAATGCCTTTCGCGCCAGTTCCGGACCCGATACGGCGAGATCGATCTGATCGTCCGTCACGATGAGATCCTCGCCTTCGTCGAGGTGAAGACGCGCCGCGGTCTGGGATTCGGCAGGCCGGAGGAGGCGGTCGACATCCGCAAGTTGCGGACCATGCGCCGGGTCGCCGGGGCGTTCCTGGCCACGGTGCGGGTGCCGGGGGTGGTTTCCTATCGATTCGACGTGGTGGCGATCCTCTTCGGCAGGGACGGGATGAGCCTCAGCCATTTCCGTGGCGCCGGCGTATTCTGAAGCCTTCGCGCGTATCCTCCGGTTCACGCTCCAGCTGTCGGCGGTCGCCCCCGGTTTGCACCCGGTTTTATCTGGAACGTCGGCGGTCTTGGCTATATTGTTTGCCTCCACCGTCCCGACGGGCGGTCAATTTGGAGATCCCTTGGAAAACACCCGACCTGGCGGCCGCCGACAACGGCCCCCCGGGGCATTGATTCCCGGGCTGGAGGCAGGCAGAGATGGCGCAATACGACTTCACCGAGATCGAATCGCGCTGGCGAGAGTGCTGGCGGCGGGAAAACTACCATGCGACCGACATGAACGCACCGGGCCCGAAATGCTACAGCCTGGTGATGTTCTCTTATCCCTCCGGCGACAAGCTGCATCTGGGGCACTGGTACAACTACGTTCCGGCCGACACCTGGACCCGCTTCCGGAAGATGAATGGTTATAACGTTTTCCAGCCCATGGGCTTCGACAGTTTCGGACTTCCGGCCGAGAACTACGCCATCAAATGCGGGATTCCGCCGCAGATCCATACCGAGGAGAACATCGCCGTCATCCGGGAACAACTCGAATCCCTGGGCGCGATGTACGACTGGAAAAGCGAGTTGGCCACCCATCGCCCCAATTATTACCGGTGGACCCAATGGCTGTTTTTGACCCTCTTCGAGAAGGGGTTGGCCTATCGTTCCGACCAGCCGGTCAACTGGTGCGATTCGTGCGGCACGGTCCTGGCCAACGAGCAGGTCCTGGACGGCGAATGCGAGCGCTGCGGCCACGCCGTGGAGCGCCGCAAGCTCACACAGTGGTGTTTCCGGATCACGGATTACGCCGACCGGTTGATCGACGGACTGGCCGATCTGGACTGGCCGCAGGAGACCAAGAAGAAGCAGACGAGCTGGATCGGGCGCAGCGAAGGCGCGGAGATAGTCTTCACCGTGCCGCCGCGTTGCCTACGGCAGGCCGCGCCGGACGCTGCCGAAATCGACGCGAACGGCGGCTTGCGGTTGCGCGTCTTCACCACCCGGCCCGATACCCTGTTCGGCGTGACCTACATGGTGCTGGCGCCCGAACATCCACTGGTGTCTTTGTTGACCACGCCGGATAACCGGGACGCTGTCGACGCCTACATCCGCGACTCGGCGCGGCTCAGCGAGGTCGACCGCCAGAGCACCGATCGGCCCAAGACCGGAGTGCCCACCGGAGCGGTTGCGGTCAACCCGGTCAACGGCGAGGAGGTGCCGGTGTGGATCGCCGATTACGTCCTGGCCAGCTACGGCACCGGAGCGGTGATGGCGGTGCCCGGTCATGACGAGCGCGACTTCGATTTCGCCCGGGCCCATGATCTGCCGGTGCGACGGGTCATCGTCGGCGAGGGACAGGCGCCCGGCACTCCGCTGACCGAAGCCTGGACCGGACCCGGCGTGATGACGGCATCGGGAGAATTCGACGGCAGCGGGCATGTCGAGGGCGGAGCCGCGGTGGTCGCCTCCTTGTCCGAACGCGGGCTGGGCGAGGCCACCGTCCAGTACCGGCTGCGCGACTGGCTGATCAGCCGCCAGCGCTATTGGGGAGCGCCGATTCCCATCATCCATTGCCCCGACTGCGGCGAAGTGCCGGTGCCGATGTCCGAACTGCCGGTGCTGTTGCCCGAGGATGTCGACTACAAGCCCAAGGGCAAGGCCCCGTTGGCCAGCAGCGAGAGCTTCATGCAGGTGGACTGTCCGCGTTGCGGCGGTCCCGCCCGGCGTGATCCCGATACGATGGACACCTTCGTCTGCAGCTCGTGGTACTACCTGCGCTATCCGGCTCCCGACTGCGCCGACGCCCCGTTCGACCGCAAGCTGGTCGACAAGTGGCTGCCGGTGGACCAGTACATCGGCGGCGCCGACCACGCCTACGGCCATCTGATCTTCTCGCGATTCATCACCAAGGTGCTGCACGACCTGGGGCATCTCGATTTCGATGAACCGTTCCTCTGTTTGCGCCACCAGGGCATGATCACCCGTGACGGCGAAAAGATGTCGAAGTCCAAGGGCAACGTGGTGGTACCGTCGGATTATCTGGACAACTACGGGACGGACACCCTGCGGACTTATCTGATGTTCGGTTTCGCTTTCGACGAAGGCGGCGACTGGACCGATTCCGGCATCGACGGCGTCTTCCGCTATCTGCAACGGGTCTGGCGCCTGGTCCAGGCGGCTGTCGAGGTCCGCTCTCCGGCCGGCGACGCTCCCGCCGACGCCGTCGTTCTCGACTGGCGGCAGGCCGAGGAGCGCTGGACCGAACTGCGCCGGGTGATGCACAACTCGATCAGGGGCTGCACCCAGGACCTCGAGAGATTCCAGTTCAACACGGCCATCAGTCGTCTGATGGAATTGACCAACGCTCTTTACGGCTACGCCGGACGTGATATCGTCGGTCTGGATGATCCGAATTATCGCGAGGCGATCTCGGTGTTGATCAGGATGGTTTCGCCCTTCGCTCCGCATCTGGGCGAGGAGTTGTGGTCCCAGCTCGGGGGAGACGGACACGTTTTCGACGCCGGCTGGCCGCAGTGGAATCCCGATTATCTGGTCGCCGACACGGTGACCTATGTCATCCAGATCAACGGCAAGATCCGCGAACGTCTCCAGTTGCCGCGGGACACGGACCGCGAATCGGTGGTCGCGGCCGCGAAGGAGCAGGGGCGCATTCCCGAACTGATCACGGGCCGCGAACTGCGCAAGGTGATCGTAGTGCCGAACAAGCTCGTCAATATAGTGGTCTGAACCCCGGTGATCGCGTCGGCTCCGGCCGGCCGTCCGCCATACAGAAGCGGAGGGCGGGGATGAACTATTGGGACATCCTGGCCGAAGCGGAGTCGCATCTAGGCAGAGGGGACTTCGCCGCCGCGGAGGAGAGCTTCCGTAAAGCGCGTCTTTCTCGGGTCGACTCGCCCGGTCGCGTTTTCATGTCCGAGACCATCACCAACTCGACACTCAGGTTCTGGCGCCGGATGCGCGGGACTGCGGAGAATATCCGCCCCGGACGGTGGGAAGCCGCCGCCGAGAAATTCTCAGCGAGTTTCCTCGCCAGGGGCCGGGAATGC
>CAZYDJ010000022.1:1605-9492 GCA_964646035.1 uncultured Fibrobacteraceae bacterium | reverse complement strand
AAGCGGTCGGCGCCAACGACGGCGTCGAGCCGGGCCTCTTCGCCGGAGCGATCCATCTGGCGGTTCGCAGCGAGATCTTCCCCAACTCACCCGATTCCGTGCCGGCGCTGGTCCGATCCGCCCTGCGCGCCGCCCTGACGGCCTGCGAGGCGCCTCCGGCCGGTCTGCTCGACGGCGATCTGCCTCTGGATGAATCCGACCGGGTCGAGGTGGCGCGGTTGGGCGCGGCCCTGATCGAACGCCTGCCGGCGGCCGACCCGGCCGTCGTTCCGTTGACCGAATCCCTGCTCAACCTGCTTTCGCCGACCCGCTTCGCCCTGCACAGCCCCTTGGAGGAGGCGCGTTCATGGTGGGAAGCGGTCCTGACCGATCGCGGCCTCGGCGATGGGGCGCGGGCCGCCGGTCTCTACCGGCATTTTCTGGCCACCGGACCCGATTCCGGACATCGCGATGGGGCGCGGGTGCGTCTTTTGGAGATCCTGGCCAACGTCGACCGGATGCATATCCCGGTGCCGCGCTATGACGAAGCCCGCGGGGCTGCGGTGGGAGAGCGTCCGTCCGATCCTTTGCTTTCCGCCCGCTACGACCGCGCACTGGCGGTCATCTCGGCGCGGGCCCTCGATTCCGGCGGGACCGTGTGGGCCACCGCCGCGCAGCAGGACGGGCTCTGGACCTGCGTGATCTGGCGGGATGACGTGCCCACCGATGTCATCGAGTGGCGGGAAGGGCGGGACCCGGAACCGGTGCGGGATTTCCTGGCCGCCTGCCGCGGCCGTATTTTCGCCGCCGAGGGAGAACCCTCGCCGGAGCCCCTGCCGGGAACGCCGATCCTGGCGCTGGCCGAGGCCCTGCTCGAACCGGTCGTTCCGGAACGCGGCCTGGACGCGATCGCCGTGGTCGAATTATCCCGCGCCCTGGCTCGCGACCAGCAAGCCGGTTCGCATCCCCTTCTTTCCGATCAGGAACCAGTTCCCGGTTCCGCCCTCGAAACCGCCTTGCGCGCCGGCCGGCTCTGGTCACGCTGCCTGGAGCGAGTGGTTGACGCCGATCCGGTGCTCGGCCAGGGCATCGGTGTCTTGGCCCGCGGTGGAAATACCGCGGCGGCTGCGGTTTACGCATTCCTGGGCTCCGGTCGCAGCCGGCAGACGGGCGAATTCCTGCCGCAGCTGCCGCCGCTGGCCGGCCGGCCGGCGCCGCAACTGGGATTGCAGCATGCGCGTCGGGATGTCGACGCGGCGCAGCAGAGGGTCTACGCCGAACTGGCGGATTGCCCGGTGGCGATGGTGGCCGGGGGAAACGGCGGCGAGGCTCTGGCCGCGTGGGCCGGCGACGGCCGCGACCTGAGAGTGGTGCTGGATCGACCGTCCCGATTGACCGATCTCGCGGCGGCCCTGTCCCAGCGGGACGGGATGCTGACCCTGCTGCCCGCTCGCGGACCACATGATTCGTCCCGCGCCCTCGATCTGATGCGGGAACTCACCGCGCTCGATGCGGAGCAGACCGGCGGTCGTTCGGCGCTCGGTCTTTTCCATTGGTGCCGTCTTGTCGAGACCCATAACGGCGACTTGGCCGATTTCGCCGCCGCCCGCCGGCGCGAGCCGGGAACCACTCGGCTCTATGATCGCTATCTCGATGCCGTCGCCGCCTTGCCCGTCGCAGTCGGCGGCGATCCCTGGATCGCGGAGCTTTCGGCCCGCGCCGAGATGTCGGCCACGGTAGTCGGCTCGGTCGGTGACCTGATGGTGCCCGCCCGGGATCTCGCCGGTCGCTGGGGAGTCGCGGCCGGGGCTGCGGCGGCCTGGGTCTTTGCCGAAAGCGCTACGGTGCATTGGCGGCTGGCCCGTCGCGACTCCGAATCGCCGCGCCTGCTGCACCGGCATCTCGCCGAGCTCGCCGATTCCCATCTCTCACTTTTTTGCGGCGGAGATTTCCTGGCTGACGAGCTCGAGTCCATGCTCGGGGAATGGCTGGCTCCGCTGGGAGCGATGCGGCGTTTCGATCCGGGCTCCGGCAAGGTGTCCGCCCTGCGTCTCGCGATCGAAGGTGTTGATCCCGACGCCGCCGTGGCGGTCGGCGAACACGCGCGCCAGGTTCTCGATCACATCGCCGCCGTTGCCGCGGACGATGCCGGCGTGAGGATCCTGGCACCGGCGGCTGGGCCGTTGCGGGTCTTCCTCGAGGCCCAGGCCAGGCATGATCTGGATTCCGGCAATCAGGGGCCGGTGCGTATCCTGACCCCGGACGGGTTATGGCGGTCCGGTCCCGGGGATCTGGCTTCCTGCCGTCTGGTAGTCACACGGCTCGAGAGCCTCGATACGGCGTCGGGCCATGCGCCGACGGGCGCCGATCCGAGCAAGTGGCGGTTGGCGGATTGCGATCGCGCGGTGGCCCTGGCCGACGCGCATCGGCTTTGCGCTCTCGAAGTGAACGCCATCCTGGCTTGCGGCGCTGCAGTGGTGGACATCGCCGACGCCCGCTGGGGGCGCCGCACTTCTGCCGATGTCGATAACGTCGCGGAGGTTGCGCTGCGGGCCGGAGCCGAGAGCTTCGGATTGCCCGGCGCCGGCGCGCCGGTCGACGATCCCGGTCGCCGCCGCAAATTGAAGACCGCCCGCGGCAGCCTGGCCCGTAATTGTATCGAATGGATGCGGAACGAGCGTTTGCTCAACGACAACGACGAGGGTGCGGCGCCGGGATTCGATTCCGCGGCGTCTTCGGTCGCGGACGCGCCGGTCTTTTCGGGCAGCCTGCGGCTGGCGGTCGGGAATTGGGATGCCGAATGGCGCGGCCTGGTTCGTCATGTCGCCCTTTCCCGGGAACGCGGCGTCTCGCACGCCTGGTTGTTATGCATCTGCGACCGGCCCCCTGCCGAGGCCGACGCCTTGTTGGCGGCGTGTCCCGATTTCGGGGCCAGCGTACCTCCCGGCGCGCCCGGACGCTCACCGGTCTACTGGGTCCAGGCGGAGCAACTGCTCGACCCCGAATTGCAGGCCGCCGTCCAGGCTTCGCCGCCGGCGGCTGTATTCGCCGCCGATCTGAGGGATTGGCTGCCGCCGCGGGGAGGCGATGCGACCGGCCTGGCGATGCGCTTCATCACCCGCGATCTCGATTCCGCGACCGTGGTCGCCGCAACCACGTTGCCGCCGGCCTGGGCCGCCTTCTGCCGGGAGTTCTGGGATGAGGCCGCCGCTGCCGGCCGCCGGGTCGATATCCTGCACGCCGTCGAACAGGGCGCCGCCGCGGCGGCGACCGCGGCATCCGGGGGCTCCGCTCCCCAGGTCACCGCCGGCCGGATCGGGCACCCGTTGGTTTCCTGCCCTAGATGCGCCGAACCGGTCGAGTTGCGGCGGATCACTTCGGTCTGCTCCGCCTGCGGCCTCGCCGTTTCGCGCTGGCTATCTCCGGCGGCCCGGGCGCGTCTCGAGCGCGAGCTCACCGGGTTGAAGATCCGCGCCCTGATCAGCCGTTCCGATCTCGGCGCCGACGTTCCCCTGGGGGTGTGGGCCGACGCGGCGCGGATGCCGTCGATCCGGGATGAGTTGGCGGCCGCAGGCGTTTCCTGCCGCGAGAGCGGCGAGCTGCTGCTGGCCGAACCGGGATCAGGCCGGCTATGGGAGATAGCTAGACTGACGCCGAGTTCGCGGCCCCGTCCGGGCCTGCGCCACGCCTTGCTGGATCTGCCCGAGGACGAGGCAGATCTGCAGTCCTTCCGCCACGCCGCCGGGGGAGAAGTGGGCCTCTGGTTCCATCCCGTCGAACTGGCCGGTTCGTTGTCCCGCGACGGCGGCATCCGCCGGATCAGGGATCGTTATGCGCGGCTGCTCGCCGGCCTGCACCGGCCGCCCGGCCTGGACCCCGATTGGCGATGGGAAGGATTGATGCCCGCCCGGCTGGTGGCGATGCTGACCGGATTGCCGCCGCGCCAGGTCCGTCGCGCCTTGGGCGTGGCTTCCTGGCTCGCGGCCGCCGCGGGGCGCAGCGCCGCCGACGCCGCAGAAAGAACCGGCGAACGCCGCCTGACGCCGCGGTTGAGCTTTACCGAGTTGGATTATCGGATCGCCGGATTGCGGCGGACCCTGGAACGTTTCCTGCCCGAACTTCTGGCCGGTTCGCTTCCGGGCGCGGTGCGCCGGATCGACCTCGCCTTTTCGTATTGTGAATTCCCGGCGGCGGATCTCGCGCTCTGCGATCGTTTCCTGCTCGCCTCTTCCGTGCGCCTCGGCTTCGACTCCGCCGCGGCCGGTCCCCGCGCCCGGCCCGAACTGCTCTACGCCCCGGAGGACGGGGTTCTCTTCTCGGCCAGGCGCCGGGTGGGACATCTCGGAGCCGTTGCCGAAGTGGCCGCCGCCGTCTTGGACCGCCTCGATCGATTCGCTGCCGGAGCCCGTGAATTGTACAGCGAGCCGATAGCCGGTTCGGAGGATCTACAGGTTCCGGCGGATCGCGATCTGGTCGCCACCGGCATCATGCTCGGCGCTTGGCGTCTGGTCGGCCCCCGCGCCATCAACGAGATCCCGATGCCGGCCGAGCCCCCCTGGGGGGCGTTGGCGGAGCGCGGCGGCGCCTGTCGTCCCGATATAGTGCTGGGTGATCTCGCCGTTTCCCGTTCCGAATGGAGCCGCCGCCTGGAAGGCGCCTGGACTACCGGTTTCCTGGAAGAGGCTCCCGAGCGGCAGGAGCGCCGCGATGCCTACGGTCTACCCGCCCGGATCATCGGCGCCGAGGCCAGGTCGTTGATCGGATTTTTGACCTCGGCCGAGCCGGGAGTCCGGGCCCTGCGCGGCGCCGCCGGCTGCGGCCGCATGGATCTGCTGGTCTCGGCCCTGACCCGGGCGGTGGCGGATGGTTTGCCCGAAGGCGCGGTAAACGTCTACAGCCCCAGCATCGGCGAGGCCGCCCGTTTCCACCTGGCCTGGCGTTCTGCGGCCCCTGATCTGACTCCGCCGGCGGTGCATGTCCTGACTGGGGGAGCCCGCATCGACGGCCCCCCGGAAGGCGGGTACCTGCCGCTGGATCGTGTGTCCGAGGTTTGCGTCATCCTCGAGGCGCAGGACATCCCGGCCGAGATGCGTTACCGCATCTCGCAGCGATATCGCGAGGGGCATCTGATCGCAACCGTCGAACCCGTGCTCGCAGAAGAGGCGTGGGAGCATCTGTTCCTGGCCACGCCGGCGCCCGCCGCGGTCATCGAACTGAAGAATCAGCGATTCCAATCGCGCCGGATCTGGGAGGAGCGCAAGGCTCTGGCCTCGACGGCGGCGGTGGCGATCGGCGGCAAGGCGACGCGGCGCGAGAAGGGTGATTGCACGGCGCATTGGGCTACGAATCTGAACGAGTGCCTGTCTTTCCTGGACCGGGAGTCTCGGCCCGGAGCGCCGGCGGTCGAGGTGTCGCTGATCGCTCCGGTCGCCGACGACATCGCCTACGTCGGCCGCGCCGCCGCGGCCAGGGGTTGGCTTGCTGTATTCGCGGTCGAGAGGGATTCGCTCCTGCTGCCGGGGAATCTCGAGTTCGTCGCCGCGGTCGGGGATGCCGCCCGCGGGGCGGAAGGATCGGCGGGATCGCTGCTGGCTCCGTTGTTGCCGCAGGAGCTGCGGCGGGAATACGAGATCTGGCGTCGCGAGGGTCCGGCGACCGCCGAAACGCGATTGGACACCCTGCTAGAGTACTGTTCCTGTTCGGTATGGGGGGAGACATTCCTCGCCGAGCCCTCGGCGCGCCTGCGGGTCGAGGCCCTGGTCGCCGAAGCGGGTGCCGAGACCGCCGAGCTTTTCGTGTCGCGGCCCCTGTGGGAGGCGTGGCGGCGGCGGGTCGAGCCTTTGGCCGGCGGCGAAGCACTGAGCCCGGAAGCCTCTTTGCTGACCCTGGCGACCACCGCGGACTGTTGCGGACCGCGGGCTCCGGTCCTGCTTTATCTCTGTCTCGGAGCCGAGCCCGCCCGGCGACACTATCGGGTGCTGGCCCAGGCCGGGGACAGGGCTCTGGTTTTGTATCAGGAGCGATCTCCGCTGCCCGGCGACTCCGACGAGGCCTGAACCGGCTTTGGCGCTTTTCAATATCTTGTCGGCTGCCTGCTCGGTGACTAACTTCTTATGGGGTCGTCGGGCCTTCGCCCGATCAACGGCCCCACCACATCGACATCGGGAAGGAGACTCCCCAACCATTATGAAGGAACTTCCTTTCGTTCCCTATCGCATCAAGGTAGTCGAACCGATCCGCCGCACCGACCGCGCCGAGCGGGAGGCGTTGCTGCGTGAAGCCGGTTACAATCTCTTCAATATCCCCTCCGATCGTGTCTACGTCGATCTGCTGACCGACAGCGGCACATCCGCCATGAGCGATTCCCAGTGGGGCCGGATGATGCGCGGCGACGAGGCCTACGCCTGTTGCCGTGATTTCATCGACTTCGAGCAGACCGTGCGCGACATCTTCGGTTTCAAGCACGTGCTGCCGACCCACCAGGGCCGCGCCGCGGAGAACGTGATGTTCTCGACGTTACTCGGCCCCGACAGCGTGGTCCCGAACAACACCCACTTCGACACCACCCGCGCGAACGTCGAGGCGCAAGGCGCCATCGCCGTGGATTGCGTTTGCGACGAAGGCCTCGATCCCGCGATCGAACTGCCCTTCAAGGGGAACATGTCGCTCGAGAAACTCGGCGCCGCGTTTGCGAAGTACGGTGTCGAGCGGATTCCGTTCGTGATGCTGACCATCACCAACAACAGCGGCGGCGGCCAGCCCGTCTCGCTCGAGAACATCCGGCAGGTCGGCGAGTTCTGCCGCGGCAAGGGCGTGCCCCTGATCTTCGACGCCTGCCGTTTCGCCGAGAACGCCTGGTTCATCAAGCGTCGCGAAGCCGGCTGCGCCGAAAAGAGCATCCCCGATATCGTGGCCGAGGTCTTCGCCTGCGGCAACGGCTGCACGATGAGCGCCAAGAAGGACGCGCTGGTCAACATCGGCGGGTTCATCTGCGTCGATGACGACGCCTGGGCCGAGCAGTTGACGACGCGGCTGATCCTGATGGAGGGTTTCCGCACCTACGGCGGCCTTGCCGGTCGTGATCTGGGCGCCATCGCCCAGGGCCTGCGCGAGGTCCTGGACGACGACTACCTTACGTATCGCATCGGACAGGTCGAGCGTATGGGACGCCGCATCACCGAACTCGGGGTTCCCATCCTGCGCCCCACCGGCGGCCACGCCGTCTACGTCGATGCGCGTGGAATGCTGCCCCATATCCCGCAGTCGCAGTTCCCGGCCCAGGTGCTGGCCTGCGCCCTCTACATCGAGGCGGGAGTCAGGGCGGTCGAGATCGGCAGTCTGATGTTCGAGCACAAGGATCCCGATAGCGGCGAGATGGTCTATCCGGCCATGGAGTTGGTCCGTCTGGCTGTGCCGCGGCGGGTCTACACCGATACTCATCTCGAGTATGTCGCCGAGGCCTGCGGGGAATTGATGCGGAACAAGGACAGCCTGGTCGGCCTGGAGATAGAGCATCAGGCTCCTTTCCTGCGCCATTTCACCGCACGTCTGCGGCCCATCGCCGGCAGTACGTTGTTGTCGGTCTGAGAGCAGTCCCGGGAGTGACGTTGAAGATCCTCGTGAGTCCCGAAAGCTGTGAATTCGCCGATCGCCTGGCCGGAATAATCGGCCAGGCGGTCGAGCGGCTCGGTCTTTCGGGTCTGGTCGAACAGATCGAATTCCTGCTCGACGACATCGAGGCCGACGAAAGGGCCTGGATCGCCCCAGCGACCGACGCTGCCGCCGGTGAACGGAAAATCTGCGTCTGGTGCCATCCGGATCATTTCTGCAAGGACCGCGGCGCGGCGCTGGCGTTCCTGCCGAGCGACTTCCCCTGGGAACTGCACGACCCCTTCGCCGCAGACTCGG
>CAZYDJ010000022.1:0-1595 GCA_964646035.1 uncultured Fibrobacteraceae bacterium | reverse complement strand
GCGCACCGCGCTGGCGCTGCTGCTGGGGTTCGGACTCGGCGCCGGCGCCGCCCGAATCCCAGACCGATTTCTTCGCGGCCAAGGCCGAGCGGTTCGTCTACCATCAGCTGCAGCTGATCCGGGATTTCTGCGACGGCACCCTGGACCCGGCCGCTATTCCGTCCGGCCTTTCGCAGGCTTTCGAAGAGGCCTGGGCCGTGACCGTCGACAGTCGCCTGCGCCGGCGTTCCCTGCCCGGGCTGACGGTCGCGGAACGCAGACGGCGATTCTATCGCGCGTTTTCCGCCGGAGGGTTGATGCTGCCGCAGCATTGGCTGATCTTCCGATCCCTCTGGGAAGAGGAGGGTTGGACCCAGGATCGCCTGATTGACGTCTTGTCCGATCTGCCGCCGGCAGGCAGGCTCCGGCGGGCCGGTAATTGAACTAATGATTTGCTTTTTCGACCGGGAATCGCCAACTTCTAGTCCCAGCAACCCTTTATGAACCAGGGTTGACTGTGGTGGCGTGTGTAGGTAGGTTCATTCCCTGCCGCGACATTTTGGTTCGACGGTAGTTTTGCTTGCTTCCCACCGGCAAGAGTAAACCCCCAAGGGAGGTTTTCCATGTTCTCTCGTTCGTCCTCTATGCGTCGGGTTTCGATCCTGATGCTGCTCGCCATCGCGGCCCTGACCCTTGCTGGTCTCGCCGGTTGCGGCGGTAAGAAGGATGTCGACCCCTACGTCTACACGACTCTGAATCGCGTGATGGACGGCGACACCCTGAGCAACAACTTCCTCTTCGAGATCGATGCACCCGAGATCGACTACGCCGACGGCGATGTCGTGATCGTGCGCAACGGCAACCGGCTCGAGTTCATGGTCGGTCCCGACCTGGAGAACAACTACCGCAACTATGCGGGGTCGTTGCTGGGCGTCGAGAAGCGTTTCTCGCCGACGACTCACCTGTTCCTGAAGCGGACCAAGCAGGGTGAGGTCATCACTCCGGTGGACTCGCTCGAAAGCTACACCCTGCCGATCATCTTCACCGCGAACAAGTCCCAGATCGAGACCCCGGGCGCTCCGCTTCCCGATATGAAGTGGAACAAGAAGTCCGACGTCGAGGCCTACCTGCCCGAGAACGAGGGTGATCCCCTGCTCAAGGTGCAGTCCGGCATCGCCAACTTCGTCTACGTCCCGAGGCACGACCTCGAGGCCGAGGCTGCTGCGGCTCCCGGCGAGGGCGATTACGCCTGGTACGCCGTGTTCCCCGAGTCGACCTTCGAGATCGTCGACATCGAGCCCGGCGCCGAGTTCATGTTGAAGCTCCTCAAGGTCAGGAATCTGCCCTTGGTCGGTTCCTTCAGCCTGAGCGAGTTCTACGATAAATATACCGATCGGGTGAAGACCTACGGCGAGCTTGGTCATGTCATCGGCAAGATGAAGATCAACTGGTTCCGTTACGCCAACACCTTCGTGCGCGCATCCGTCTAGACGGCGCGCCCCGGTAAGGAAAAGGCCCCCTGCTCGCGCGGGGGGCCTTCTGTTTGAAAGGCCCGCCGCTCAGGCGAAGGGCCTTTTTGGTCAATTCCGGCAAAGCGGGGCTAGGCCAGTTCCCTT
>CAZYDJ010000021.1:16216-23119 GCA_964646035.1 uncultured Fibrobacteraceae bacterium | reverse complement strand
GCGCGCTGAAGCTGAAGGAGATCAGCTACATCCACGCCGAGGGCTATCCCGCGGCGGAGATGAAGCACGGGCCGATCGCCCTGATCGACCCCCAGATGCCGGTGGTCGTTGTCTGCACCAAGGACGGCAGCTACCAGAAGATCAAGGGCAACGTGCAGGAAGTGAAGGCGAGGCAGGGCCGGGTGATCAGCGTGGTCACCGAGGGCGACAAGGAGATCAAGGCCATGAGCGACCACGTGATCACCATCCCCGAGACAATCGACATGCTCACGCCGCTGCTGTCGGTGATCCCGCTGCAGTTGCTGGCCTACCATATCGCGGTCCTGCGCGGCGCCAACGTCGATCAGCCGCGGAACCTGGCCAAATCGGTTACAGTCGAGTAGAAACGGGTGCGCCCCGGATTCGCCGGGGACGGATCCGCTAATCGTATCGGAAGGAGCTGCGGAAATGACACGTCGGCCAATCAGCACGGATCAGGCCCCGGCCGCCATCGGACCCTATAGCCAGGCGGTCGCTGTCGACGGTTGGTTGTTCACCGCCGGCCAACTCGGTCTCGACCCCGCCACCGGCGAATTCGTTCCCGGCGGAGTGCAGGAACAGACCCGCCGCGCCTTGGAGAACGCCGCCGCCATCCTGGCCGATGCCGGATCAGGTTTCGCCGACGTAGTCAAGACCACCGTCTTTCTCAAGGACATGAACGATTTCGCGGCCATGAACGAGATCTACGCCGAGTTCTTCGCCCAGGATCCGCCGGCCCGCTCGGCCGTGCAGGTAGCCAAGTTGCCGAAGGACGGCCTGGTCGAGATCGAGATCATCGCCCGCGTCGGTTGATGGCCGATTCCGGCCCGCCGCTGGATTTAGTTTCTGCCGTGGCCTATCATGGGCCTGTAGGAGGGGAGTGGATGGGTCCTGGTGGGCCCCGGGGACTTCAAATCCTTCAGTCGGGCGCGTTTACCGTCCGGGGTGGGTTCGATTCCCACACATTCCCGCCACCTCTTCTGCGGTAGCAACAGGACGCGGCTTCGGTCGCGTCCTCGATTTTCGCCGCAGTTCCGGGAGGATGACTTGGATTCGGTGGCCGTGATCTACAATCCGGTCGCGGGTTCCTCTCGCGGCCGGTTCAGTTCCGATCAGGTCGCCGGTCTGCTTTCCGACGCCGGTTTCAATGTCGAACTCCTGATCACCCGCGGCCGCGGCGAGGCCGCGGATCTGGCCGCCGCCGCCGCCGAGAAGCATCCGGTAGTCGCCGCGGTGGGCGGTGACGGTACCGTCAGCGAGGTCGCCTGCGCCCTGGCCGGAACGGGTTGCGCCCTGGCGGTCCTGCCCTCCGGCAGCGGCAACGACTTCGCCTGCGGGCTGGGGATCGCAACGCTGCGGCAGGGTGTCGCGGCAGCCGCGAGGCGGATTCCGCGTCCGGTCGACGTGGCCTGGTTCGGCGACCGGCCCTTCGTCAACTCGGCCGGATTCTTCTTCAGCGGCGAGGTGTCGCTGGGAGCGGATCGGGTATCCCGTAGCTGGGGCCGGCTGCGCTATCCGTTGGCCGCCGCCGGCTCCCTGATCAGCTTCAAACCGACCCGCGCCCGCTGGATTTTTCCCGGCGGGGAAACGCTGGACGGGCTATGGACACTGGCCGAGGTCGGCAACGGCCCCCGCTGCGGCGGCGGCTTCCGTCTGACCCCCGCGGCCGATTTCGCGGACGGCCGTCTGGACTTCTGCCTTGCCCGGGCAATGGGCCGGTGGGATATTCTGCGCCTGTTGCCGCGTGGGATATCCGGCGGCCATCTGGAAGATCCGCGAGTGCTTTATCCGCGCTCCGCCCGCGCCGAAGTGGAATTAATCGAGCCCGCCGCGGTACATCTCGACGGTGAGGCTACGCGCCTGCCTGCCGGTCGCCACGAGTTCCGGGTCGATCCAGGCGCGTTGCAGGTGCTTGCGCCGCCGATCGGCCCCGGCTTTGGTGGATGAGGTTCGAGGAGAGCGATGCGGTTTCCGTGGCTGACGATCATCTACATCCTGCTCGGCGCAGCCGTCGCGACGGCTCAGACGCCGGTTCCGCAATCCGATCCGGTCGAGGCAGTCGAGGCGACCGAGACGACCGAGACGGCAGCGCCGGCCGATTCTTTGGCCGCCGCGACGGCTCCGATCATCGCCTCGGTGATGAACGACCGGATCAGTCCCACGCTGGCTGTGGTCGTGACCCCGGTTTTGCCGGGATGGGGGCAGCTCTACGCCGACAACGGTTGGCGCTCGGTGTTGGCCTGGGGGGCCCAGGCCTTCTACATCGGCAATCTGTTGCGGCACGACCGCGAGGCGGTGCGGCTGCGCAAGTGGTCGCAGACATTGCCCGAGGGCTCGGAGCGGCGGCTGCTTTTCGACGCCCAGGTCGACGAGGAATGGGAACTGATGCGGGATTACGCCTGGTGGTCGATGGGAGCCATGCTTATCATCGCCTTGGACGCCTATGTGGGCGCCCACCTGCATCACTTCGACCAGGATCCGGTGCCGGTGCCGCCGTTATGGGACCCCGGCGCGGAACCCCTGCCGGTGGAGAAAGCCGATTCGGAAGCGATACCGGGAGTGGTCCTGCTCCAGTGGCGGGCGGAATTCTAGCGCCCGCGACACGGATCCTCATTACCAATAGATCGAGAAGATGGAAAACTACCGCAACTTCTGCATCATAGCTCATATCGACCACGGCAAGTCTACGCTCGCCGACCGTCTGCTCGAGCATACCGGCACGATTACCGGCAAGGCCATGAAGGCCCAGGTGCTGGACTCGATGGATCTGGAGCAGGAGCGGGGCATCACCATCAAGAGCCATCCCATCCGCATGGACTACAAGTCGCGGGACGGCGTCGTCTACGTGCTGAACCTGATCGACACTCCGGGGCACGTCGACTTCAACTACGAGGTATCGCGCAGCCTGGCCGCCTGCGAGGGCGCGATCCTGGTCGTGGACGCGGTGCAGGGAGTGCAGGCCCAGACCATCAACAACCTCTATCTGGCCCTCGAACACGACCTGGAGATCCTGCCGGTCATCAACAAGATCGACCTGCTGGCCGCCCGTCCCGACTTTGTGGCCGACCAGTTCGTCGATCTGATCGGATGCGATCACGACGACATCCTGCAGGTGAGCGCCAAGACCGGCGAGGGCATCGACGATCTGCTCGATGCGATCTGCGCCCGCGTGCCGCCGCCGGCGGACAAAGTCGACGCCCCGGCCAAGGGCCTGATCTTCGATTCGGTCTTCGACCCCTACGTCGGCGCCGTCGCCTTCGTGCGGATGTTCGAGGGCTCGATCAAGCATCGCCAGTGGGTGACCCTCTGCCAGAACGGAGGCGCCTTCGAGGTGCAGGAGCTGGGCTGGTTCCGGCTCGACCGGATTCCGCAGCAGAGCCTCTCGGCGGGCGAGGTCGGCTATATCGCCACCGGCGCCAAGGACGTGCGCAACGTGCGGGTCGGCGACACGATCACCTTGAAGGAGCGGCCCTGCGCCGAGGCCTGCGCCGGCTACGCGGTCGCCAAGCCCATGGTCTTCAGCGGTCTCTATCCGACCAACAACGACGATTACGATTCGCTGTTCGAAGCCCTGCAGAAGCTGCAGCTCAACGACGCCTCCCTGACCTGGGAGAAGGAGACCTCGGCCGCGCTGGGCTTCGGTTTCCGCTGCGGATTCCTGGGGCTGCTGCACATGGAGATCATCCAGGAGAGACTGGAGCGCGAGTACGACCTGGACCTGATCTGCACCCTGCCCAACGTGGAGTACGAGGTCGTGATGAAGGACGACAGCGTCTACAGGGTGGAGAATCCGGCCCAGTTGCCGGTCGAGCGCGAGATCAAGGAGATCCGTGAGCCCATCGTGCGCGCGGCCGTGATCGCCCCGAAGGAATTCGTCGGCGCGGTGATCCAGGTCTCGCTCGATCGCCGGGGAGTGCAGCGGAAGATGGAGTATCTCGACACCGAGCGGGTGAATCTCGAATTCGACATTCCCCTGAGCGAACTCGTGGTCGATTATTACGACAAGCTGAAGTCGGTCAGCCGCGGTTACGCCTCTCTGGATTACGATTACGTCGAACACCGGCCCGACAACCTGGTCCGGCTCGACCTGCTGATCAACGGCGAACCGGTCGATGCCCTGACCTGCATCGTGCACCGGGACAACGCCTACAGTTGGGGACTGAAGCTCTGCCAGAAGCTGAAGGAGCTGATCCCGCGGCAGATGTTCCCGGTGGCGATCCAGGCCGCGCTCGGCACCCGGGTGCTGGCCCGCACCACGGTCAAGCCCTACCGCAAGAACGTGACGGCCAAGTGTTACGGCGGCGACATCTCGCGCAAGCGCAAGCTGCTCGAGAAGCAGAAAGAGGGCAAGAAGCGGATGAAGCAGGTCGGATCGGTGGAGATACCCCAGGAGGCTTTCCTGGCCGTCCTGAAGGTGGATCGCTAGGCCGCCGTCAGGAACCATCCATTGCCCGAGGACGTAGAACGGCCGGCATCCGTGGGATGATCGACCCAGAGTTTCGAAAGCGAGGAGCGATGACGAAGATGTCGAGCACCGGGACTCACGGGGGACAGGTCCGCCGCACCAAGGCCGCGCGGAGCAAGGAGCGCCGCAGCGTCTGGATGGAATATCTGCGGTCGATCGGTTTCGCCGTCCTGGCGGCCCTGATCCTGCGGCAGTTCGTCCTGCAGGCCTTCCGGATTCCGACCGGATCGATGAAGGACACGCTTCTGGTCGGCGACTTCCTCTTCGTCAACAAGTTCCTCTACGGCGCCGAGATTCCCGATCGCATCCGGCCCCTGATCTTCACCGGGCCCTACATCGACATGCCCTGGGAGAACGTGCGCCTGCCGGCGATCCGCCAGCCGCGCCAGGGCGACATCATCGTCTTCGAGTATCCGAACAACCTGGACAAGGACTTCATCAAGCGCTGCGTGGCTGTGGCCGGGGACACGGTCGAGGTGCGCGAGGGACTGCTCTACGTCAACGACGAGATGTACGAGGAGAATTTCGCCGATCTCGACGGCGATCACGCCTGCTACGCCGGCCACGTCCACGACGCTTCCTGCCGGCTTCCCCATTCGCGGCATCAGATGTCCAACTCGCGCCGGGCCCGCAACTGGTCCTTCGGCCCCTACGAGGTGCCGCAGGGGCATATCTTCATGATGGGCGACAACCGCTATAACAGCGAGGACAGCCGTTATTGGGGACCACTGGACCTGAAGCATCTCAAGGGCAAGGCGATGTTCATCTACTGGTCATGGGACCGGGGCGAAGGCGGTCCCCGGTGGGACCGCATAGGAGACATCCTCAGGTGATATCCGGCGCAGGCAGATCGGACCGGAGCCGACCGGATCGGGCGGCCCGGTCCATCCGCCGGGGCGGTCTCTACATCCACGTCCCGTTCTGCGATTCCATCTGCAGCTACTGCCACTTCGCCCGCACCGACCGGCACGACCCCGCGTTGCGCCGCCGGGTGGCCGAAGCGATAGTGCGCGAGTTCGAGATCCGGCGTGACGGTTGCGCTGCGATCGACGGCGCAACGGCGGCCGCGACTGCCTATATCGGCGGTGGCCCCCCGTCGACCCTGGAAGCGGATCTCTTCGCCGCGATGATCGACGGCACCCTGGGGCGGCTGCCCCAAACCGATGACATCGAGATCACCGCCGAGGCCAATCCCGAGAGCTTCTCCGGATCCGTCGCCGCGGCCTGGAAAGCCGCCGGAGTGAACCGCATCAGTCTGGGGGTGCAGAGCCTGGACGAGACGGTTCTGCGCACGCTCGGACGCCGCTGCGATCCGGCGACCGCGCGACGGGCCCTGCGCTTGGCCACTGCGGAATTCGGCCGTGTATCGGCCGATTGGATTCTGGCTCCGGGATGTGAAGCCGCGAACCTTGCCGCGGAGTTCAGGGAGGCTCGCGAACTCGGCGTGGGGCACATCTCCTTCTACATCCTCGAACTGCATAGCGGGACACCGCTGACGGCCCGGATCGCCGCCGGGGAGGTGGCGGCGCCGGTCGATGCGGACGTGGAGCGGAATTATCTGGCCGCAGTCGCGGCGCTGGCCGAACTCGGCTACAGTCAGTACGAGGTGTCGAACTTCGCCCTGCCGGGGCAGGAGTCGCGGCATAATTCGGCCTATTGGCTGCGGACGCCTTATCTGGGTCTGGGGCCGGGCGCGCACGGATTCTGGGGCCGGCGGCGATATTCGAATCACGCCGATCCCGCGGTCTGGTGCGATCTGGTCGAGTCCGGCCGTCCGCCCGAGGAAACCGTCGAGATTCTCGATCCGAGTTCACGCCGGCTGGAAGAGGTGATCCTGCCCCTGCGCACCGCCGGGGGCGTGTCGCTGGACATCCTGCCGGACGAATTGGATTCGGAGCAGGGGGAGCGGGAGGGTCTTTGGCAGGTCCGCGACCGGAGGCTGCGGCTGACTCCGCGCGGCATGTTGCGTCTGGATGATGTGGAGGCCTGGCTGGCCGGCCGGCTCTGAACCGGCTCCGGCCGTCGCCGACGCCGGGTTGACACCCCGAAAACGTCCGTACTACCTTGTAGCCGCTTGAAATATGCGGATCGAGACGGAAAGGCATCCCGGTGGGTAAAGAGAAACGCCGTCAGCAAATACTGGACGCGGTCGTCAGGCTTTACAGCGAGACGGGCCAGCCGGTCAGCTCGGGTCTGGTGGCCCGGTGGCTCGGCGGCGACGTCTCGTCGGCGACCGTGCGCTCGGTGATGTCCGGGCTGGAGAACGACGGGATGCTGGAGAAACCGCATACCTCGTCCGGCCGTGTGCCCACCGACCGGGGATTCCGGGCTTTCGTCAACCGGTTCCTGGCCCGCTGGCCCGAGGCCGGCGACCACCGCTCTTCCGCGATGCTCCAGATAGTCGACAAGGAACTGCAGCG
>CAZYDJ010000021.1:744-16206 GCA_964646035.1 uncultured Fibrobacteraceae bacterium | reverse complement strand
CGCGCCGCGCGTGCTGCTGGTGGAGTCGGCTGCGGAACTGCAGCGCGCCGCCGGCACCCATGCGATGGTGAAATCGTTGGCCTCCCTGTTATGCCGGCTGACCACGAGCATCGGCATCATTCTCGGTCCTTCCTGGGACGGAGTGAAGGCCCTGCGCATCGAACTCCATCCGCGGGAAGCCAACCGCGTGCTGATGGTGCTGGTGCTGGAAAACGCCCTGGTCCGCACCCGGATCGTGAACCTCGACCGGTATTACGAGCCCCTGTTGCTCGAGGACGCCGCCCGGTTCATTTCCGAACGTATTTCCGGACGCACGGTCGCCGAGATCCGCGGCGGCGTGCTGTCCTCTTTCGATCCCGAAGCCTCGCCCGCGGCGCGTTGCGCCAGCGACGTGGCTTCGCTCGGCGGCGACCTCTTCGCCGATGTCGAGCAGGCCGAGATCGAACTTACCGGTGTGGCGAACGTGCTGGACGAACCCGAGTTCTCCGAAGCCGACCGCCTCAAGACCCTGATCCGCTTCCTGGAATCGCCGAGTTCGATTCGTGACGTGCTGCGCCGGCTCAATCCTCCCGACGACCGGGGAATCACGGTCTGGATCGGTTCCGAGAATCCGGTGGCCGCCCTGCGCCACTTCAGCCTGGTGTCGGCGCCCTTCGCCGTCTCCGGCCGGGGCGGAGTGATGGCGGTCCTCGGCCTGCGGCGCATGCCCTATGACCGCACCATCGCCGGACTCGACGCCCTGGTCCGCAGCTTGAATTCACTGGAGTGAAGGTCGGGCCGGTCCGCGCCGACGGCGGCCTGCCGGTCATGATCCGATCCTGATCCAAAGGACTGATCCGAATGTCCAAGAAGAAGAAGAATCGCGAGCAGGAGCCCCCCGAACTGGATGAGACCGGGGCCGAAGAGTCCGAGCCCGCGGAGGTCGACGAGGAAGTGGAAGATGAGGCTCCCGCGGCCGAGGCAGTGGAGCCCGACCCGTTGGCGGAAATGCAGATTGAACGTGACGATTACAAGGATCGCTGGCTGCGCATCGTCGCCGAGTTGGACAACTTCCGCAAACGCAGCCGCAAGGAAGTCGCCGACAGCCGCCGCTTCGCAGTGGCCGATTGCCTGCGCGATCTGCTCGAGGTTCTGGACAACTTCGAGCGGGCCGAGGCCGCGCTGCCCGAGGACGGCGGCGACGGGGAATCCCTGGCGTCATTTCGCGAGGGCATGGATCTGGTCCACGGCCGGCTGAACGAGATCCTGTCCGCCCGCGGCCTCGTCCGCATCGCTGCCGGGCCGGGAACGGTCTTCGATCCCAATCTCCACGAAGCCGTCATGCAGATCGAAAGTGAAGATTACGAATCCGGAGAGATCACCGACGTGGCCCAGGCCGGTTATCGCATGGGCGACCTCGTCCTGCGTCCGAGCCGGGTCGTGGTGGCCCGCTGAGACATCCAACCGCTGAGATGAGGCGAAATGGCCGGCAAGCGTGATTATTATGAAATTCTCGGAGTAGGCAAGGACGCCACCGAGAACGAGATCAAGAAGGCGTACAGGAAGCTCGCGGTGAAGTATCATCCGGACCGCAATCCGGACGATAAAAGCGCCGGCGAGAAGTTCCGCGAGGCGACCGAAGCCTACGAGATCCTCAAGGATCCCCAGAAGAAGCAGCAGTACAACCAGTTCGGCCACGCGGCCTTCGACCAGTCGGCCGGCTTCGGCGGCCAGGCCGGGTACGGCGCCGGATTCGGTCTCGACGACGCGCTGGAATCTTTCCTGCGCAACTTCGGCGGCTTCGGCGGTTTCGAGGACATCTTCGGCGGCGGCCGGTCCGGCGGCGGCGCTTCGAACCGCGGCCGCGACCTGCAGGTGAAGGTGAAGCTCACCCTGCGCGAAGCGGCCGACGGAGTGACCAAGAAGATCAAGCTGCGCAAGCAGGTCTCCTGCCGGGAATGCGAAGGCACCGGCGCCGCGGCCGGCAGCCAGCCCGTATCCTGTTCCCAGTGCGGGGGCCGGGGACGCGTGCGCCAGGTTCGCCAATCCATATTCGGCCAGATGGTGCAGGAGGGGATCTGCCCCAATTGCCAGGGGCGGGGGCGGATGGTCGAACATCCCTGCGGTTCCTGCAGCGGCACCGGCACCGTCCGCGGCGAAGAGACCATCGAGGTGCGCATCCCCGCCGGCGTCGCCACCGGCAATTACATGGAATTGCCCGGCCGCGGCGACAGCGGTTCCCAGGGCGGCCCCTCCGGCGACGTGCGGGTAGTGATGGACGTAGCCGAGGATCCGGTCTTCGAGCGCCACGGCGATGACATCCTGATCGATGTCCCCGTGTCTCCGGTCGACCTCATGCTCGGCGCCAAGATCGAGACTCCGACCCTCGAGGGGCGTGTCATCCTGAACATCCCGGCCGGCACCCATACCCACAAGATCTTCCGGCTGCGGGGCAAGGGCATGCCGCGTCTGAACCGCAGCGGCAAGGGGGACCAGCTGGTGCGCGTGCTGTCCTGGACCGTGCAGGATCTGGACGATTCCCAGAAGCAGCGGCTCGAGGATCTGCGCGACGATATCGCCTCGCGGGTTCCGAAACCGGGCCGGGGCCTCTTCAACTGATTTCCCGCCCACCGGGAGGCGGCCGGTGAACCTGTATCTTCTGGATGACATCGCCGTGGATTCCCCGCTCGCCGCGGGTGCGAAGGTGCGTCTCTGCGCCGAAGAAAGCCGCCACCTGTTGAAGGTGATGCGGTCGCGCCCCGGTGATCCGGTCCTGCTGACCGACGGCCACGGTCGTTATTACGACGGCAGGATCGAAAGCGCGGATCGGCGCTCCGCCCTGGTCGAGATCGCGGCCGTGCGTGAAGACCCCGAGGCCGCCGGTCCGCCCCGGCTGCATCTGGCCTGCGGTGTGATCAAGGGCCGTCGCTTCGAGTGGGCCCTGGAAAAGGCCGTGGAGATCGGCGCGCATGATGTGTGGCCCCTGCGTACGGAGCACGCCGTGGTCGATCCCCGGCCGGGAAAATCCACGCGCTGGAGCTCGACGCTGCGCTCGGCGCTCAAGCAGTCCGGCCGCTCCCGGCTGCCCGGGCTGCATCCCCCGTCCACTCTCGCCGAATTCCTTTCCGCCCTGCCCGCGGCCGTTCTCTACTACGGGGTCTCGGTGCCGGATCACCAGGCCCGGGCCGATACCGCCGGTTCGTTGATCGGTCCGCAGCAGATCCTGGACGCGGCTCGCGACGGCGATTCGCCGCCGAACGATATCGGCTGGCTGGTGGGGCCGGAGGGCGGCTGGAGCGATTCCGAGCTGGAAGTCCTGGCCCGCGCGGCGATTCCGGTGCGGTTGGGACCGCATCGTCTGCGTACCGAGACCGCGGCCGCGGCCGGGATGGTGATCCTGCAGACCGCCCGCGATCTGATCCGTGCTGCCGGTTAGATGCTGGACGATCGGACCGGTCGGCTGCATAGTGGAATCCGGTCGCCGCGGTGGCGGCCGCTCGACGCCGCGAAGGCGCCGGTTACGTCAACGAAAGAGAAGACAATGGCCAGCGGAGAGATTGCCGGCAGGCTGAAGGCGGACACCGTGACCGCCATGAAGGCCAAGGACAAGAACCGGCTGCAGGTGCTCAGGATGATGCAGGCCGCGATCAAGCAGGTCGAGATCGACGAGCGGGTGGAGTTGGCAGAGGACCGGGTGGTGAAGGTCATCCAATCCTACGCCAAGAAGGTGAAGGATTCCCTGGCCGGAGCGCGCGACAGCGGCCGCGAGGAACTCGTCGCCGCCGCCGAGGCCGAACTCGAGATCGTCGGCGGCTATCTGCCCGCCGAACTGGATGACGCCGAATTGGAACGGCTGGTCGCCGCGGCGATCGCCGAGACCGGCGCCGAAAGTCCGCGCGACATGGGCAAGGTGATGAAGGCCGTGATGCCCGGCGTGGCCGGACGCGCCGACGGCTCGCGGGTCAGCGCCGCGGTCAAGAAGCATCTCTCCAGCTAGACGAGGGGGACCGATGGATTTGCTGGTTGCAGCCACGGCGGGCGTGCTCATCGTTTTCACGGTGATGGGAATGCGGATCGGACTGATCCGCCGGGTGCTGGAGTTCGCCGGCGTACTGGCCAGCTTCTTCGCCGCCTCGGCCCTGGCCCCGATTCTCGGCGGACTGCTGCAGAGGGCCTTCGACATGTCCCAGAACGCGGCGGTGGCGGTCTCCTGGGTCGTGGTGTTCCTGGCCGGGCTGTTGCTGACCCGGTGGGCGGCGAAGTTGATCGCGAAGATAGTCCGCGTGTCGATCCTGGGTTGGATCGACCGCTGCGGCGGCGCGGTTTTCGGCCTGCTGATCGGCACCCTGTTCTGCAGCGTGCTGTTGCTGGGCGCCACTCAACTGCCCGGCGGGGAGAAGGTGCGCGACCGGTTCACCGCGAGCGTGCCGACCCAGATGATCTATGAAGCCGCGCCCAGGCTCTACAGCCTTTTCCGCAAGATGGGGGTCGACGAGCGGCGAGTCCTCGAACAGGCCCTCGAATTCTCGAAAGAGCGCCTCGGCGCGGCGAACACCGTCGTCCAGCGGGGTCGGGAATTTGCATGACCTTCTGGAACTGATCGAACGCTTCGACCGCGAAGCCGTGCTGCCTGACGACCCGGTCCACGCCCGCGCCCTGGACCTGTTGGAGTGGCGCCGCGTGACCATGCTGGCGGCCGGCCAGGCCCGCTGCCGCCGCGCCGTGGAGTCGATCGTTTCCCGCCGCCCCTACTCCGACATCGAACCGGTATCGCTTCACCGCCGGCTGGCCGACGAATTGCGCGGCGACGGCGATCACGATCGCTGGCCGCCCCTTGTCGAAGTCTCCGATCTGATGGATCTGCTCGAGCACGACCGGCCGCTGCGGTTGGAGGGTCCGGATCTCGTCCACATCGCCCGGACAGCCTCCGATCTGGATCGATTCCGCGATCATCTGCTGGCCAGGGAGGAAGCCTGCCCCACCTGGAACGGGGCCGCGGCCGCGGCGCCTTCCTTCGCCGGGATCGTCTCGGCGGTCGACCGGGCGCTGGATCGCGACGGTACTGTCCGCGACAACGCCACCCCGCTGCTGGCACGGCTGCGCCGTCAGGCCCGGGACCAGGAACAGGCTGTGCGCCGGTCGGTCAACACGGCAATGGAGACGGCCCGTTCCCGCGGCTGGACGAACGGTCCGGAGGTCACCCTGCGCGGTGACCGGTTCTGCCTGCCCCTGCGCTCGGGTTCGAGTCGGCGGATCGAAGGCATCGTCCATGATCGTTCCGGCACCGGCGGCACCATATTCGTCGAGCCGGCGGCGGTGGTGCAGATGCAGAACGATCTGGTGGAATGCCGTCTGGACGCGGCGGCCGAGGCCGAGCGCATCGTGCTGGAGCTGAACCGGGTGGTGGAGGAGTCGGCCGCCGAACTGCATCGCGCCGCGCGTCTGTTGCTGCTCTGCGACGAGGTGCGCTCGACGATGCTCTGGAGCCGCTCGATCGGCGGAGCGCGTCCCCTGCTGGAGCCGGGACGGCCGCTGCGCCTGCGTCACGGCCGCCATCCGCTGCTGCTGGCCCAGGCGCAGGATCCGGGCACGGTGGTTCCGCTCGATCTCGTGATGAACGCCGACCAGCGGGCGCTGGTGATCAGCGGTCCCAACGCCGGTGGCAAGTCGGTGGCTCTCAAGGGGGTCGGCGTACTCGTTTTGATCGCCCAATGCGGCTGGGACATCCCGGCCCGCGAGGATACCGAGCTTCCCCTGATCAACCGGCTCTGCGTCGATCTCGGCGACGAACAGTCAATCGAGATGTCATTGAGCAGCTTTACCGCCCACCTCGGACATCTGGTCCGTTTCCTCGATCTGGCCGGCCCCGGTTCGTTGGTGCTCTGCGACGAGATCGGCAGCGGCACCGACCCCGAAGAGGGCACCGCCCTGGCCTTTTCGGTTCTCGAGGGTCTTGCCGAACGCGGAGCCCTGGTGCTGGCTTCGACCCATTACGGACTGCTGAAGGCGGCCGTCGCCGATCATCCCGCGATGCAGAACGCGGCGATGGATTTCGACGAGAAGAGCCTGCGCCCCCTGTTCACCTTGCGCCAGGGGATTCCCGGCGCCAGCCACGCCTTCGACATCGCCGCCCGCTTGCCCTTCCCGTCCGAGTTGCTGGATCGCGCCCGTTCCCGTCTGGGGGAGGATCGATTCCAGTTGGAGCAGCTGCTGGCGGACCTGGGCAACCGCGCCCGCGCCGCGGCGGCCGCCGAGGTCGAGAGCCGGGAACTGGTCGACAGCCTGCGCCGGCGCGAACGGGATCTCGCCGAACGTCTGGCCGGCATCGACAAGGAGAAGCAGCGCAGTCTCGAGGCCGTTCGCCGCGAGGCGGATGATCTGCTGGCCGAGGGGAGACGCAGCATCGAAGCGGTGGTGCGGGATCTGCGCAGTTCGGGAGCCGACAGCCCGAGCATCCGCGCCGGGCGCGAGAAGCTGCGCCGGTTGAAGGAGAAGCTCGCCGCCCATGCGCCCGCCCTGCACAAGCCCCGGGCGCCGGAAGTGTCGCCGGGTGATCGCGTCCGCATTCCCCATCTGGGCCTGACCGGGCTGGTGATCGAAGTCCGCGGCGCCAAGATCGTGGCCGACGCCCGCGGCATGCGCCTGACCCTGGACCGCTCGGGGGTCATCCCGGTCGCGGGAGGACAGGATCAGAATGAGCCGCAGCCGACCGAGACGGCGGGTTGGAATTGGGGCGGCGACTCGCCGGCGTCCCTGCAGGAAATCGATCTGCGCGGTTTCCGGGGGGATGAGGGCTGGGATGCTGTCGATCGTCTGCTGGACAGGGCCATCCCGGCCGGGCTGAGCGAGATCCGCATCATTCACGGTATCGGAACCGGTCGTTTGGCGGCATATTTGCGGGAGAAACTGAAATCCGATCCCCGGGTGAACTCCTTCACCGAAGCTCCCCTGGACCAGGGCGGGCACGGCGTCACCGTAGTCGGATTAGCTGATTGATCCGGCGAGTGGACAAACTCCAGAAAAAATTGTACTCTATTCGGTCCGCCCAGATCGCCACGAGGCACTATGGTTGCGACTCCGGAGGAGTCTCGCGTCGATGTCGCCAGTTTTGCCACGGGACATAGTCAGCCGGATCAAGGACGAAACCGACATTGTCGAGGTGGTGCGTCAGTATGTCTCGCTGAAGCCCGCCGGCTCGGCTTTCAAGGGTCTTTGCCCCTTCCACCGCGAGAAGACCCCCAGTTTCCAGGTAAATCCCGCCCGCCAGATCTACAAATGCTTCGGTTGTGGCGAAGGCGGTGACGTTCTCTCGTTTCTGATGAAATTGCAGGGACTTTCATTCCCCGAGGCGCTCGAGATCCTGGCCCGGCCCCTGAATATCGATCTGGCCCGTTTCCTGACCGACAACGACGAGTCAGAAGGGGAGCGCCAGGCCCATTTCCGGGCTACCGAGGCCGCTTCGGAACTGTTCGTCGACGCTCTCTGGTCGCCCGCGGGCAGCGAGTGCCTGGCCTATATGCGGGACCGCGGTTTTTCCGACGAACTGCTGCGCCGTTTCGAGGTGGGATTCGCTCCCGGCGGTACGGCGTGGATCAGGGACGGCCTCGAGAAAAAGGGTGTGGGTCCCGAACTTGCTTTGCGGGCTGGACTTCTGAAAAAAAGGGATCAAGAGGCCCCTTTTGCCTATTTTCGCAACAGGGTTATATTTCCGGTCAGGAACGTTGCCCAGAGGATCGCGGGTTTCGGCGGCCGGGTCCTGGGTCAGGGCGAGCCGAAATACCTCAATTCCCCGGAAAGCGCTTATTTCAACAAGCGAAAGCTGCTGTACGGCTTCGCTTCGACGCGCATTCCGATCGCCCGGCGCAAGACGGCGATCCTGGTCGAGGGATATCTGGATCTGATGGCTTTGGCGGCTGCCGGATTCAACAACAGTGTCGCGACCTGCGGCACCGCGTTCACCCGCGAACAGGCGGAGTCCCTGCACCGGGGCTGCCGCACGCTGTTCATCCTCTATGACGGGGACAAGGCGGGGATCAAGGCCGCGGTGCGGGCGGGAGAGGTGGCTCTGGCCGCAGGCATGGAGCCGAGAGTGGCCCGATTGCCGCTGGGGATGGATCCGGACGATTTCCTGGGCGAGAACGAAGCGGCGGCATTGGGCGCGCTGCTCCAGGAGGCGCCCAGCTGGCTGGAACTGCTGCATGACATAGCGGTAGAAAGCGGCCGGGGTCGCGAGGGCAAGGAACGGGCGATCAAGAAATCACTCGACGCTTTGGCCGCGGTGGAGGATCCGATCCGCCGCGAGTTGCTGCTCGATGAGTTGGGACAGATCCACTCCATGCGTCGCGAATTGCTCGACGCGGAGATGCTGCGGATGCGGGAAGCGGCCCTCAAGAGGGTCGGCAGGGAGCCCGACCCCGTAATCGCCCGGGACGATACACAAGCCCCGGCGGCAGCCGAGACGGAGCCGGTCGGTTCGATCCGCATCGACCGCAATGGTCTCGAACGCAGGATGCTCGCCCACGTCCTGCGCGATGAGAAGGGGGTGGCCGCCGCCCTCATGCTCGAGTTGTGGCGAGAGACCGCCCTGGCGGATCCGCAGGCCGAAGCCCTGCGTCAGGATCTGTCGGCCTGGCAGGAGGCCAGGGCCGGCGGCGAGGAAGTATCGCCCGAGAGTTTCGTGATGAGTCGCTGGCACGAAAGGGACGAGGCCTATCGCGGTTTCGTCACCGACCTGCTCGCCGGCCATGACGAACTGACCGGCGGTGATCATGCCGAGGAGGTGCGTGGTCTGTTTGCGCGGCTCGAATCGGTGGCCCGGCAGGAAAAAGCCGTGGCCGCATTGAGATTCAGGAGTCGCGGGCTGAAGGACGGTTCTTCGGCTTCAGAATGAGGGGGCGCGATGTCCCGGCCGTGCGGCCGGCGCATCGGTGGGAGTCACGTCGGCGGACCGGATACCCGGTCGTGGCCGCCGGCGGAATATACCGGGGACGAAGGAGCGGTGCAGGCTGATGTCCAACGTCAAGCTCGACAGCATCCTTGATGAAGTCCGCAAGATCGCCAGTGACAACGGCGGTTATATTCTCAACGAGCAGATCAACGAACTGATCGGGGAAGATTTCGAAATCGACTTCCTCGACCGGATCTACGAGAAGCTTTCCGAGATCAAAATCGAATTCTTCGACACCACGGCCGACGCCGAGCGCAAGCGTTCGGCGGAGCGCGAGACGGTCCGCAAGAAGGCTGTCCAGGTCCGCAAGGCCCAGCGCAGCACCGTGCGGTACGACGACCCGGTGCGGATGTACCTGCGCGAGATGGGGCGCGTCCCGCTGCTGACCCGGCAGGGCGAAGTGGAGCTCGCGGTGCGCATGGAGGAGGGCTGGCTGTCGGTTCTGCGGGCCACCGTGCGTTCTCCGCTGACTTTGCGCGAACTGAAGCAGATCGCGAACCAGCTCGTCTCGGAAAACATCCTGGTCGACGATGTCGTGCAGCACGACAGCAGCACCTGGAACGTCCATCATTCCCCGCGCCAGGAGGGCAAGAGGATCCTCCGCGCGGTCGATCATATCGAGAAATGGCAGAAGGAGATCGTGTCCCAGCGCGAAGAGCAGAAGAAATGCCGCAACAGCACTCGCGCCGCGACGCTGACGCGGATGGTCCAGTCGCGGGAACGGAAGATCCTCGAGACCTTCCAGGAACTCAACCTCTCGCCGAACCAGCTGGAGCATCTCTCCAACCGCCTGATCCTGGTCCACCAGAAGGTCTCGGGACTCAACGAGCGGATCGCCAAGGAGCAGGCCGCGTCCGACGGCCAGAACCAGGGGATCATCAGGGGACTGCGCAAGCAGATCGGCGAGGTCGAGCGCGAGTCCGGCCTGAAGTCTCCCCATCTGGCCCGCATCTCCGGCGAGATCACGACGGGACGCCAGGAGGTCGCCAGCGCCCAGAAGGAGATGATCGAGGCCAACGTCCGGCTGGTGATCTCGATCGCCAAGCGCTATACCAACCGCGGCCTCGAATTCCTCGATCTGATCCAGGAGGGCAACAGCGGCCTGATGCGCGCGGTCGAGAAGTTCGACTACCGCAAGGGCTACAAGTTCTCGACCTACGCCACCTGGTGGATCCGCCAGGCCATCACCAGGGCGATCGCCGATCAGGCCCGCACCATCCGCGTGCCCGTCCACATGATCGAGGCGATCAACAAGGTGAACCGCGCCCAGCGCCAACTGGTCCAGGAACTCGGCCGTGATCCCAGCGCCGAGGAGATCGCGATGCGGCTCGAGATGCCGGCCGAGAAGGTCAACGGGGTGCTCAAGGCCAGCATGGAGCCGGTCTCCCTCGACCGTCCGATCGGCGAGGACGAGGACAGCAATCTGAGCGATTTCCTGCCCGATACCGGAGCCCATTCCCCGGCCCACGTCGCTGCTCACGCGATGTTGAAGGATCAGCTCCACCGGGTGCTCAGCACGCTGTCCCGACGGGAGGAAAAGGTCATCCGCCTGCGCTTCGGACTCGGCGACGGTACGCCGCGGACGCTCGAAGAGGTAGGCACGATATTCAAGGTCACCCGCGAGCGGGTCCGGCAGATCGAAGCCAAGGCGCTGCGCAAGCTGCGCCACCCGAGCCGATCGCGGAAACTCAAGGGATACACCGAGATCGTTTAGGATTTGACCTGTGCAATGGCAGGGGTTATTGTCCCCCTCTCCGGATTTTTGGGCCCATAGCTCAGTGGTTAGAGCGACCGGCTCATAACCGGTTGGTCCTAGGTTCAAGTCCTAGTGGGCCCACCAGGTAGAACAGGCTGACGGGCGATTAGCTCAGCTGGCTAGAGCGCTCGCCTCACACGCGAGAGGTCACTGGTTCGAGTCCAGTATCGCCCACCATCAACCACGCCCCCGCCCCAGGGGACGACTATCCCAGAGGGTGCCCCGGCACCCTTTCTTTTTGGGAGCGATTCGATGAATTCGTCCGGCAAGCCCGAGTCCCTGGCGGAACTTCTTCTCGCGATGGAGAAGAGCGACAACCTGCGCTCGCTGGCGCGGGAATGCGGCCTGACCACGGGCGACCTGCGCCGCAGACTGCGCCAGTGGCGTCGCGATCTGGACGCGCCCAACGCCGTTCCCGAGCCCAAGGCCGCCAAGCCCAGCGGCGACGAGGACTGGATGGATCTGCCCTGGGCGGCCGATATCGAGCAGAGCCCGTTGCCGGCCAAGGGCAGCCGGGTGATCGAGATCTGGACCGACGGCGCCAGTCGCGGCAATCCCGGTCCGGCCGCGCTGGGAGTTCTGTTCGCCCAGCACGACGGCCCGCATCTCTGCGTCCACTGCGAGGCCATCGGCAAGGCCACCAACAACGTGGCCGAGTACCGGGCGGTGCTCAGGGCGATGGAGCTGGTCGACGGCTGGAAGGTCAAGAAGATCGTCCTGAACCTGGACAGCGAGCTTGTCGCGCGGCAGTTGACCGGTCAATACCGGGTCAAGAGCCAGGATCTGCTGCCGTTCTATCGTCAGATCATCCAGTTGTCCCGACGCCTGTCTTCGTTCGAGGTCCGCCACGTCCGCCGCGAGCGCAACGGCGTAGCCGACGGACTGGCCAACGCGGCCCTCGACGGTCTGCTGCCGCGAGAAGGCGATACTGATCGAAAATGATGACAACTGGATCCGCTGGTCCTATCATGGGGCTGGGAAGCTGGAGAGACGACCGCGGGCCCGCGAGGGTTCGAGGAAAGTCCGAGCTCCGCAGGGCAGGGTGCTGGGTAACGCCCAGGGGGAGTGATCCCACGGAAAGTGCCACAGAAAATATACCGCCTCGGCTTCGGCCGCGGTAAGGGTGAAATGGTGAGGTAAGAGCTCACCGGGCTGCTGGTGACAGCGGTCGCATGGTAAACCCCACCTGGAGCAAGACCGAATAGAGGAGGACGAGGTAGCCCGCCTCATCATGACTCCCGGGTAGGTCGCATGAGGCCGGCGGCAACGTCGGTCCCAGATACATGGTCGTCGCCGCTCAGCGGCAACAGAACTCGGCTTACGACCAACTTCCCACGTCCCTGGTTTCCACGCCCCCGGCCGTAGCGGCCCGTCCCAGACGGAGGCCGAGCCGGTTCGGGGGCGGGCCATTATCAGAGACATCCCGTCACGCCGCTGGAGGTGGCCTTGCAACTGGAGATCGGCTTCGCCGCAGCGGGCGAACCCGACGACCGTGATCGCGAGCAGACCGGGACAGCCGGCGTTTTCACCGGCCGCTTCTGGGTCGAGTCGGCTCATCCCGATCAACGCGTCGTCTCGGAAATGAAAAACGGCCTGGAACTGGCCCGGCCGGTTTCTGATCGTCTGCTCAAGCTGCTTGCCGCCCGCGGGTTGACCGACGCCTCCGATCTGGACCGTTTCTTCTTCCCCTCCGATTCCCACCTGCATGATCCCATGCTGCTGGACGAGATGGACGCCGCCGTCCGCAGGCTGCTTGCGGCCGCTGCGGGCGGAGAGAGCGTGGCCATCCACGGCGATTTCGACGTCGACGGCATGACCGGCGCCGCCCTTTTGGCCGAGATCTGCACCGGATTGAAGGTCGACGGATCCTCGCCCGTGCTGGTCGAGACCTTCGTGCCCGACCGGGCCGACGGCTACGGCGTCGCGGTCCGCAAGCTCGATGAGTGGGCCGCTGCGGGTGTGGATCTGCTGATCACCGTCGACACCGGTTCGGCGGCCGCGCAGGAGATAGCCCGGGCGTGTGAACTGGGTATGGACGTGGTCGTGCTCGACCATCACCTTTTCGCAGAGCGTCCCGCCGGAGCGACGGCCCTGGTCAATCCCTGTCGCGAGGGGAACCGCTATCCGAATCCGGATCTCTGCGGCGTGGGAGTGGCCTTCAAATTCGCCCAGGCTCTTTCCCTGGTGGAACCGGGTTGTCTGCCCGCTGATTTCTGCTCGTCGGTGGTCGAACTGGCGGCTCTGGGGCTGATCGCCGACCAGATGTCCCTGACGGGCGAGAACCGCACCCTGGTTCTCAAGGGTCTGCAGCGGATGAATGATTTCTCCCGGTTGCGGCCGGGACTGGCGGCCCTCTTCTCGGTGTCCGGCCTGGACCGGGGTTTCCCCCTGACGGCGAGCAGTCTCGCCTATCAGGTGGCGCCGCGCCTGAACGCCTGCGGACGCGTCGGCGACGTGCGCACGGCTCTCGAACTGCTGACCACCCGGGATCCGGCCCGCGCCCGCGATCTGGCCCACTCCGCGGATACGACCAACGAGCGGCGCAAGGAGGCCGACCTCCGGGTCAAGGAGGACGCGGCGGCCAAGGCGGCCCCGTTCATCGATCGCGGCGACCGCGGTCTGGTCCTGTCCTCCGCGGATTGGCATCGGGGGGTCATCGGCATCAGCGCGGCCCGGCTGGTCGAGATGTTCAACGTACCGGCCATCCTCTTCGCCGAGGAGGGTCGCGAGGCCCGCGGATCGGCCCGCAGCGTGCCCGGAGTCGATCTGAAACAGGCTCTCGATCGTTGTGCGGGATTGCTCATCCGCCACGGGGGACACGCTCAGGCGGCGGGAGCGACCCTGCTCACGTCCGACCTCGACGCGTTCCGCGAGGCTTTTCTCGCAGCCTTGGCTTTCGGGGGCGAGGCGGCGCGGGTGGACGAGGTCTACGACATGAATCTGCCCTTGTCCGGGATGTCTCTCGATGATGTTTCCCGGCTGACCCTGGAGGTCAGCCAGATGGAACCCTTCGGCGAGGGCAACCGCACCCCGCTGTTCCGTTGCGACGGACTGCGTCTCTCGCGGCTGCCGGCCGTCCTGGGCGCCGGCGGCCAACATCTGCGGTTCTCCTTCGCCGGCCCGTCCCGCGCCGCCTGCGCCGGCCCCCCGGCCCTGGCCCGGGAATTCATCTGTTTCGGAGCCGGGGACGCCTGGCGCGGCCTGGCCGCCGGCTGCGCAGGCGGAAATCGTGATCTGCTCGACCGGCGCTGGGATATATTGTTCCGGGTCTCCCCGAATACGTGGAGGCCCCGCAGCGGCGCAGCGGTCGATCCGGTGCAGCAGCAGTTGATAGACATCAAGCCCTCGGAAGAGCCATGAGTGAACATCTCAGCCACCAGGCCCGGGAGCAGGATCTCCAGGTCATGATGGCCAGCATCATCGCCAAGGCGAAAGAGTACAACCCCGGCAGCGACGAGGTGCGCCTGTGGGACGCCTACCGCCTGGGCGTCGAATCGCACGGCGATCAGAAGCGGCTCAGCGGCGAGCCCTATTTCGTCCACGCCCTGACCACCGCCGACACCCTGGCCGACCTGCGGCTCGACGACGACACGCTGATCGCCGGCCTGCTGCACGACGTGGTCGAGGACACTCCGGTCGAGTTGGCGGAGGTGGCCGAGAAGTTCGGCGCCGACGTCGCGGCCATGGTCGACGGCGTGACCAAGATCAGCGAGATCAGTTCGCATAACCCCGAGACCCGCCGCGCCGAGAACTACCGCAAGCTGGTGCTGTCGATCGCCAAGGATCCCCGCACGGTGTTGATCAAGCTGGCCGACCGGCTGCACAACATGCGCACGATCCAGTATCTTCCCGAGGGCCGCCAGCGGGGAATGGCGCAGGAGACGATGGATGTCTACGCCCAGTTGGCCCATCGCTTCGGTTTGGCGCGGATCAAGTGGGAGCTGGAGGACCGATCTTTCAAGGTGCTGCTGCCCGAGCGCTACTTCGCGGTCGAGTCGGGGATCCAACAGACGCGCGCCGAACGGGAACACCTGATCGACGAGGTGCGCAACCCGCTGGCGGCGGCCCTGGAGAACGCCGGCCTCAAGGCCGAGATCAAGGGGCGGCCCAAGCATTTCTATTCCATCTACCGTAAGATGCGGGATCAGAACATCGAGCTGGACCGGGTCTACGATCTGCTCGCGCTGCGGGTGCTCGTGGACTCGAAGGTCGGCTGCTACCACGCCCTGGGAATAGTGCACAGCCTCTTCACCCCGCTGCAGGACCGGATCACCTCGACCGGTGTAGCGGCCGGATCGACGATCGTCAAGGAAAAACCGTCTCCGTCGGTCCCATCATGCCAATCGTCTCGATAAGAGAAGTCGTGGATGATCGCACCGGCGGCGTCATGCAAGCCGAGCCGTTCGCCGCCATTGTTGAGACTGCCGGTGTACTGCCCCGCGATGAGCAGACCCGAGCCGTATTTCGCCTCGAAAGCCGTGACGTCCTTGACCACCAGAACGTGGCCGCCCGGCGCCAACTCGACGCGAGGAAAGACAAACTCGATCCCGTCCGTAAACTTGACGAGGTTCAAATCGATCGTTTCGCTCCCAATATTGACCAACTCGACGTACTCGGTGTTAGGATCGTCGGGGCTGCCCGTCTCGGCTGGATGGTACATCAGTTCGCTGACCCGCAGACTCTCGGCCACCGGCCCGACGGCGAACGTCGCCTCGTTCAGCGCGCTCCAGGTGGTCCCGATCAAGGCCCGCGCCTTGACCTGCGTGCTGTGGCTCAGGAT
>CAZYDJ010000021.1:0-734 GCA_964646035.1 uncultured Fibrobacteraceae bacterium | reverse complement strand
CGGCGAACGCGGCGACCACACTGGCCACGACATCGTCGGTGGTCGTCTCGTCCACAGCGGCCACCGTGGCGATCAGATCGGCTGAGATCAGGAAATCGGAACTGGAGGAAGACGCGTTCAGGCCGTGGATGGCAAGGATGTTCTGGCCTCTCTGCAACACGGCCTGGAAATCGGGAATCTCAAACAGCTCGAAACTCACGGCATCCACATCATCATGCAAATCGTCGGCACTGGCATCCCAGGAGGGTGTGCCGACGATGTTGCGCCGGGCAATCTCCACACCGTTGAGATAGGCGACAAAACCGTCATCATAGCGAACGCGCAACGTCACCCTAGCAAAGCTCTGCGCAGGCTCTGAGAGGTTAAACGGGATGCGCAGATGGCAACTACTCTGCCGGCCGTACATCTGCGCCTCTACATCCAGCGTGATGAAATCCTCATACCCCGCGGCGGCGAGCATCCAGGCCGAATCATCGAACGCAGCCCCGCCCTGCCAGGCCTCCTCGGCCGAACGAGCCGGAACGCGCACGCGTTTGGGCGCATTCTCGGCAACCAAAACGGTAGTCCATACCGGCGCGGTGGCTGTATCGAGCGAGCGGGGGTCCGACCCATCCAAGGTATAATAGATCCTTCCGGATGACGCGGCTATTTCGAGGGCGTGCCCCCGATCGACGGATCCGCCCTGCTGACTGAACGTCGGCGGCGCCGCCGCGAACTCCCGGGCCACTTCGCCA
>CAZYDJ010000020.1:7083-23994 GCA_964646035.1 uncultured Fibrobacteraceae bacterium | reverse complement strand
AGCCGGTCCCGTGGGTGCGGGCGAAGAGAATTTCGACTGGAATGGAACGGACGATTCGGGACGTCAGATGGCCGCGGGAGCCTACATAATCAGGCTGGTCGCCGACGGATTCGAAAGGATGTGCAAGGTTTCGCTGGTCAGATGACCGGCGCGGGGCTTTGCGCCCCGGTCAATCGAGAATCAGGTCGTCGCCGCCGAAGAACTCGACGTGACCGGTTTGCAGGCAGTATTCGGCGCCGACCACCCGCAGGCCGTCATCGGCGATCAGCCGGGAGAGGGCGACGGAACCGTGCCGCAGATGATCGACCGCGGCGCGGACGTTGGCCCGGACCGCGAGACGAACCAGGGACTCGTCGTCCAGGCCGTCGTTTTCGGCCAGCAGGATTTCGATCGAGGGGATGATCCGGCCGATGACCGCAGCGAGGTTGTGTGAAATGTCCGGATCCGGAGCCCGCAACGCGGCCACGGCGGCCTGGACCGCGCCGCAGCCGGAATGCCCCAGCACGACAACGAGCCTGGGGCCGAATTGCTCGACCGCGAGTTCGATGCTGCCGACCTGGGGTTCGGAGGCGATGGCGCCGGCCACCCGGACGACGAAGAGATCGCCCAGGGACTGATCGAAGATCACTTCCGGGGCGACCCGGGAATCGGAGCAGCCGAGCACTACCGCGAACGGCTCCTGGTCCGGAGCAAGGTCGGCGAGGCGCTGCTGATCGAATCTGAAATCAACGTGGGGATTGCCGCGGGCGAAACGCAGGTTGCCCGCCTCGAGGATGTGCAAAGCTTCAACGGCCGGAATCACGGCGATCGCCCCCCTGGATTTTTTCCCGTTTCGCCAAAGTCCACTTTGTAGGATACGTGAAGATCCCGCCCTAAATCCAGAATGATCGGAGATCCGGATGCGCTGTTGACCATCAACGGCGCATTGCGGCGTATGGGTGACTGGATCAACGACCAGCATCGGCTCCCGAAACCAATAACACCGGACCGATTGCGGCCTCCCCTATCAGGTTTTCCCCAACAGGATATCAGGAATTCCCTCCTCCGCCTTCTCCCCCGGACTGATCTACATTTGGAACCGCGCAACTTAATCCCGACCCGCACCGGCCCGCCTCGATACGCGGCGTGCACCGAAAGGGGCTTCCATGTTCAATACCGGCAGCACCGGCTTCATGCTGGTCGCAACCAGCCTGGTCATGCTGATGACCCCGGGCCTCGCCTTCTTCTACGGCGGCCTGGTTGGACGCAAGAACGTGCTTTCGATCATGATGCAGAGCTTCGTCTCGCTGGGAGTGACGACGATCATCTGGTACGTCTGCGGCTTCTCCCTCTGCTTCAGCGGCGGCGAGGGCGGAATCATCGGGAACCTGGACTTCATGTTCCTGAACGGGATAACGCCCGACACCCCGTTCAGCGGCGGTCAGATCCCGATGCTGGTCTTCGTGGCCTACCAGATGATGTTCGCCATCATCACCCCGGCCCTGATCACCGGAGCCTTCTCCAACCGGGTCCGATTCGGCCCCTACCTGCTGTTCGTGGTCTTCTGGCTGCTGCTGGTGTACTTCCCCTTCGTGCACATGATCTGGGGCGGCGGCATCCTGGCGAAGTGGGGTGTCCTCGACTTCGCGGGCGGCATCGTGGTGCACAACATCGCCGGAATGGCGGCGCTGGCATCGGTCCTGTACGTCGGCAAACGGCGGAATCCGGAATCACGGCCGCACAGCATCCCGCTGGTCGCACTGGGAACCGGGTTGCTGTGGTTCGGCTGGTACGGCTTCAACGCCGGCAGTGAGCTGCAGGTCGACTCGATCACCGCCCTGGCTTTCGTGAACACGGATATCGCCGCCTCTTTCGCGGCGATCGCCTGGCTGGTGCTGGCCTGGATCCTGGAAAAGAAGCCGTCGTTCGTCGGGCTGCTGACCGGCGCCGTGGCCGGACTGGCCACGATCACTCCGGCCGCAGGCTACGTCAGCAACGGCAGCGCCGCGATCATCGGCCTGGCGGCCGGGCTGGTCTGCTACACTGCCGTCGGGCTGAAGAACAAGCTGCGCTGGGACGACGCCCTGGACGTCTGGGGAGTCCACGGAGTGGGTGGAGCGCTGGGCATAGTGATGCTGGGAATCCTCGGCTCCACCGCGATCAACGCCGGTGGAGCAGACGGTCTGATCAACGGCGGCTCCGCTTTCTTCTGCAAGCAGCTGCTGACAATCATCGGGTCCTCGATCTACGCGTTCGCGTTCACCTACGCGATGCTCTGGGCCATCAACAAATTCACCCCGGTGCGCACGACCGAAATGGAGCAGGGATCCCTCGACGAGTTCCTGCACGGAGAATCGGCCTACGAGTAGAGAAACCGTGATCCATCTGCGACGAAGGAGAGCTTCATGATGAGGATGACCGGCGTCGTTTTCCTGCTGCTGCTGCTTGCCGCGGGAACCGGAGCGGCCGCGGACACGACTGCAGTTTCCGGATTCGTTGACGCGAGCTATTCCGGGAACCTGGATACCAAGGTCAACACCTTCGGCCTGGATCAGATCGAAATCGACGTGATCCACGAAATCGGCGGCAACGGCCTGGTGCGGGCCGACGTCGAATGGGTGAAGGACGGAGACGAATGGGCCCAGGATCTGGAGCAGGGCTATCTGGCCTACGTCCCGGAGTTTTCCGCCGCCTGGACCTTCACCCTGGGTAAGTTCAACGCGCCGATCGGCTTCGAGCTGCTGGACGCTCCGGACATGTTCCAGTTCTCGCACGCCTTGGTCTTCGACTACGGGCTGCCTACGAACCTGACCGGGCTGATGGCGGCGGTCGAATTAGGCGATGGCTTCGACGCAGCCGCCTACGTCGTGAACGGCTGGGACGACAACGACCGGCCGGACGACGGCGCCAAGACCGTCGGCGGCAGGCTCGGCTACGATTTCGGAGAAATGGGCGGGTGCGGCGTATCGGCGATCACCGGCCGCGAGTACTCCGAAGAAGAGAGCGATCTGTTCGAGCGCACGGTGTTCGACGTGGATCTGACCCTGACCCCGGCCGCGGGATGGACCATCGGCGGCGAGTTCAACACCGGCAAGGTCACCGTGGCCGACGTCGAATCGGAATGGACCGGCTTGCTGCTGATGGCCCACTACGATTTCAACCAGTGGCTCGGCCTGACCGGCCGTTTCGACTCGTTCGACGACAAGGACGGGGCCGTTTTCGAGGCCGGTCTCGCCCAGACGCGTTCCGCGTTCACCATCGCCCCCACTTTCGTGCTGGGCGACGGGATGGGTGCGCTGCTGGAGTTGCGGATCGATACGTCCGACGAGGCTGTTTTCGAGGACGGCGACGGGGAGCCGAGCGATTCGACGACTTCGGCTGCGTTCGAGATGACGTTCGCCTTCTGAGCGAGACCGTCAAGAGACGAACGCCGGCCGCGAGACGCTGCGGATCATGCCCGCCGAATCCGGTTGCGGAGCGGCGGGCATTCCGTATTCGTTGCACCGGCGGCGCTTATCACCGCACCAGCAACATGCGGCGGGATGCCGCTACGCCATCGACTTCCAGACGGTAGATGTAGGCGCCCGCCCCGACGCTGCGGCCGGCGGCGTCGATGCCGTCCCAGGTCACTCGATGCGGCCCGCCGGACATCAACGAAGTCCCGACCAGGGTGCGCAAAAGCCGTCCCGCCAGGTCGTGGACGCGCAACCGGACCACCGACGCTTCCGTCAGATCGAAAGCGATGACGGTGCGGGGGTTGAACGGGTTCGGCGCGTTCTGGTGCAGCAGGAAAGTCGGAACCGGCGAGGCCGGCACCGCGGTGCCCACGCCGTGGGGCCAGTCGGGATCGCCCACGCCGGGGCTGGACACGTAGCTTGTCATGCCGCCGGTGCGCAGGGGGATCGTCCAGCCGGCCGAATTGGTCACGCGCAACGCCAGATAGCCGCGGTCGGGAACGGTGACCGCCGCCGCGACGGTCGCGAAGGCAGCGTCCCAGTCGCCTCCGATTGCAGCCTCTGCTCCGCTGGGAGTGAAGTCCGTGCCGTCGGTAGAGTATCCGATCTCGACGGCGAAGGAATCGGCAGGCAGCCAGTCGACGAAACTGAGCATTCCGGTCCAGACGCCGGCCGCGAATGTCACTTCCCCCACCGCCGGATGCTCCGAGATCCAGATGATCGATTCCTCGTTCTCGAGTTCCACTTCGCCGGGCATCCCGCCCCAATCACGACGGCTCATCGTCCGGCCGGCGTCGTTCGCGAGATACCATGCCTGGATCTCGTAAGCCGCGGGAGAATCGACCAGGGGATAATACTCGACCGGGCCGTAATCGGGATCGCCGTCGATGAAAGGCAGATCCTCGTCTCCGATTCCGTCGCCGTCCAGATCGGCGCCCGTATATGAATCGTAATAATTGCCCAACCGGCCGCTGAAACTCGAGCCGTGGAAGTATGAAACCGCCGTCGGGGTGGACCAGTCGGTGCCCTCGGAAATCACGTGGTTCAAGTTGCCGGCAAAATGATTCATGGCCATGCGGTTATCGTCGGACTTGGCCGAGATCCGGATGCCCGCGTAGCTGTTGTTGGTGATGATGTTGGCGGTGATCATCGTGTTGTCGCAGCCGTAGTCCGAAGGCGACATGAAGCCCAACCAGATGCCGTTGTTATTGTCGTCGAGCGTGTTGCCCGCAATCAGATTCGAGTAGGACATGTTCAGCCAGATGCCGCGGTTGGAGTTCTCGCAAATCTCGTTATTCACGATAACATTACCGTTCGAGCCGCCCTGACTTCCCACGCCGATATAGTTCAGGTTGATCCTGTTTCGCTGAACAGTATTACCCTTGCAACTGCTGTCGAAATGGACCCCGAAGGTGCAATGGCCGAAATCGTTGTCCACGATCAGGTTATCGCGGGTGTTCCAGATCCCGGTATAGGAATCGACGCTCCCCATCATGTATACGCCGGCCGACGAACTGTCCAGGCTGTGATCCCGGCAGATGTTGCCCTGGATGAGATTCCCGGACGCATCTTCCAGCACGATTCCCTGGGAGCCCTCGGCGGTCGAGTTCTCCAGCACGGTGCAGCCCGAGGCTTCGCTGATCGAGATGTTGATGCTGTTGCGGCTTTCTTCATCCCAGCCACAACGGTTGTGGACGATCAGGACCCCGCCGACCCCCTCGACGGCGATACCGGACCGGTATTTCCAGAGCGGGGTGTAGCCCAGTGCGTTGCAGACGCTGAAGCCTTCGACGGATGCGCCGGCGGCGGTCACGGTGAACCCGTTCAGGTCGCCGAACTCGCCGGCGTCGAGAACCGCCCCGGTGTTGTCGGACGAAATGACCCAGCTTCGCGCGCGAACGGCGACGGCCTTGTCGACCACCACGTTCTCCTGGTAGAGGCCGTCGTGGACCAGGATCTCATCCCCGAAGAAGGAAGCATCGATGGCGGATTGGATGGTGGCGTAGGTTTGGCCCGGTCCGACATGCAGGGTATCGGCCGATGCGCAGACCGCCGGCAGCAGAATCACGGCCGTCACGCAGAAAGTGACCGGACCCGATAACCGACTCCTGTTCATGGTTCCCTCCGATCCATGAGCGAAGCGCTTCGGGCGATCAAATAGGATTTCCCGAAATCCTAGCATATCCTACTGGACCGAGGGGAGATAATCGAGTCGGGCAAAGTAAAAAGGGGGCGGCCCCATCCCATGAAGGCCGCCCCGGAATTCAACTCAACGATACAGCTGCTTGACTCCGCCCCAAGTCGAAGTCTCGGCGGTCACCAACGCCGTGGTCACGACCAGTTTCGGCCGCGAGCCGGCCGTGGAATAATCGCTGCTCCAGAACTGGGGATAACCGTAGAAACCGGCGACCGGCTTGATCACGACGCCGTAGTTCTCGGTCGGGTTGTCGATCCAGAATTTGACGAGGTCGGCGAGGTCTTCGATGGACTGCCACTGCCCGTAGCCGGCTTGCCAATCATCACCCGAGATGACGTAGGAAGCTTCAGCCGCACATGCGGGCTGGTTGTTCCAGGTAAGGCCCGTCTCGCTCCACGCAGCGTCGACGCGGTAGACTCCATAGTTATAGCCGTTGATGAATCCGTTCTGACTGAACATGTAGAGATCGATCCGGGCATCCTCGACCGAGTTGGCCGGTCCGAGATCCGATTCATCGAATTCGATATAGAGGCGAAATTCCGAACCGTTGTAGCCTCCGAAATACAACGCACTCTGGCTACCGTGGTTGGAGGTGGGCTCGTTGGCCCCCACCCAGGTGTCCTTGCCGATCGTCGCGTTGGGCTGAACGACGATCTCATCGGCGAAGGCGGCGGAAATCGGCAACAAAAATGCGATCAGGATCACGGCGGAATAAAACCGGGAGCATCGAGACATGTCTTCCCTCTCATGTTGAAAACACAGGCATGTCAGTCAGTTAACTACTGCTATGATATTGTATCAGAAAAGAGACATTAATTCATATGAAATTGCTCGATCTATATCCAATATAACGAATCACCAACCGCCGACCCGCCAGATAATGTATGCCGCATAAGCCACCAGCAGCAGGACGCCCTCCAGCCGCACTATCCGGCGGTGATCGGTTGAACAGAGCGGCAGCAGCAAAACCGCGAGGGCCGTCATTACAATCAGATCGCCGGCTCCGCCCGGAGTAGGCACCGGGATGGGGCGCAACGTGGAGCAGACTCCGTTGATCAACAGCAGGTTGAAAATGTTCGAGCCCACGACGTTGCCGATGGCGATATCGCTGTGCCCCCTGGCCGCCGCCATGACGGAGGTGACCAGTTCGGGGAGGCTGGTGCCGACAGCGACAACGGTGAGCCCGATAACCACTCGCGGCACCGAGAGCGCCTCCGCGACCGCGACCGCGGCGTCGACGCATACCTTGCCGCCCAGGATCAGCATCGCGAGTCCCCCCACTATCAGCGCCAGGTTGGCCGCCGTGTTGCGCAAGCCAGTCCTGCCCGAAATCCCGGCAGCCTGCTGCAGCAGGGAATCGTCGCGGCGGCGGCCGACGACCTCCATTAAAGTGTAGAACAGGAAAACGCCGAAGAGCAGCAGGAAGATCAGGCCGTCGGCGCGGTCGAAGGAGTTGGGCGATCCGCGCAAAACGGCGTCGGCACCTGCGACCAAAGCGACCAGCGAGGCGAGAATCATCATCGGGATCTCGCGGCGGATGACGACGCCTTCGACCGCAAGGGGCCGGACCAATGCCGCGACACCGAGGATCAAGGCGATATTCGCGATGTTGGAACCGGTGATATTGCCGAAGGAGATCTCGGTATTGCCCCGCAACACCGCCAGCAGGTTGACCGACAGTTCCGGGGCGCTCGTCCCGAAGGCCACGATCGTCATACCGATGACCAGCGGCGGCACCCCGAAGATCCGGGCCAGGGAGGAAGCTCCCCGCACCAGGATATCCCCTCCGCCGAGCAGCAATGCCAACCCAAGCGCCAGCATGAGCAGATCGATAAACAACATTACCCCCGTTCAGTCGGATGCGTGGGGCGGAAGCGATTATTACCTGCGCCGATCCCATGCAAGCAGGCCGGACAGTCGACCGGGCAAGGGCTGAGCGACCCGCCGCCGGAATTACCCGTGAATCAGTAGCGCCGCAGCCACCGCAGTTCCAGCCCCGAAGCTTCCTCGCCTTGGCCGTATGTCGAGATGAGCTTGAAGATCCGGCTGATGGTGTATTCCAGGGTCATGAAGTACGTCCCGCTCCTCTCGAGCGATTGGTGATACTTCAGCAGTGTGCGGGGATTGATGAACTTGCCCAGCACCAGGGCGCTGCCGCCGGCGGTGTCTGATCCGATCTGAACCTGATCGACACCGATCTTCCCCGACATGGTGTTCTGGATTCCCGCGGCGCCGAAAACCAGAGCCAAGCCCTGCAGATTCCGGCTCAATTGCTGGGCGGGAGTCTGCTCCTCGTTCATGCTCCCCCGCTGATCCGTGTCCAGGTCGTTGAACGGACGGCCGAACAATAAGAACGCCATTATGTCCGCCTGTATCATCTCCGGATCCGATTCCAATACGATAACGGGCTGCAGGGCCGTGCCGGTGACCCTGATACGGACGACGGTGCCGTCGATTTCCGTGACCATCACCAGGTTCACTTCCGGATCAGCCGGGATGCGGCCCTGCAATTCGAAAACGCCGTGCTCCACCTCGAAAACCCGGTTGAGTGCGTGCAGGGTGCCCTCGACTACCCGAACCTGTCCCCGCATCACTGGAGCCGCGCGGCCTTTGCGGTCGATGCCGCGGCTGATCCGCAGGTCACCGGCCAGTTCGATTTCCAGGCCGTAGCCGATAACCTTGAAATTTCCGGGTATCGCCACGCGCAGGTCCAGATCAGGGATATACGGAAGAGACGGTTCTTCCACGGCTGCGTCGACAGTCCACAAGGGCCGGCGATCGGCTACCCCCGTGTCGCCGGCCGCCTGCCTGTCCGCTGTCCACAGGGCTGAATTACCTCTCACCGGGAAAAGCGACCTCTGCGTCTCCGGCAATCGGAACAGGCCATTGGCCACCACCACCTCGCCGGCCAGGCGGGGATCGATCAGCTTGCCCTCGACATCGATCTCGCCTTCCACTTCCACACGTGAGCGGTTGGGCAGATTCACCCGCAAACCCTTCGCCCGGATCCGGGCGTTGACATCGCTTTCGGTCACGGCCACGGCCACGGAATCGGAGCGCGCCATGGCGAGGCCGGCGCCGAAGGTAAGTATCCCGTCGAGCGAGACTTCGGCCGGCATGAAGCGGTTCAGGAAACCCAGCGGCAGCTCCTGCTCGGGAATACTGATCCCGCCGGCTGCACCCTCCCCCGGCAGCCAGCGCCGGCTCTGCGGATCGATCCGACCGGGCCAGAGCAAGGATCCGTTCAGCAAGTGGGTATCGCCGACCCTGAATCCGAGGCCGACCACCAGGCCCGCGGTGTCGCCTTTCGCCAGGCGGAAATCCATGTCGAGACGGGCCGGTGGTTCTTCGTTGCGCGGGACAAGACTCAGACCGGCCCGTCCCTTGAATACCGGGAGTTCATCCTCGGCCGCCGTCGACAGGTCGATGTCGCAGTCCACGGCCAGGTCGATGCCGCCGCTCGCCGACCAGAACGGCGAGGGAAAGAGCGTGTCCAGCCACTCCCGGGTCAGCAGCAGATCCGTGGCGGCGTTGAGGGCCAGACCGTCGGCGAATACACAGTGATCGATATCCAGGCTGCCGAGATCTCCCCTCATGCGCAGGCCGTCGAGAGTGAATTCACCCTGACCCGGCCCAAACATCAACGTCGTCGGACCGACCGAGTTGATGGTCTGGCCGGCCGCAGTGAAGGCCAGGGTGTCGATCGACACTGTCCGCACGCTGTCGCCGGCCGCCGTCGCCCGCAGCCAGGCGGAGGCTTGAGGCGCCCGAACCCGCACATCGAAACTGCCCCCGGGAATGCCTCCGGCAGGGTCGATGCTTCCGTCCCAGGCCACATCGACGGAATCCACGGTGACCGTTCCGAACCGCACCCCACGCCCGGCTTGGGCCCGGACCCGCAGCGATTCCGCCGAACCCCGGACGGACGCAGACAGCTCCGACAACGATAAATCGGCTGTTTCCAGGGAGCCGTTCAGATCGGCTTCGGCCTGGATATCCCGCCAGGGGCCCACGAGACGCAGGTCGGCCGCCAGGCCGAGATCAGCCGCGGGAAATTTTCCCGGGCTGACCGCGTCCAGCAATCCGGTCCCGGCAATGGTCAGAGCCACCGCCAGATCGGCGCCGATCGTATCGGCCCGGCCCGACGCCATGAGATCGGCCCCGCGCAGGGCCACCGCCAAGGTATCGATCTGCAGATCCGACAGCGCCCCGATCCGGGGAGCGACCAGGACTCGCCCCGAAAACAGGCCGCGGTCCAGCCAGGGCGTGCGGCCCAGATCCGCACGCAGGTCCAGGGCCAGGTCCTCAGCCGATCCCGCGAATCCAGCCTGCAGGTCGATGTCCACTCGGCGGAAATCGTCGCGGGGGAATTCCGGCGGCAGGTTGGCGGCGGCTGCCGAAACACCAGGCAGATCCCAGACGGATTCGGCCCCGACGGCCGCCAATATCTTCCCGCTGATCCGGGGTGAGTCGACCGGTCCGGCGACATCGACCTGCATACTGATCCGGCCGTCGACCCCGGGCAGCGGCTCGGGCGAGAACAACAGCGGAACTTCCAGATCCTGCAGATCGGCCGCGGCCCAGGCTTCGACGTTCTCCCGGTCCCAGAAACCCCCTGCCGCGACAGTGGTCCGGCGCCACTCCACATCCAGGGTATCGACACGAACCTGGCGGATGACCGGTTGTGGCTGCAGGCCGGCCAGCAAGGACCCGGAGATGCGGCAACGCTCGATATCATCGGTAGGATCAAGATCCAGCGCCGCATCCGCCTGCATCTCGGAGGCGTTTCCCCGGCAACGCAGGTCCATCCGTCCGGAAAACCCGCTGATCGCCTTGCCCGGTATCCGGTCCATCAGATCCTCGGCCAGCGTCGCGTTGAACCTGACCGACGCCTGCGACTTCCAGACCCCGTCCAGCCAGTCGCCGTGGGCGTCCAGCCCGAAGCTGCCGGCGTTGATGCCCAGGGAATCAGCGGCGACGACTGTTGCCTGAGCGCCGAAGCTTTCCAGGACCAGACGCGGCGGATCATCGGACAGGGCCGAGCCCGAACCCGACACCGACACGGCCGATACCTGCGGCTGGTCGGGCAGCACGAGCCGGTCCACGCTCAAGACCATTCTCCTGACCGCGGCCGAGGGGAACCCCGGAACGCTGCCTTGCCGGAGAAAAGGCATGCCATAAGACGTGTCGGCAGCGGCGACCGGCTCGGCCGGCGCGGGCATATGCGCCATGATCAGCGGTACATCCAGCCGGGAGGCCTGCAGCTTCAACTCATCCACCAGCAGATCATGTGAGCGCAGGGCCTTCAGATCTACCTGGACGGCCAAGCGAGGGACCACGGCCAGGGTATCTCCGCCGGTCTTTCCCGGCACCGGCGCGGTCCATAACAGGTCACGGCACTCTATCCGGTTCAAACGCGGCCAGGACCATTCTCCGCTCAACTCTCCCGGCAGCGAGCGCCCGGCCAGTTCCAATCCGGCAGCCAGCCAGAGACCGCGAGTCGGCGCTATCAGGAATGATCCCGCAAGAATCAGGACCAGCACCAGCAGGATGAACAGCGCGCGCCCGAACCAGCGGCGAACCGCAGCAAACCCGAGACCCATGCCGCGCCTGCTCACCATGGGTAACCCACCCCGAAGTGGGCCATGGACTGTGGCTCGCCGGAATAGACATCGCCCAGGTTCCAGGCGTAACCGAAGCGCACCGGCCCAAGCGGGCTGCGCACATCGAGACTGAGACCGACGGCGGTTTCCATTTCAGAGAGGCGGATATCGCCGGGCTTCCACCAGACCTGCCCGGCATCCATGAAGACTGACAAATTGCAGATCCAGATCACCGGCAGACGAGCCTCGACACCCGCCAACATCACGACATCGCCTCCGCCCGGGATGCCTTCGGAATCACGGGGGCCCAATTGGCGACGGCCGTAGCCGCGCATGGTGCTGTATCCCCCGGCGTAGAAACGGCGGTTGGGAATCAGGATTCCGGCGTCATCCAACGGCTTCGCCCATCCCGCCCGGCCACGACCGGCCAAGACGGCGCCGCCGCCCAGACTGCGATAGAGGGAAAAATCCCCCTGCACCGAAATGTACGGGGATTCGGACAGGCCGCTGGCGGGAGACCAGGTTGCGGTCAGCTTGCCGAAGCCCCCCGCGGCCGGATACAGGGGATCGTCGGTCCAATCCCACTTGCGATCAGCCCAGAGCTCCAGCATGTTGCCGTCCCGGTCGAATTCGCTCTGGTCGATCGTGCTGTATGACGTCAGTGAAATACGCGAAATCGAGATCCCGACATTGGTCAGGTCGCTGCGACCGGAACGGATGCTCTGGGTCAGGTCCAATCCCCATTCCTTGGCGAGATAGGCCTCCTCGTCTTCGCGCGACCATTCAGCCCCGGCTCGAGTCCGGGCCCGGGGCGAGAGCCATCCGAACCAGGTCATGCCGCCGCCTGCGCTCTGGGTATGGGTGGCCATGGCCGCACGCACGTCCAACCCTCTGCCGCCTCCGAACAGGTTACGGTGGCTCCAGCCGGCGCGAACCATCCAGGGATTGTCCGACCATGTACCCAGGCTGCTCTCGATCGACCGCATGCGGGCGTTCTCGACCGTTGCCGAAAGCGACAATCGCCCGGGAGCCTGCGGGTTCACTTCCATCGCGACCTGGCGGTAGAGCTGTGTCGAGCGCAGGTCGAAGACCGCATCTTCGAGCCGGGTCCGGGAATATCGTTCGGGAGGAGTGATGTCGATCAGGCGGCGGGTCAGGGGTTCCAGATCGGAGCTGCAACCGGCGACCGTGACTTCGCTGATGACCTGGAGATCTCCCGGCGTAACCGAAAATTCCACGGCCACGCCCGTGGAGTCGACCGGGAGGACGGATATTTCAACAGCAGCCAGGGCATAGCCGGCGTCCATCAGGTAGCGCAGAAGATATGAACGTGATTTTTCCAGACGGATGTCCCGGAACCTGTCACCCGGTGAGAAAACATTCCCGGCGGTCGAATCAGGCAGGGGCAGGATCGAAGGCCAACCTGGAAATTCAACGGCTTCGACCCGAACCATCGGTCCGGGAACGATGTCAAGGATCACGCCCAGACGTCCGGCGCCCGGCTCAGGGACAGCGAGCGGGACCACCGCAGCAGCGGGGAAGCCCTCACGGGCCAGGAAAAGCCTGATGCGGGCCATGTCCTGCTGCAGGAGCGTCGTCCTGAAATCCGGCATGGTCCGCCCGCGCAGCAGACGGCCCTTGCCCGCCAAAGCCAGCCCCCCCCGGAGATCCCCATCGACATCACCGGGCGAGCCCTGCAGTTTCAACCACGCCACATGCCATCCGTCGTAGCGCGACCATTCCTGTTCAAGCGGGGTTTTCGCAGCCGCGGATCCAGAGGCCAGAGCGCAGAAAAGCAGCAAGCAGATCCAAAGGATCAACCTGCTGCAGATCGACTTCCCAGAATGCCTTGGCCAGTTGTTCATGGACCGGAAATCATTTTCTCGGCTCCGTTTGCGCGGTCCAATCGCTTATTCCCAACTCGCTGCATACCCTCTGGACTTCCGCGGCGCTGACATACTCTGGTACCTTCATTATTGTCACCCTTCCATTTGATCGAGAACCTGGATCCGTCAGAACGGGACGCCGGGCGCCTCCTTGAAACCGGAATAGGCGGCATGAACCGATAGGCCGAGGAAGTCCGGATGCCGGGAAGATAAAAATCATGTTAGCTGATTTGAGACGGGAAATGGGGACGAATTCGTCAGTGGGGTGCCAGACGCCGAGCCGGAACCGATTTTGCGCGATTGGTCCGCGGCCGGGCAAGGGACCAAAGCTGAAAAAGATGCCGCCAACATCCTTTTCAGCTCTTAAAAGGTCCTATCCCGGTTATCCCGGACACTCACGCCGGAGATAAATCGGATCCGGCCGCCGAGCGGTTAATCGACCGCGCGGCTACTGGTCCGGCTGATCTTCGGGAACAACGGTCTCGACCCGCGCCCTTGCTGCGGGCATTTCTATGACTTCGCCGAACTGGTTGACGGTAGGCAACTGATCCTCGATCGGGATGTCGGCGTTGTCCTGCTTGCTCTCCTGCCGGCGAGCGAGCTTCTCTTCCCGTTTCTTCTTCTTGGCCAGTTCTTTCTGGCGCTTCTGGTAACTGAACTGGTTCCGAGCCATTGATAGCTCCTTTCCTGGCAGTTATGCGTTAATGATGGACTAGCAGAACCGCGGCGCACGGCTGCGGGAGCCGCCCCGGGACCGGCGACCGCCCCTGCCGGGGGCTCCGTTCGGTCGGTTCTGCTGCGCCGCTATCAAGAGCCGCGGCGTGAAACCACCGTAATCGAAATCAGGCATAACCCGCTGCTCGAGCGGCGTACCGAGTTCGTTCTGGATCATGCGGACCACGGTAGTATCCGCCGCCGATGCCAGGTTGACCGCTTTGCCGCTGTGAGTGGCCCGTCCGGTGCGGCCCACGCGATGGGTGTAGGCGTCCAGCGTATCGGGCATGTCGTAGTTGACGACCATCTCGATTCCCGTGACATCGATGCCGCGGGCGGCGATGTCGGTGGCCACCAGGCCATCGAACTTCCCGTGACGAAATCCTTCGCGCGCCTCGCGACGCTTGCTCTGGCTCATGTTGCCCTGCATCGCCGCAACGCGCAAGCCCTGACGGGCCAACACGACGTAGACGTAATGAGCACGATGCTTGGTGCGGGTGAAGACCAGGGTGCGTCCGCCGTTGCACTTGAGAATCGCCTCGAGCAGGTTGAGCTTCAGGGCCTCGGTGGTCGGATACAAGGACTGAGTCACCGTGGCGGCCGGCGCGGGCCGGTCGATGGTCACCAGGGCCGGGTCCACCAACAGGCGGTCGGCGAGCCGGCGGATCGGAGGCGGCATGGTGGCCGAGAAGAACAGGTTCTGCCGCTTGGGAGGAAGCTTGGCGAGGATGCGCTTGATATCGGGCAGGAATCCCATGTCGCACATGCAGTCGGCCTCGTCCAGGACCAGCGTCTCGAGTTCCGAGAAGTCGATTTCGCCGTCGCCGTAGAGATCGAGCAGCCGGCCGGGGCAGGCCACCACGATTTCCACTCCACGCCGCAATTTGTCGGCCTGAGGCCGCTTGCTGACTCCGCCATAGATCGCCATGGATCGGATTCCGGTATTGCGGCCGAGCTCACGAGTGGCCTGATGTATCTGCTCGGCCAGTTCGCGGGTGGGCGCAAGAATCAATGCCCGCACGACTCCGCGGCGTCCGGACAGCAGGTGCTGGAGGATGGGCAACATGAACGCAGCGGTCTTGCCGGTGCCGGTCATGGCCACGCCCAGGGCGTCGCGTCCGGCGAGGACTTCGGGAATTGCTGCTGTTTGGATGGGTGTGGGCTGGACATAGCCCATGGCGTCAATCCCTGCCTTGAGGCGGGGATCCAATCCGAATTGGGAAAAGTTCAAAGCCAGGTGCTCCTTGGCTCTTTTGAGCCAAGTAACTCTCAGCTCGACAGATCTTGCGGTAAATTCCACAAAACCGGCCCCGACAGGTTCGTCCGGACCGGCATCGACAATCAATGTATATCTAAAATGTACATTGCGCCAGAATTATGCCTGAGCCGCGACCGAACCGCATGCCGAGCGATGCAGAAAATCCAAACGTAAATATCTTGTTGATCATATTCAGTCAGCAAGGAAAGGATGAGGAGGCCGTCATGAAGATCCTGCTCGTCGCCCCCCGAACTCCGGATACTTTCTGGAGCTTCCGGCATGTGCTCCCCTTCGTCCGCAAACGCGCCGCCGACCCCCCGCTGGGCCTGTTGACCGTGGCGGGGATGTTGCCTCGCGAATGGAGATGCCGGCTGATCGATCTGAACGTCACCCACCTCGGCGACAACGACATCCGCTGGGCCGACGTTGTGATGCTCAGCGCCATGCTCGTCCAGCGATCCTCGGTAATGGAGATTTCGGCGCGATGCCGCTCCCTGGACAAGCCGGTCATCGCCGGCGGGCCGCTCTTCATCGCCGATGAGATAGAACGCTATCCCGACATCGACACCTTCGTCGTCGGCGAAGCGGAAGAACTGATCGACGGTCTGGTCGCCGACATGCGCGCCGGCCGTCCCGCCCGCCTCTACGAAGCCGAACGCTTCCCCGACATCACCCGCACTCCCCTGCCGCGCTGGGATCTGATCGATCCGCGGCACTATGCCACGATGTCGGTCCAGTACTCGCGCGGCTGCCCCTTCAACTGCGAATTCTGCGACATCGTGGCCCTGAACGGGCACGTGCCGCGGCTGAAGACCATCGCGCAGATGATCGCCGAACTCGATGCGCTGCGCCTGCGCGGCTGGAAGGGCTCGCTGTTCCTGGTCGACGACAACTTCATCGGCAACCGGAGCAAGGTGAAGGAACTGCTGCGTTCGATTGCCGGTTGGCAGCGCGACACCAAAGCGGGGTTCAATTTCCTGACCGAGGCCTCGGTCGACCTGGCCGAGGACCCGGAACTGTTGCAGCTGATGGTCGACGCCGGATTCCAGAAGGTATTCCTGGGCATCGAAACCCCGGAATCCGAAAGCCTCAAAGCATGCAAAAAACATCAGAACCTGCGCTGCGATCTGGTCGAAGCGGTACACGTCATCCATCAGGCCGGGCTGGAAGTAATGGGCGGCTTCATCGTGGGTTTCGACCAGGACAAGCCGGACATCTGTGAGCGGCAATTCGATTTCATCCAGAAGGCGGGAGTGGTTACCGCGATGGTGGGGCTGCTGCAGGCGGTGCCGCGCTCCCGGCTATACCGGCGGCTGAAGGACGAGGGACGTCTGCTGGGCGACAGCCTCGGCGACAACACCAGCGCGAACTTCAATTTCGTGCCCCGCTTGGACCGGAATTTCCTGCTGGCGAAATACCGTGAGTTGATGCACCGCCTCTACGAGCCGGACAACTACTACCGGCGCATCCTCGGCCTGCTGGGCGAGTTGCATCCGAAAACTCCGCGGCTGCCGACCGGATGGGGGGAATCGAGGGCGTTCATCCGCTCGCTGTGGGTGCTGGGAATAGCCAACTCCGGCCGCCGCGCCTTCTGGAAGTTCACGGCCACGGCCATGCTTCACCATCCGGCTAAATTCGCCTTGGCGATGACCCTGGCCGTCTACGGACACCATTTCCGGATCATTGCGCGGGGGTTGTGAGCGGAAGTTTGTCCGAGCGCCACCGCATCTAGAAGCCGCCCGGGCTATCCCGATTTCGGCCGCGATAGCGGCGGCCGTGGAGACGAAAACCGCCGGTGAATCAGAAAGTGACGACGGTC
>CAZYDJ010000020.1:0-6983 GCA_964646035.1 uncultured Fibrobacteraceae bacterium | reverse complement strand
TCACCGTGCCGGCCAGCTGACCGGTTTCGCCCGCCAGCTTCAGCCGGATCCGGCTGCCGTCGGTGATCCCGGTCGACACACGGGCCGGGAGGTGTTCTTCCGGGGCTTTGTGGCTGGACGCGGTGCGGAGCATCCTTTCGGCGTCTGCAGCCTGATCCTTGGTCATCTCGGCAGCCTTGACGTGGCCGGCCAAGGCGTCGCGCAGTAGCCGGCGGTTGCGATCGCTGGTGCAATCTACGAACTCAGGCAGTTGATCAGCCAGGGCGATCCCGTCCAAGCGAAGCAGGCGCACGGAATCGGCGTCGAAATCGATGTCGCGCAGCTCTATCCCGGCGGTTCCCGCAAAGAAATCGGTGCGGAACATCACCGCGGCTGCGGCCTGATCGTAGACTATGCTCCAGCGGGTGTCCGATTGGCTGACCGAATCGAGGATGGCGAAAGCGCGAGTCGCGGGCGGAGTCGAAGCCTGCGCGAGAGTGTCGCGCAGTGACTTGGCGACCCGCACGAAACGATCGGGGGACGCAGCCCCGGCTGCGGCCGACCGGTCGCCGCCGAAGCCGGCATGGGCATACAGATACTCCAGGGAACTCGCGTACGAGTTGTTGACCAGCGCCGGTACGGGAAGGTCGGGGCCGGAATAGGTCTGAAGTCGTCCGTCGATGAACTCCACGACCGCAGCGCCGCCGGCGCGATCGCAGACCAGATAATGCACCTTGGCCAGCACCGGCGCGATCGATATCGACTGCAGCGTAGCGGTCGCTTCGGCGACCGTCGCGCAGTTGTCGAGCACGTATTGCATCCACTCGAATTCGTTGAGTACGATTGCGGATGCCCGGGGGTGGACCGACAGGCTGTAGCTGGATTGGGCGACCGCCAGCCCGGCCTCGTTCATCCCGCCGAGAGGCAATCCGTCGCCGAACATGTTGAAGGTCAGGCTGCCGTAACGGGCGGTCCAGACGTAGCCCGGCCGCGCCCCGAAATCCGGTTCCGCGGGCTGTGACCCGGCTCGACGAACCAGGCCGCGGGGATTGACAAACACCGCACCCGTGCCCACGGGCCAGTCGAGGTTCTGGCCGCAGACCTGACCGCCCGCACTCCTCATCGCGAAAAGGGTGCAGGCCGGCGAGGGCGTCGCGAGAAGGAGCAACGTAGTCATCAGCACACTGGCGCAGAGGAATCGGCCATAGGTAATCATGGTCCGAGTCTAAACGGCCGGTCCGGCCGGATCAATCAAGAAGGCTGGATCCACAGGCGGAAAAAGCGCGCCGCCGCCGTCCGGCGGATAAACGCTTCCGCTCACAAAACCCGACGCTTATAATCCGGGCCATGATCTAGGTTCAGCCAGGAATCCATCAACTCGGAAGGGAGATGGATCATGTCGAAGTTGTTCCGCCCCAAAGCCCGCAAACCGGCCCTGCCGCCGGGCACCGTTGAATTCACGGGCCGGGTCAAGACCGAAGAGGTCATCGTCACCGTCATCGACTTCAAGGACGATTATTTCGAGGAAAGGACAGTGGCCGACGTCGCCGATTGCTTTCCGTTCCGGGACTCCGATTCCACTACCTGGATCAATGTCGACGGGCTGCACGACGTGAACGGGCTGAAGGCCATCAGCGATTATTTCGGGATCCACCCGCTGGTCCAGGAGGATATCGTCAACGCGCATCAGCGGCCCAAGGTGGAGGAGTTCGACGAATACCTCTTCGTCATCACACATATGCTGAACGCCACCACGGATCCTTTCGACATCCACGCGGAACAGATCAGCTTGATCCTGGGTCGGAACTTCGTGATCTCATTCCAGGAGCAGCCCGGCGACGTTTTCGATCCGGTGCGCGAGAGACTGCGCAAGGGCAAGGGACGCATCCGCGGCTGGGGAGCCGATTATCTGGCCTACACCCTGCTCGACGCGGTGGTCGACAACTACTTCCTGATTCTCGAAAAGGCGGGGGACCTGATCGAGACCCTCGAAGAGGAACTTTTGATAACGCCGACTCCGGCCCACCTGCAACTCGTCCACCACTACAAACGGGAGATGATTCTCATGCGGCGGGCGGTCTGGCCGCTGCGCGAGGTGATCGGATTTCTCGAACGGGCCGAAAGCGACCTGATACAGGAAAGGGTCAGCCCGTTCCTGAGAGACGTCTACGACCATACGATCCAGGTGGCGGAATCGGTCGAGACCTTCCGCGACATGCTGTCGGGGCTGCAGGACCTCTACCTTTCCAGCATCAGCAACAAGATGAACGAAGTGATGAAGGTGCTGACCATCGCGGCCACGATCTTCGTGCCGTTGACATTCATAGCCGGCATCTACGGCATGAACTTCGAAGTCATGCCGGAGTTGAGTTGGAAATGGTCCTACCCGATATTCTGGGGGGTGATTGTATCGGCCACGACCGGAATGATCGTGTTCTTCCGCCGCCGGAATTACCTCTGAGCGGATGGCCTCGGAAAGCGGGAACCTTGAATCCGGGGATCAGCGGTTCCGTGGCCGCCGCGGCTTCCGATGCGAGTAGACGAACAGATCCTCGACCTTCTCCCTCGCCCATTGGGTCTGGCGCAGGAATTTCAGGCTGGATTTGATCGACGGATCGCTGGTGAAGCAGCGGATGTTGATGCGTCGGCCCAGTTCTTCCCAGCCGTAGAGTTCGACCAGTCCGGTCAGGATCTGCTCCAACGTCATGCCGTGCAGTGGGTTGTTGGCCTGTTTTTCAGTCATGTTCCGGGCTTTGTCCTTTTGCCGGGGCGCCGCGGCGGCCCCATGTGCGTCCGCCGTAGTCGGTATATGTCTGCACCTCGCCGGCGGTATCGCCATCGAGCACCAGACGGACCCTGCATCGCCGTTTCGGCAGCAGAGGCTCCGCGAAGCCGAAAATATAGACACCCGCGGCGATTCCATCGAATTCGAATTCTTCCAGCCGCTGTTGGCCATCGAGGATGTCGAGCCGGAAATCCGACGGTTCGGTCACGATCACGAATACCGACGGTGACGAGAACGGGGTGGGATACCAGAGGTAATCACACAGACGGACCCGGCCTGCCCATTCCTCCCCCTCGCTCGGAGGCGGCCAGTGCGAATCGGGAATGAACTCGTATGCCGACAGCCTGCCGCCGACCGACCGGCCTGCGGCGGAGTACTCGAAATCGTGGTTCGGCGTCATGGCATCGTCCGGCAACGTTACTCCGGTCGTATCTCCGACCATATCGCCGGCCGAGCAGGAGCCGCAGATGAGCATGGCGATCGCCAGGAAAACCTTGGAAACCATCTCGCCCCCCGGATTCAGGAATATGGCGCCGGTTGGAATCGCTTTCATCGCGACTATACCATGATCGACAATGGACGGCCATGATCGGCCATTCCGGGCAGGCGGGAAGCAGGGAACGGCGAAGACGAACCTAAGCGTCGCGGGTCACGTTTTCCGTCAATCGCCCCTGGGGCCGAGCGCCTGCGCGAGCGCGTCCAGCCGCCCTTCGAGTTCGCCGACGCGTCTTTCGATGTCGGCCAGCCCCTCGCCCATCGCGATTCCAGGCCCGTCAGCCGACGGGGCAGTCGAGCCCCGGCGCACGAAGCGGACGTAGCCGAGCCCCACGGTGATGACCAGGGCCACGGTCATGACCAGGAACCGGGTGACCGATGTATCGGTCGCGACTATCCAGCCCACGCCATAGAGCATCGTGAAGACGCCGCCGAGCAACAGGCCGTTGCTGATCACCGGCAGCTGGTCGGCGCGGATGAGCGAGACCGCGAGCGCGAGCGTGGAGAAGACGATGAGGATGATGCTGGTCCTGGTGCCCCAGGGCCTCCACGCTGCGGTCTCGCCCTCGACAAGCTCGCTGCGCCGGCGCTGGATCTCCTGGATCTGCTCCCGCTCCTCGATCGTCAATTCGGTTGCCGGACGTGAATCCCTGATCTCTTTCTCGCGGTTTTCGAGACCCTCGATCGCGCTCTCGTTCGGATGCGGTTGCGGATAGAAAGTGTAGACGCCCAAGCCGATGAACACGGCCAGCATCAGCCCCAGGAAGAAGGAAAAGATCGTCCGCAGCCCGGCGCTTCGTCTCGCGTCCCCCATGCCGTCCCTCCCGGGTTCGATCACGCAGATCCATCGCTGATTCCCAGATGCAGACCAGGCGGGACCGCCCCTGTGGCCTCACAAAAAGACACCGGCGATCCCGTCCCTGATCCTATCCAAAGCCTTGATCCCGCGCAACAGATCATGTTCGGCCATGCCTCCGGGCATGATCCGGACTTGTCTACAGATAATCGGATACCTCCCGCCGACCGTCGGTCGCTTGAAATGTCGGCGGGGGGTGGTATGTTCTCAAAACTGACAAATCAATGTCAGGAGAGGTCGTCAAACCAAGCCGGCTCCGATTATAATTCGACAAAAGGAATACCGATGACCCAGCGCACCGCCCTGCCCGACCAGAACCAGGCCCGCTCGGAATTTCCCGCCCTGGCAGCGGAAACGGTCTTCCTGGAAAACGCCGGCGGTTCGCAGGTGCCCGGCTTCGTGGCCGACCGCATGCACCGCTACCTGACCCGGACCTACGTCCAGTTGGGCGCGGGATATCCCCTGTCGCTGCAATGCACCGCCACCGTCGACGAGGCCCACGCCTTTGCCCGGACACTGGTCAACGCCGGCGACGGCCAGGCCGTCCTGGGCTCATCCTCGACCGCGCTGCTGAACATCCTGGCCGACAGCTACGGACGGGTCTTGCGCAAGGGGCAGAAGATCATCCTGGCGGAGACCGGACACGAAGCGAACCTGGGCTGTTGGAAGCGGCTGGAGAAGCAGGGCGTCGAGATCGTCTGGTGGCGGATGGACACCGACAGCCTGGCCTGCCCCCTGGAGAATCTGCGGGGTCTGCTGGCCGAACAGGTCGCCCTGGTGGCCCTGCCCCACGTCTCCAATCTGCTGGGCGAAATCATCGACCTGAAAGCCGTGACCGATCTGGCCCACGCAGCCGGAGCCCGGGTCGTGGCCGACGGAGTCGCCTACGCTCCCCACCGGGCGATCGACGTCCAGGCCTGGGACGTGGACTGGTACGTCTACTCGACCTACAAGGTCTACGGTCCGCATATGGCCGTCCTGTACGGGAAGCGCGAGGCTCTCGCGGAACTCACCGGACCCAACCACTTCTTCGTGCCCGACGACGATCTGCCCTACAAATTCGAGCCCGGCGGAGCGAATCACGAGAGTTGCGCGGGGCTGCTGGGGCTGGGCGAATACCTGAACTTCCTGACCGGCCGGGACGCCGCCGCTCCCTGCGGCCGCGAAGTCGTGGTCGAAGCCTTCGCCCGGATGCAGGCCTGGGAAGAACCGCTGATCGACCGCCTGCTGGAATACCTGAACGCCCGACCGGACGTGCGCGTGATCGGGCCGACCGGCGGCGGGCAGGATCGCGTCGGCACCGTCAGCTTCGTCCACCAAAGCAGGACATCCCGCGAGATCACCGAGGCGATCGACCGCAGCGGCGTGGCCATCCGCCATGGGCATATGTACGCCTGGCACCTCTGCGACGCCCTGGGGATGGATGTGGAGGACGGCGTGGTCCGCGTGAGCTTCGTGCATTACAACACGCTCGCGGAGATCGAACGGCTGATCGGGGTGCTGGACGAAGCGCTGCGGGGATAGGCCCGGACGGCCTCCCCTATTTCGGGATCCGGCTGTCCATCAGATCGCGGAATCGCCGCACCCAGGCCTTCAGCGCCTCCGAAGCGCCGGTGGCCGGAGTCAGCAGCGCGACCTCGTGCCGGTGGGGACCCAGGACAAGCGTGATCTTCGCGCTGCCGGCGTCACACCATTCGCTCACCCGAAACGACACGCTCCCGTCTTCGGCTTCCGCCAACCGCGGCTCGATGTTCCGGAACACCGGTTGAAGGCTCATGAAGTCCAGGGCCACCAGCTCGTCGATCATGGCCATGGCCGTATCCGGCGCGACGACGGCCTCGATGGCGGTCGTGTCCCAGTAGACCCCGACGATCCTCAGCCGTCCCGCGCAGTCCAAGGCCGCGGACAGGACGCTGTTCCACCCGTCGAAAAACTCGACTCCGACCAGGACGTTGTTCTTCGCGTGACTCCCGCTGTATTCATCCGGGATCCGATCGAACGCCGGCGTCGGAACCGCCATCAGCGCGAAGAGCATCATCGCCGCAATCAGGAGTGATTTCATATCGGCTCCCATGGCATCTCGTAATCGTCATCAGGATTCATAAGAATGATTCAACCTATCCTGATCACGGATATCCAGTCAAGAAAACCAGCCCATTTTCCCCTTGCAACCCCTCCGTTTTTCGATTATCGTACAGAAATCAAAGCTTATCGGAAACCAGGAGGGGCCTCATGTCCAACCCCAGCAAACCCAGCAGAGGCGGCCGCAGGCCGGGCGCCGGCCGCCCCAAGGGCACCGGCCCCTACGGCGAGCCCACCCGTCCGATCCGCATCCCCGAGAGCCTGCTGCCGCGGGTCGAGGATCTGCTCGCGGGCAGCATCGCCGCAGGCCCGGGATCGAGGACAGCCGACCGCACCGTCGGCCGCCCCTCTCCCGAGCTGACGCCGGTGACCTACTTCATGCCGCACGACGCCGAGATCATGCGGCCGATCGACGAGGCCGACGAGCTGCGCCTGCCCCTGTTCGGGACCAAGGTCGCGGCCGGTTTCCCCTCTCCCGCGGACGACCATCTCGAGAACACCCTCGATCTCAACGAGCATCTGGTGCGCCGGCCGGCCGCCACGTTCTTCGTGCGGGTCCAGGGCGAGTCGATGCTCGGCGCCGGCATCAACCCGGGCGACATCCTGGTCGTGGACCGGGCCGAGGAAGCGGCCGACGGCAAGATCGTGATCGCGGCCCTGGACGGCGAACTGACCGTCAAACGGCTCAGCCGCCGCGACGGCCGCGTCCTGCTGATGCCGGAGAACCCGGCCTTCGAGCCGATTCCCGTGACCGAGGAAATGAGTTTCGTGATCTGGGGGGTGGTC
>CAZYDJ010000019.1:18495-24491 GCA_964646035.1 uncultured Fibrobacteraceae bacterium | reverse complement strand
CTTCGACGGGTTGAAGCTCGTCGGCGCCGTCTCCGCCGGCGATCCCCCGCCGTCAGCCCCCCGTGATCATGAAACCGACGACGAGGCCGAAAACACCGCGGCGGCCGTTCACATCCCGGTGCGCCCGCTCTCCCGTATTCCCGAGCCGCCCTTCTGGGGAACCCGGATCGAGACCGGCATCGAGTTGGATGCGATCTGGGAGCTGCTCAACCGGCCCGCTCTGGTCAAGGGGCGTTGGGGCTACACCCGGGCCGGGATGGCCAAGGCGGATTACCTGCGGCTGCAGCGGATGGAGGTCGATCCGGCGCTGGCGCGGCTGAAGCGGTCGGCGCGGGAGAAGGGCTGGCTGAAACCGGCGGCGGTCCGGGGCTGGTTTTCGGCCGCGGCCGACGGCGACCGGCTGCTGGTCTACGCCGATCCCGGCGATTCCGATCCCGCCTGGACCTTCACCTTCCCCCGCCAGGACAGATCGCCCCGGCGTTGCCTGAGCGACTATTTCCAGGGCCGCGGCCCCGGCGGCCGCGATGTGCTGGGAATGATGGCCGTGACCGTCGGCGCGGAGGCCACCGAACAGGCCCGGGCGCTGATGCAGGCGGACGACTACCGCGAGTACCTGCTGCTGCACGGGTTCGCCGTCGAGACCGCCGAGGCGCTGGCCGAACACGTCCATCGCCGGATGCGCAGCGAATTGGGCATCGGCGCCGACGACGCCCCCACCGCCGAGGGAGTGATCCGCTGCGGCTACCGCGGCCGCCGCTACAGCTTCGGCTATCCCGCCTGTCCCGAACTCGCGGACCAGCGCATCATGGCCGAGATGCTCGGCTGGGAACGAATCGGTGTCTCGCTCAGCAAAGAATGCCAGCTCCATCCCGAGCAGAGCGTTTCCGCGGTGGTCGCGCACCATCCCGAGGCCGAGTACTACTCGGTCTAGAAGCCGCGGGGCGCATCCTTATAATCCATGGACCCGCACTATTTCCTATTCGACAGCTAGGTTATTGATATACGTTATTCATTAGACGTGGACAATTCGTCGTGTTTGAGACATTCTCCTTTTTGGCTTAGCGGACCTTCCCGTCCGTTTCGCCGCAATATCGCCGGGGCTGACGGCCCCTCCCCCATTCTCGCCAAGTTCGGGAGGAACGATGAAGAAGTTATTCGTACTGAGTATCCTGGTTCTCGCCGCCATGCTGGTCGGCTGCAGCGACGACAATGCCGTCGCTCCGACCTCTGACACTCAACTCGCCGACGGATCCGTCTTCCAACGCCCTGAGTTCATCGACACGCGCCCCGAAGATGTCCAGTTGCAGAACACCCTGCAGGCCGATGACGCCTTCCCGGTCAAGCCGTACATCGACGCCAAGGCCGGCAAATACGCCTTGGTCATCGGCATCAGCGACTATGAAGGCACCGCCAACGACCTGAACTACTGCGACGACGACGCCATGGACTGGAAAGCCCGCCTGCAGACCGAAGGCTACCAGGTCACGGAGCTGATCGACGGCCAGGCTACCGCCGCCGCCATCCAGGCCGAAGTCGCCGATCTGGTCGCCCTGAGCACCGCCGGCAACGAAATCGCCTTTACGTATTCCGGCCACGGTTCGCGGGGCAAGATCGTCACCGCCGATTTGACCTACATCACCGCGGCATGGTTCGGCGACATGTTCGCCGGCTGCGGCAGCGTGAAGATGGCCTTCGTATTCGACGCCTGCCAGATCGGCCTGATGGCCTCCGAACTGAACGCCAACGGCCGCGTCATCGCCGTCGCTTCCGACACCCGACGCTACTCCTATGACGGCGACGCCACGATGCAGAACGGCGTGTTCACGTATTACCAGATGGAAGGCTTCGACGACCTGGGCTTCGTCTACTATGAGGACGACTGCGAATACGCCGTCGATATGATGTACGATTGGGCCTCGCAGTACCGCGGCGTCAAGGTCGCTCCGTCATACACCGACTCGTACGTCGGCGACCTGGACTTGTAGAGCCCGCCCCGCAACCGCGTCAACGCGGTCCAATCTTCCCGCCGAGGCGGGATGGAGGATCGGCCGGGAAACCGGCCGATCCTTTTTTAAAGCCCCGAAACAGCCGTCTAAGCACCCCTTTTGAGCCTATTGTGTCCTAGGGACGAAATATGATATGATAAAGAAAGTGCATGTTCAGATGATGTCCTGACCCGGCAAAAGGGACATCGGGAGACGCGGCAGTTCGGGGAATCCGCCACCCTCCTCGCCCCCTTGCCGCCCGCTTCCCGGAGTTCGCCGGCGCCTTGGATCTCGCCCGCTGATTTCTGCTCCTGCAATGAACGGATCCCGTCATGCAATGCATTTGTATGCTCCGGAGACCCGGGGTGGAACTCAAGGGGGAACTTGTGATGCGCAAAAGGACATTGTTGTTGATGGCGCTGATGATGGTGGCGGCGGCAATTGCTCCGGTCGCCGCGAATGACGTCTACCAGGGACCGCCGGAGGGCTGGTGGATGCGAGGCGAACCGGGCAGCACCTGGGCCCACTGGGACTTCCAGACATTGGATCCCGTCTCTTTTCCCTTCGAAGGCCTGTTCCCGTTCTCTCTGCCTGTAGCTGATTTCCCGACCGGAACCTGGGAATGGTTCGAGGAGTGGGAATGCCCGATCGAGATGGATCCCGACGGATTCGTCGACGGCTGGCATTGCACCTCCCCGGAAGGCGGCACGATCGTGCTGCACATCCCGAACTATCCCGATCCCAACCAGGTAAAGATGATCTTCATCCAGATCACCAGCACCAAATTCCCGTCGGATGTCAGCGTGGTCGGGATGGGACCGGAGCCGAGCGGATACGCCTCCGACACCTGGCCGACCGGCCTGCCCCATATCCAGTGGCCGGGACCGGCCCCGTTCGGCGGCGCCTGGTACACCTATAATCTGGGCAGATACATCATGCCCAACCCCGAAGCCGAGGACATCCTGATCACGGTGCCCTACTGCACCGTGATCGACCAGATCGTCGTCGACACCATCTGCACCGACACCGTCATCGGTGTCGAGCCGAGCAGTTGGAGTGAAGTGAAGGCGTTGTTCCAATAGAAACGTCTCCACGCCGGGCCGCACGGTCCGGGTGAACGAAGAGGGTGGCGGGGCTCGCGGGAAACCGCGGGCCCTTTTCACGTCCCGTTATGGAAGAGCTTCCCCGACTCGGTTATGATCGGTCGCGCCACGACCGGAACACAAGCCACCGGAGGCCCCGATGTCCGCGTTCCAACTGCGTCCCGCCGCCCTGCTCCTGCTGACGACCTCAGCCGTGCTGCTCATGATCGCCGGCAGCGCCCCGGCGACCGGGTCTGACCAGGCAATCGGGGATTATCAGCGTGATAATCCATTGTTGACCACCCCGGGCGTCACCGGCGGCTCCCTGGCCGCTTTCGCGAACCCCGCGGCCTGGGCCGACAACGACAAGGCCGAGGCTGCATTCTGGTGGACTGATCACGATGACCGGGACAACGGGCTGGAGGACTGGGGATTCTCCTGGGGAAATAACGTCGGGCTGGCGATCCGTCACCGCACCCACGCAGAATTGGCCGAGCGGCCCCACGTCACCGATTGGCAACTCGGCGCCGCTTTCGGCGACCGGCGGGCCATGGCCGGCGTGGCCTACCGCTGGCCGACCGGCGGTTCCGCGGACATCCAGCGGGAGAAGGCAGCCGTGCTCGGCGCGATCCTCCGCCCCGGCCGCGGACTATCTCTCGGGGCTTCCGGCGTCTTTTCGCTGGAATCCGAAGCCACACTCGGCGTCTGCGATCTCGGGTTGCGCCCCTTCGCTTCGCCCCTGCTCACCCTCTACGGTGATTATTCGCTCCGCGACGGCCAGCGCATCGAGTCGGGACTCTGGGGCCTGGGCGCCGAGACCAGGCTGATGCGGGGCGTCCGTTGCGGCGTGAAATTCCACGAGGGCGCGAACGGCGGCGATCCCGGCTTCACCCTCCAACTCGGAATCACCCTGCAGAAATTCGGAATACGGTCCGCGACCAGATTCGACGGCGACGGCAACTCCGAATCCCGCTCCTACGCACTGCGGCTATCACCTCCGGAATCGCCACTGCGACCGCGCGAGATGCTGCGGTTGCCCGGTTTCCGACCGCCGGAGCACGGTTCGAAGCTGATGTCCTTCGACCTCCAGGGCCGCCGGCTCACTTATCGCACCCACCGCTGGTTCGAACGCCGCAACGTGGCCTGGCTGCCGCTGGCCAAAGCGTTGGACAGCCTCGCGGAACGCCCCGACGTGGGCGGCGTGGCCCTGAATCTGGCCGGGTTCACCGCCCGGCCCTCGCTCGCCTGGGAACTGCGCAGCAGGCTGGAGAAACTGCGCGAAGCCGGCAAGAAGGTCTACATCCATACCGACCGGATGGGGCTGGTCGAGATCTGGACCGCCGCGGTCGCCGACCACCTGACCATGGATCCGCAGGGGCTGCTGACGCTGCCCGGCCTTTCCGCCGATCGCACCTATATGAAGGATCTGCTCGACCGGTTGGGAATCGGATTCGAGGCGCTGCAGCTCTTCCCCCACAAGACCGCCGTGGAAGTGCTGTCCCGTTCGGAAATGTCCGCCGCCGACCAGGAACAACTGTCGCGGCTGCTGGACGTGATCTACGAACGGGTGCGCGCCGACGTCTGCCGTGATCGCGGCATCACTTTCGCCGCCTTCGACTCGATCATCGACGACAAGGTGATGGTGCTGCCGGAAACCGCGGTCGCAGTCGGACTGGTGGACGCCGTATCGCGCTGGGAGGATATGTCCGCCTGGCTCGGCACGAACGAACCCGGCCTGAAGCTGCAGGCCTGGGACGGCCGGGGTTCGCGCCGTCACCATGCCGATCGCTGGGGAGAACCGCCGGAGATCGCCGTGGTCTACGCCGTCGGCGGCTGCGAGATGGACTCGGGCATCAAGGGGCGCGAAACCAGCCGCCGGCTGCGCGGGCTCATTTCGGATCGGGACGTGAAGGCGGTCGTGTTGCGGGTCGACTCTCCCGGCGGCGACCCCTTGCCGAGCGATCTGGTGGCCGAGGCGGTGCGTGACCTGCGCGCGGCCGGGATCGAGGTCATCGTCAGCCAGGGAGACGTAGCCGCATCCGGGGGCTACTGGCTCAGCATGGACGGCGACAGCGTCCTGACGACTCCGGTCACGGTCACCGGGTCGATCGGAGTGATCAGCGGCTGGATCTGGGACGATACGCTGCACGAGAAGACCGGCATCCGCGCCGACGGCGTCTCGCGGGGAGCCCACGCAGATCTCTTCCGCCGCACGCGGCTGCCCCTGGTCGGATTATCGCTGCCGGCCCGCGGCCTCGACGCCGACGAACGCGAGACGGCCCACGCCAGGATCCTGGGAATCTATGATTCATTCGTGGCCGCAGTGGCGTCGGGCCGCGGCATGTCCGAGGCCGAGGTCCGCGAACTCGGCGGCGGCCGGATCTGGATGGGGCCGGATGCCATCGCCAACGGTCTCTGCGACGCCGAGGGCGGTCTGGTCGATGCAATCGCCGCGGCGCGCGGATTGGCCCGGATTCCCGCCGGCGCCGAGATTAGTATCTCCGAATATCCGCCGCGCCCCCTGTTCAGGATGCCGCGGTTGCCGTTGCGGCTGTTGGGATTGGAAACCGCCCTGCGGGCTGTCGAACCGGCGCCGGCTACCGGGCTGCGGGCCCTGTTTCCCCAGGCCGAAGCCGACTTCCTGCAACAGATGGCCGACGGACCGGGCCGGCCCCTGACCCTGCTGCCGCCGGGGTATCTGCCCGCCGCATGGTCCGCAGGGGATTGAGGACGTCCTTGCTCCGAGCCGTCCCCATGTGCCAGACTCGCCCACGCGGAAGACGCGCCGGGGATAAGCCCCTCCAGCGTCATCGCTGTCGGATGCTCCGCCGACGTCCCCCGCCAAGGAGCCGCGAATGCGCCGAGCCCTGTTACTCATCGTGGCGGCGTTGCCCGTCCTGGTTTGTTGCTGCATGCAATTGCAAATCAC
>CAZYDJ010000019.1:4115-18485 GCA_964646035.1 uncultured Fibrobacteraceae bacterium | reverse complement strand
ACCGCGCGCGCCGCGACGCCCGCCTTCGGCGCCTCGAACGCGACGGCGGCGGCGCCTACGCCATGACCTATTCCGTTGCTGACGAGATCCAGCAGGATCTCGCGGCCCTCTCGGATCTGGGATCGCGCAGCGGAGCTTCCGGATTCGCCGCTCCCGATCCGATCGAGATTGATGAAGATGAATTCCGGCGAATCTGCGCCGAGCAGGATGTGCGGATCAAGCGCTTCGACCGGAACTCGGGCGACGGGGTCCGCGGCCTGGATCTGGCGCTCGAATACCCTCGTACGGAGGCTCTCGCGACGGCGCTGAAATCCTTGCTGGGTCCCGATTGCGCAGTACCGTCCCTCACCCGCACCGCGGACGGCAACTACATCCTCAGAATGCACCGCAACCAGACCGGTGCGGATCCCGACCTGTCCGCGGCGGAACTGCATGCCGTTGCCGCCGGTTCCCTGGCCGCGCTGGATTCGGAAGCGGTAGCCGAAATAGCCGAGACCTCGGCCAGATTGGTCCGGGCCTCGGCGAACCTGCTGATCAGCTTCCGCATCAGGGTGCCGGGCCGGATCCTCGACCACAACGCCAATCGGATCGAGGACGGCGCCTGCGTCTGGGAACTGAACGCCGGCAACATCATGCATGCGGATTCGTTGTCACCCCTTGTGGTCTTTTCCGGCAAGGGCCTGGACCTGGGCGCGCCGCCCGCCGACTGAGTCCGGATCGGGAACGCCGCAAATAATCGAAAATATTCTCCGGGGCCGTTCAAACCCACGGCCCTCTGCCATCGTCAAAGAATCGTCAGCAACGGGATTTCCAAGACCATGCCGAACAGCAAGTGGAGGAAAAACGTGCATGAGCGGGCCCGCATCGCCCCTCTGGACCACGAGGACGCCGAAACCGTCCTGGTCGAGAGAGCACGCAAAGGTGATCGCGACGCCTTCGCCAAGCTCTACAAATCGCACGTGAACCGAATCTACGCGCTGTGCCTGCGGATGACCGCGGAAGCCGAAACGGCCGAAACGTTGACCCAGGATGCATTTGTCAGGGCATGGCAGAAACTGGACAAGTTCGAGGGCAGGAGCCGCTTCGGGACCTGGCTGCATCGGTTGACCATCAACGTGATCCTGGATCACAGGCGCATCAAGGCGCTGCGGGGCAGCCGGGAACAGTTGGGCGACCCCGAGGATTTCGCCGGAACCGGGTCGACATCGCCGATCGATTCCGGTGGACGGATCGACCTCGATCGGGCCATAGCCCAGTTGCCGGCAGGCGCCAGGACCATCTTCGTCATGCACGATGTCGAAGGGTTCCTGCACCGGGAAATCGCCGAGTCGATGGGCTTGGCCGTCGGCACGGTGAAGGCTCAGCTGCATCGAGCCAGAAAACTCCTGCGGGAGGTGCTTTCATGATGACGCATCAGCAGATCAAGGAAAGGCTCGACGACTACGTCGACGGGATTCTCAGTCCGTCCGAGACGGAGGAGATCACCAGCCACCTGGACCAGTGCCCCGAATGCTCAAGCGAAGTCGCGGAGTTGAGGGCGCTGCTGGCCGAGGCGGCGGGGCTTCCCGCGGAGATCGCACCCGGACGTGATCTCTGGCCCGGCATCGCCGAGTCGATCGAGCCGAAGAAGGGTTCCGTATCGCGGATGCGTCTGGTCGACGAGACCGGCCCCGCGCCGCGGGTCCCATCCGAATTCGTGAAGACTTCGACCCGTGGGCTCCTGCTCGCGGCGGCCGCCCTGGCCCTGCTGATGTTGTTGCCGGCGACGATCACCCATCATCTGCCGGATCTGCTGCGTGGCTTCGGAGAGGAACTTTCAGCTCCGACCGACGCGGCCTCGGTGCTCGACGAGAACTACTCGCGAGCCCGGCTCTCCTGCGCGCGATCCCTGGAGGAGAATTTCGAAATCATGGATCCGCACACCATCGTAGCCTTCCAGACCGGAGCCGCCGCCGCCGACCTGGCGACGGCCGAGTTGCGGGCGGCGCTGGCCATGGTGGGCGACGATCCCGAAATGATCCGAATGCTGACTGAAGGATACCTGAAGCAGATCAACCTCGTGCAGCGGCTCGACCGCCGCGCGGCAACGCTTTGAAACGGATGGCGAACAAGCCTAGTCCAGAAACCGGAGGAACGGACATGAAGAGGATTTCCAGCATCACGCAATTCATGGTCGTGGGCTTCCTGCTCACCGCGTTCGCGGTGGCAGCGGTGGCTGAAACCACCGTCGATGAGAGCCGCGACGTGAATTCCGACGCCAGGATCAGCATCCAGAACATCGCCGGATCGGTCGAGATCACCGGCTGGGACAAGAAAGAGCTCTCGGTGACCGGCACTCTCGAAGATGATATCGAGGAGCTGAGGATCAGCGGCGACAAGTCCGACATGGAAATCGAGGTCGTGATTCCGAAGCGCATCCGCGGCCGGAACAAGGAGATCGGTGCCGATCTCGTCATCCGCGTTCCCCGCGGAGCCCGTCTGGACGTGGGTACCGTCAGCGCCGGCATCACCCTGCGCGACGTCCAGGGCGCGGCCGATCTGGGCACCGTCAGCGGCGATATCGACATCGATGACGGCCCGGCCGACTTCGATCTGGGCACCGTCAGCGGCGATATCATCGTCAGCTCTCCGGCCAAGGACGCCAACGTCGAGTCGGTCAGCGGCACGATTACTCTGAAGGAATGCAGCGGAGACCTTTCGGTATCCACGGTCTCCGGCACCGTCATTCTCGGGAAGGCGATGCTCAAGGAGTTCTCGTTCGCGTCGGTCAGCGGAGATTTCGACATGACCGGGTCCATCGCGGATAACGCCGACTGGAAGATCGACTGCCACAGCGGCGATGTCGTATTGAATCTGTCGGCTGATATCAGCGCCGAGTTCGACATCCAGTCCTTCACCGGCGACATCGAAAACGAGTTCGGCCCCCAGGCCCGCAGAACCAGCAAGTACGCTCCCGGCCGGGAACTGCAGTTCACCGCCGGCGGCGGTGACGCCGATGTCGATATCAATATGTTCAGCGGCGACCTTAAACTGCTGAAACGCTGAGTCGAATCGGCCGGCGGCAACAGTCGGACACAAAGCGGCCGCGCCTCTCCCGGCAGTCCCCCGGGAAGGGCGCGGCCGTTTTTCAGCCTACTAATTGAAAACAATATCAGATGCTTAAATCTGCGATTTCGTGCATCTGAATGCATCTGCCGACGAACTCGGATTCTTCCGGCCCGACAGATACTTCAAGAAGAGTAGGTTTTTTGTTTATCAGCCCATCCGGTAGTGTTAAATAGGGGGCCAGTTCGAAACCCTATACATCAGGGAAATCAATCTGCTGGAACAACCTTCGTTAAGGAGGAAAGATGAAGAAGTTGAGTCTACTCGTCCTGGTCGCCTTCCTAGGCGTCCTGGCCCTTTCCTGGGCCTCTGCCGTGGCCGAGGACGGCCCCTCCATCATCGGTGTCGACAAGTGTAAGGTCTGCCACAAGAAGGACGCGAAGGGCAACCAGTACCAGGTATGGCTGGACTCGAAGCACTCCGGCGCCTATGCGACCCTGGCCTCGGAAGCCTCCCTGGCGCTGGCCAAGGAGATGGGCATCGAGAATCCCCAGGCGGCCGAGGACTGCCTCGTCTGTCATACGACCAAGGGATTCCTGAAGGCCCCGATCGACGCCAAGGGCAAGTACGTCGACGACGAGGGTGTCGGCTGCGAGGCCTGCCACGGAGCCGGATCCGGTTATAAGTCGATGAAGGTCATGAAGGACCGCGACGCGGCCATCGCCGCCGGCATGAAGATGGACGGCGAGTCCAACTGCGTGATGTGCCACAACGAGAAGAGCCCGACGTTCAAGGGCTTCGAATACGCCGCCCGCTGGGAAGAGGTCAAGCACCCCTATCCCGTGGCCGAGTAGTTCCGGTTCTTCCGGATCGAGCCGACAAGACGAGGGCGGTCCCGCCGGGACCGCCCTTTTTTCATGCCTGTCGCCGTCTTGTCGAGATCCGGAGCCGGCTGTTCCCGGCCGGGCTCCGGCCGGGGTCAGTCCTTGCCGTCCGGAATGCGGTAGGACGGGTCATCCTTGGTGGTTGTTCCCGGCTCGTAGACGTGGCTGATGATGTGCTCCTTCTTCACCTCGACCGCCGCGTGCTCCTCCTGGTACATGTGCAGCGGCATCTTGCCGGTGATCCACGAGGGATTCATCGGATAGACCTCGGGGTTGAAGACGGTCGCGTACATATGCCAGATCAGGATCGCCAAAGCGGCCAGCCATGCCTCGTAGTAATGGATGACCAGCACCACGTCCATGGCTCCCTTGGGCAGATAATGGGCGACCGTGTTGTCGAACCAGAGCATCAGCCCGGTGATCCCCATCACGACCGTTCCCCAGATCAGCGCCCAGTACTCGGCCTTCTCGACGTAGGAGAAGCGGCCGAACTTCGGCGGATCCTCGGTCTGGCCGAGATTGAAGCGCATCCTCTGGAAGAATTGCTTGGCGTCGCTCCACTTCGGCAGCATGTCGAGGAAGAACTCGCGGCCGCGCGGTGTGAACATGAAGATCAGATGCCAGATCGAACCGAGTATCAGGAGCACTCCCGATATCCGGTGGATGATGCCGCGGATGCCGGCGCCGCCCTCGTGCCCGAAGAGCATCGTGCTCCACCAGGCGTCGTAGAACCGCAGCGAGAACCCGGTCACAACGAGCGCGATGAACGATACCGCGAGCAGCGTATGCTGGGCCACCTCGTTGGGCTCCATCCGGCGCACCTGGGGCTTCTGGCGGATGACGTCGCGAATGCGGCGGTAGAGATCTATGAGCCAGTGCACGACCATGCCGCCGATGACCACGATGATCAGACCCACGTAGATGATCTGGATCAGATGGGCCAGTCCGGCGCGGTGACCGGTTGCTGTTTCGTGGATGGGCACGGTGGCGACCTCGGCCGATATCCCCTCATGGCAATGCCCGCAGGTCTGCTGCAGATTCGCGGGATTGACCGAAGACCGCTCGTCGTAGGCCGGCAGGATCAGGTGCGCTTCGTGGCAGGACGCGCAGTTCGCCACCGACTTGTCGCCCGCCATGCTCTTCAGCCCGTGATAGGAGTCCACGAACGACTGCATGCGTCCGGTGGGCAGGTTGTACTTCTCGTTCAGCGCCGCCGATTCGTGGCAAGGCGTGCACGTCGCCTCAGCCAACCGATAGGTGCTGACCGGGGAGCGGGGATCCTCGATGGACAGGATGCCGTGCTCGCCGTGGCAGGTCGTGCAGATCGGTGCGTCGACCTCGCCGCGGGCGGTCAACTGGCCATGGATGCCCTCCCAGTATTCCTCCTCGATCGCCCGGTGGCACTGGCCGCAGGTCTTGGGGATGTTGAAGTGGTTGATCCGGGATTCCGGGTGGATCGGCGGATAGATGTGATGCGCCGAACCGTCGGTGGAATGGCAGTCGTTGCAGGTGGCCGCCTGGGTCAATCCACCGGCGGAGGCCTTGCCGTGGACCGAGCTGTCATAGACCCGGATGGGATGCTGGAAGCGGATTTTCAGCTCGGCGATGAGATCCTGGTCCTCATGGCACTTGCCGCAGGTCTCGGGGATGTTGGCCGGATTGATCGGCGAATTCCGGTCCTGGGCGTCGAGGATATGATGGCTGCCGTGGCAATCGCTGCAGGACGGGATGAACTCCGACTCGCCGACGAAGCCGCGTCCGTGCTGGGTGTAGGCCTCGACCACATCGCCGTGACATCCCGAACAGTCGGCCGGGGGAAGTTCGTCATGCGGCAGGTCGGAGATCCCGGTGTGACAATCCATGCACTCGAGACCTTCGTGAACGCTGCCATCGAGATGTCCGATCGTCACCTCGGCCGGGTCGCCGCCGGTGTCGGTATGGCAGGCGGCGCAGTCATCGCTGGAAAAATCCTGCGCCAGGGCCGTCGAGGAGATGAACACGAGAAAAGCCAGGGCGGCAATAAGGGCATTCCGATGAGAACTTCTGGGAGTCAAGTCGGGAGCCTCCTGTTAACAAAGCCAACAACCTCTGATACCCCCCAAATCAACATAGCCCTGCATATAAAATCAAGGGATCATTGTTATCCAATTTAGAAATTTGATTGCAGTTACGAGACCATGATAACCTAGCAGCCGAGTAGGCAATACGGGCTATTGGTCAATTTAATTGATAACAATAAGTTTCAGGTCCTACCGGGCCGGTGGGAAATATGCGCTTTATCTTCTTATTCTACTATAGATTACTTGACTATGATCGAAAAACTCCCTGGGAGAGCTTGTTAGTCTACGTTAACCACTAATCAGCATCCGCTCTTCTCTTCGCGCGACGCGGGCCGCCGGATCGGAGTTAATCGGCCGCGGGCTGAGCCATGGGCAACTCGTAGCAATGCCGGCAAGCCGGGTCGGGACGATAGCCGATCCGGGACAGATAACGGATATGAGCCGGGATGTCGGTGCGGACGAGAAACCGGCTGAAGCCGTTGCGGGCGAAGACCGGCCCCCACTGGCGATAGAAGAAGCGGGCGCATTTCAGATCCCGGTAGCGCGGAACGACGTAGTCGATGACGACTTCCAGGGTGCCGTCCTCGCCGGGGATGCAGACCAGCAATCCGGCCGGATGCATATCCCGCAGGATCAATACCATGGTCGGATCTTCCCAGGCTTCGAGATCGAATCCGGGGAAGAAGCGCTCGATGTCGCGGGAATGGAACTCCAGGAACCGGTTCAGATAGCGATTCGATTTCGATTTGATCTCGAGCAGTTCGAAATACTCCTCGCTGCGGGACATCCGGATCAGATACCAGACGTTGACCACGGCGATGAATCCGTTGACCGCGATCACCGGATAGGCGCCGACCAGCAGGCCGTAGACGCTGAAGATGACGGCTCCGAACAGATTGAGCCAGCGCAGCCGGACCACCGAGCTCATGGTCAACGACACGGCCACCAGCACCGAGCCCACGTATCCGATTATTTCCTGCCAGGCAAACATCCCTTGTCCCTCCCCGGGAAAGAAACGGCGGCGCCGGGGCGCCGCCGTATCGAATCCATCCTGCCGGCCGGGCCGGAGATCAGCCCGACATCACGAAGCGGGACAGGAATACACCCGCGGCCACGGCCGAGCCTATGACGCCTGCGACGTTGGGCGCCATTGCATGCATGATAAGAAAGTTCTGGGGATCTTCACGCGCTCCGACCATCTGGCAGACCCGAGCCGAGTCCGGCACCGCCGAAACGCCGGCCGCGCCGATGATCGGGTTGATCTTCTCCTTCAGGAATACGTTCATCAGCTTGGCGAACATCACACCCGCGCCGGTGGCCACGCAGAACGAAGCCGCACCGAGCACGAAAATCAGCACCGACTGCGGAGTCAGGAAGCGAGAGGCGTCGGTGGAAGTGCCGACGCAGAGGCCGAGCAGGATCGTGACGGTGTCGATCAGGGGATCGCGCGCCGTCTTGGCCAACCGCTCGGTGACTCCGCTCTCCTTCAGCAGATTGCCGAAGAACAGGAATCCCAGCAGGCTGATCGAACCCGGAGCGATGCAGGCGGTGAGCAGGAACGCCACGATCGGAAACACGATGCGCGTGCGCTTGCTGGCCGGGCGCGAGGGCTTCATCCGGATCAGCCGCTCCTCGCGGGTGGTCAGCAGCTTGATGATCGGGGGCTGGATCACCGGCACCAGGGCCATATAGGAATACGCGGCCACCGCGATCGCTCCCAGCAGATCGGGCGCCAGCTGCGAAGAGAGGAAGATGGCCGTGGGACCGTCCGCGCCGCCGATGATGCCGATGGCCGCCGCCTGCTTGACCGGGAAGTGGAGCAGCAGGGCGCCGAGGAAGGTGAGAAAGATGCCGGCCTGGGCCGCCGCGCCGAGCAGGATCAGTCGCGGATTGGCCAGCATACAGGAGAAATCGGTCATCGCCCCGATACCCATGAAAATCAGCGACGGGTACCAGCCCTGGGTGACGCCCTTGTAGAGGACCGAGAGCACCGAGCCGGTCTCGTAGACGCCGATGTTCATCCCGCGGGAGAACGGGATGTTGCCGATGAGGATGCCGAAGCCGATCGGCACCAGCAGCAGGGGCTCATAGTCCTTGGCGATGCCCAGGTAGATGAAGAGGCAGCCCACCGCGAGCATCGTCATGTTGCCCCAGCTGAAGTTGCCGACTATGCCGACCTGCAGGAAGTCCCACAAAAGATCCATTACTCGCTCCCCGGAAACGCCGTTCGCCGGTCGTCCCCCGATATGCTTCGGGTTCGGCCGGCGAGGCGCGGCGCACGGTCGGAAGGACTATTCGAACTCGACCAACACCTCGTTCTCGCGAACGCTGTCGCCGGCGGCGACGGGCACGGCCTTGACCTTGCCGGCGGCCGGGGCGGAGATGGCGGTGTTCATCTTCATGGCCTCGATTACCAGCAGAACCTGGCCTTCGCTAACGTCTTCGCCCGGCTTGCACTTGACCTCGATGACGGTGCCGGCGATGGGCGAGGCGACGGTTCCGGCGGGAGCTCCGCCGGGAACGTGTGCGGAGGGACGAGGCGGAACGGGAGCGGCGGCGGCCGCGGGAGCCGCGCCGACCGGAGCGTGAGCAAGCTGCGGCAAGGGCGCCGCGGCAGCGAACTCGTCCTGGGCGTCGAGTACCTCGACGTCGACCTCGTAGGCGACTCCGTGGACGGTGATCTTCAGCTTCATCTCGTTCTCCTGCTGTCCGCATGGGACGGCTCGGGGCCCGGGGCCCTTCGTTAGTGGCTTTTCTTTCTCTGGATCGAATGCGAACCCTGGAGATACAGCCGCCCCTGGGAGGACCAGGGACTACGCGGCGAGTCCATCGGCAACAGGCGCCGGACGCTCCGGATACGGTGGCGGCCCTGGAGCACCGTCGCGACAGCGGCGGCGATCAGAACCGCGGTCACCGAGTCCAGATTGGGCTCGGGACCGGTCTCCACCTTGCCGGCGGCAGCCTTGGCCTCGGCGCGGGCCACGAAAAAGTCGTCGACCTTGCGAACCACCGAGACGGCGAAGACGATGACCGTCAAAACGGAAAACACGATCAACAACCCGACCAGAGCCAGGTTGAGGATGCTGCCGTCGATGACGTTCGGGGCGGCCTGTTCCAAAATCTTCATCTCCCCTGCGGGCGGCGCTCGGCCGCAACGGCCTAGAGCGGAATCAACCCGTGCTTCTTCTGGGGACGGATCTCGCGTTTGGCCTTCAGGATCTCGAGCGACTGGGCCACGTAGACGCGGGTGTCCGCCGGCTCGATGATGTCGTCGATCATGCCGCGTCCGGCCGCCACATAGGGATTGGCGAAGGTATCGCGGTATTCCTGGATCATTTCCTTGCGCTTGGCGGCCGGATCCTCGGCGGAGTCGATCTCTTCCCGGTAGAGGATGTTGACCGCGCCCTCGGCGCCCATCACTGCGATTTCGGCCGTGGGCCAGGCGCAGACCCGGTCGGCGCCCATGCTCTTGCCGCACATCGCGAGATAGGCTCCGCCGTAGGATTTGCGCACGATCACCGTGATCTTGGGCACGGTGGCCGACCCGTAGGCGAAGAGCATCTTGGCGCCGTGGCGGATGATTCCGCCGTATTCCTGCTGCACGCCCGGCATGAATCCCGGCACGTCGACGAAGGTCAGCAGCGGGATGTTGAAGGCGTTGCAGAAGCGGATGAAGCGGGAAGCCTTGTCCGAGGAATCGATGTCCAGCACGCCGGCCTTGTGCATCGGGTTGTTGGCGATGACGCCGACGGTCGCACCCTCGATCCGGGCGAAGCCCACGATGATGTTGGGCGCATAGTGCTGCTGCACCTCGAGGAAATCGCCCCGGTCCACGACCCGCTGGATGACGGTGTGCATGTCGTAGGGTTCCTGGGGATTCTCGGGAACCAGGGTGTCGAGCCCTTCGTCCGGGCCGACGGTATCCTCGTGCAGTTCGGGGTAGAACGGCGGGTCCTCGGTGTTGTTGCTGGGCAGGAACGACAGCAGCCGGTGGGTCAGCCTGATGGCGTCCTCGTCGTTCTCGGCGACGAAATGGACCACGCCCGAATAGTGGGAATGGCTCTCGACGCCGCCCAGCTGCTCGGCGGTGACCTGCTCGCCGGTGACCTGCTGGATGACCTTGGGGCCGGTGATGTACATCTGCCCCTCGCCGCGGATCTGGATGATGAAATCGGTCAGAGCCGGAGAGTAGGCAGCGCCGCCGGCGCAGGGGCCGGCGATGATGCTGATCTGGGGCACGACGCCCGACAGCAGGATGTTGCGATGGAAGATGCCGCCGTATCCGGCCAGCGAATCGACGCCTTCCTGGATCCGGGCGCCCCCGCTGTCATTGATGAAGACGAAGGGATCGCCCGTCTTGAGGGCGTCGTCCATCACCATGTGGACCTTGCGGGAAGTCGCCTCGCCCACCGCGCCGCCGGCGACGGTGAAATCCTGGCTGGCCGCGTAGATGGGCCGGCCGGCCGCCTGGCCGTATCCGGTCACCACGCCCTCGCCCGGCATCTCCTTGCCGGCAAGGCCGGGATGGGTGCAGCGGTGCTTGAGGAAGAGATTCGTCTCTTGGAAAGTGTCGGCGTCGAAAAGCAGCGCCAGCCGCTCGCGGGCGGTCAGCTTGCCCTTGGCGTGCTGCTTCTCGATCCGCTTCTGACCGCCCCCGAGATAGAGTCGGGCCTTGGTCTCGCGCAGATTGTCGATCTTGGAAGACGCCATCGGGGGGTCGACCTCCGGGGTGACCGGCATGCCGCACAAGGCCCACTCATCGGGTCCAGCGCTCTTCCGGCCAAGTCTTTAGTGTTTTTGGGGATATGCGCCTAAAATCCCGACTTGTCAAATTCTTGACAAACGTTTTTTTGCGCTCCCCGGGATATCGACTCCGCCACGCGGATCGAAAATGAACCAGAATTCAGTCGAACCGGGCCCTAGCCGACATCAACGTCTTCACGCGGCCGGGGGCGGCCCCGCCAGGAACCGACCAGCAGCCAGGCCAGGAATCGCTTCACCGGACCGAGCGAAGCGTACATCACCGGCACCACGACCAGGGTCAGGAACGTGGCCACGGCCAGGCCCCAGATCACCGCCACTCCCATCGGCCCCCACCATTCGCTGGACTCGCCGCCGATCACCACGGCGTGGCCGAAGTCGCCGTGCAGCAGACGGTCGAAATTGACGGAAAAGCCCGTCGTCAATGGAATCAGGCCCAGAATCGTCGTGACCGCGGTCAGGATCACCGGGCGGAAACGGGTCCGGCCGGCGGTGATGATCGCCTCGTACTTTTCGATGCCCCGCTCGCGCAGTTGGATGATGTAGTCGAGCATCACGATGGCGTTGTTGACGACGATCCCGGCCAGCGAGATGACGCCGACCCCGGTCATGATGATGCCGAACGGAGTGCGCGTGATCATCAGGCCCGCCATCACGCCGATCAGCGAGAGCAGCACGCTCGACAGGATGACCAGCGGGATCGTGACCGAACTGAACTGGGTGATCAGCACCAGGAAGATCAGCATCACCGCCAGCATGAATGAATCGCCCAGGAAGGCCTGCGACTCCTGCTGGAACTCGTTCTCGCCGGTATAATCCACCCCGTAGCCGGTGGGGATGACCATATCCCCGAGCGCTTCCTGCACCTGCGCCAAAAGGGCGTTGCTGTTGTAGCCGGACGCGGCGTCGGCCGAAACCGTCACCACCCGCTCGGCGTCGATCCGGTTGATGGCCGCCAGGCTCGACTTGAATTCGACCGTGGCGAAGGAAGACAGCGGAATCTGCTCTCCCTCGTGGAAGACGTGCAGGCTCTCCACATCCTCGATCTTCGTGCGGAACGGCTGCTGGTAGCGGACCACGATCTCGTACTCGTCCTCGCCGATCCGGTATTTAGCCGTCTCGGCGCCGTGCAGCGCGGTGCGGATGGTGTTGGCGATGTCGAAGGTGCGCAGCCCGTAGCGGCCGGCCTTGTCGACGTCGGGACGCACCTCGATCTCGGGCAGGCCGTTATCGTAGTCGTCCACGATATCCACCAGGCCGGGGATGTTGCGGATCCTCTCCCTGACCTCCCCGGCCAGTTCGCCGAGGACGTCGAAGTCGTCGCCGGAAATCTCGATGTTCACCGGCTTGCCGGTCGGCGGTCCCTCTTCCAGCTTGTCGATGACCAGCCTGGCGCCGGTGAACCCGCTCAACTTCTCGCGCAGTTCCTCTATCGACTGGGCGGACGGCCGCGTGCGATCCTCATGATCGATGAACTCGAGGGTGACCACGCTCTTGTGGCTGGTGCTCTGGGTCGATGACAGGCCATCGCCGAAATCGGCTCCCGCCTGGGCGGAATACACCTTCAGCTCCGGCACTTTTTCGACCTCGGCCTCGATGCGCTTGGCATAGTTGTCGCTGACCTCGATCCGGGTCCCCGACGGAGCCTCGACGCCGACGTACGCCACCCGCGGATCAGTCGACGGGAAAAGCTCCACGCCCGAATTGAACGCGCCGAAGAGCATGAATACGGCGACCAGCAGGCCGGCCATCGCCAGCATGACCTTGCCGCGGTTGCGCAGGGACCACTTCAGCACCGGCTCGTAGACGCCGAGGCCTCTCTTGAGCATCCGGTCGCCGAAACGGGGACGAGCCAAGTCGGTCTGCGGCACTTTCATGAACCGGGCGCAGAGCACCGGATTGAAGACCAGCGCCACCAGCAGCGAAGCGATCAGGGTGATGATCACCGTGATCGGCAGGTACTTCATGAACTCGCCCATGATGCCGGGCCAGAAGACCATCGGCCCGAAGGCGCAGACGGTGGTCAAGGTCGAGGCCACCACCGCGTTCGAAACCTGGGATGTGCCGAAGCGGGCGGCCTCGTCCGCGCCCCGGCCCTGTCCCCGGTGCCGGAAGATGTTCTCGACGATCACGATGGCGTTGTCGACCAGCATGCCCAGGGCCAGGATCAACGAGAAGAGCACCACCATGTTCAGGGTCACGCCGACGGCCCGCAGCATGATGAACGTGATCAGCATCGAAAGCGGGATTGCTATACCGACGAAGATCGAGTTGGTGAAGCCGAGGAACAGCAGCAGCACCGCGACCACCAGGATCAGTCCGCTGATGATGTTGTTCTCCAGCTCGGTCACCATCATCCGGATGTCGCGGGACTGGTCGCCGACGATGGTGACCTCGGTGCCGGCAGGCAGCGTGGGTTCGAGATCGGCCAGGATGGCCTTGATGTCGTCCACGATGTGGATGATGTTCTCGCCGCTGCGCTTCTTCACCGACAGTATTACCGCCTCGCGCCCGTTGACCCGCGAAATCGTCTCGCGGTCCTTGATTCCGAAACTGACCTCGGCCACGTCCCGGATATAGACCGGCGTCGGCTCGGCCGGATTCAGCACGAAATCGAGGATGTCCTCGACCTCATCCACCTCGCCCGGAACCGTCACCTGGTAGTCGTAGCCGCCGAGCGAGAGCTTGCCGCCGGGAATGGTGATGTTCTGCAGCAGGATGGCGTCCTGCACGTCGATCAGGCCCAGGTTGTAGAAACGCAGCCTTTCGGGATCGACGTCCACGCGGACCTCGTGCTCGACGCCGCCGGTCAGGTCGATCTCCAGCACGCCGGGCACCTTCTCGAAAGCCTCCTGCAGATCCTCGCCCACCTGTTTCAGCAGCGCCGGATCGTAATCCCCGGACAGATTGATCTGCACGATCGGCCAGTCGTCCGAGCTGATCTCCATGACCATCAGGTCCTCGCGGGGATCCTCGGGCAGTTCGGGCTTGGCCAGGTCGATGCGGTCGCGAACCTTCTGCAGCGCGTCGCTCATCTCGACATCGGTCTCGAACTCCAGCAGGATGCTCGAGCCCCCCTCGACCGAAGTGCTGGTCATCTCCTTCAGGTCGGATATGCCCTTGAGCTCGCGCTCGATCTTGCGGGTGACCAGGTGTTCGACATCCTCGGGGCTGGCCCCGGCGTAGGGAGTCATCACCAGGACCCAGGGAATCTTCACGTCCGGGCTGGATTCACGCGGCAGCTCCAGATAGGATTTCAGACCGACGATGACCAGGATCACCATGAAGGCGAAGATCATCGGATACTTGCGGATTGCGCCTTCGGTGATCTTCATCGGGCTTCCTCCAGCAGGTCGCTGCGAACGCCGGACGCCGCTTCGGTGACCTCGGCCGGATCCGTGGGCAGGGTGCCGTCGGCGGCTTCGGTCCGCTCGGTGATCCGCACCAGCGCCCCGTCGATCAACTCCCTCTGGCCGCGCACCACGAGTTGCTCGCCCGCCGACAGACCTGATTCCACGATCACCATCAGACCCTGATCGGATCCCAGCACGATGTCACGGCGACTGGCCCGGTCGCCCTCGACGACGGCGCGCATCAGCGCTCCCCGAGCGTGAACAGCA
>CAZYDJ010000019.1:0-4105 GCA_964646035.1 uncultured Fibrobacteraceae bacterium | reverse complement strand
GCCGGCGCCGGCCATCACCGCGTCGCGCGGGACAGCGACCACTCCCCGATGCGTGAGCTTGTGGATCCGGGCCCGGCCCACCACGCCGCTGCGCAGGGCCAGCTCCGGATTGTCGAGATGGATCTCGACCTTGAACTTGCCGTTCACGGCATCGGCTTCGAATCCGACCCAACCCACGCGCCCCGGCAACGGCTCTGCGACGCCGTCGAGCGTCACCGCCGCGGCGGCGCCCTCGTCGATCCAGGCCACCTCGCGCTCGGAAGCGGTGCCGACCATCTTCAGGGTGAACGGGTCGATGACCCGGGCCACCGGAGCGCCCGCGGCCACCAGTTCGCCGGGCTCGACATAGCGATCGGCGACGATGCCGCAGAACGGCGCCGCGATCGCGGCCCTGTCGTAGCGCAACTCGGCGGCCAGAGCGGCGGAGACCGCCTCGTCGCGGGACGCCTCCGCGCTGATCTTCTCGTACTCGCTGACCTTGCCGGCCTCGAAGAGCTTGACGACGCGCTCGGCGTTGAACTGCTGCAGATCGCCGCGAGCCCGGGCGGCGGTCATCTCGGCCTTGAGCAGACGGCGGTCCAGTTCGATCAGGATGTCGCCCGGCTCCACCGCCGCGCCCTTGTCGTGGGGCACGGCGAAGACCCTGCCGTTCTCCTCGGCCGAGACCGTGGCGCCGCGGACCGGTTCCACCGGCCCGGAGATCTCGAAATACTCGTCGACGTCGGTCGGAACGAGGTTCATCACACGCACGTTGCGCGGAATCTCGGTCCGGGACTCGGAGTCGGTTCCCGGCGCGCATCCCGCCGCACAGATCAGGCCGGCCGCAACCGACAGGACTGCAAACGCCGACGCCCACGTGCGGAATCTGCTGCTCATCTTCTCTTCCCCCTGGTTCTCGTTGCACGATTTCATCGCTCGACCTCCAACGGCATTTCAGCGACCGCGGCCAGCGGCAGCAGCGGCGAAACGCCGATGGCCCGCTTCAGGGAGGCTGTCAATGTCACCACGTCGTAGCGGGCCTGGATCAGGTTCGAACGGGCGTCGGCCCGGCCCGACTCCGATTCCAGGACGGTGAGATAGTCGGTCAGGCCCTCGCGCAGCCGCAGCTTGCTGATCTCCAGCAGGTCGTCGGCCCGGGCCATGTTCAATTCGGCCGCTTCCAGGTTCAGCCGCGCCGCTTCGAGATTGTCGAGCAGGTCGAGAACCTCTACCCGGATCCGGCGCAACATCCCCATCCTTTCGACCTCGGTGCGGCGGATCGAGGCTTCGGTTTCCTGGACCAGCCCCTTGGTCAGCAGGCCGTCGAAGAGCGGCACGTTCAAAGCCACCGAAGCCGACCAGAAGTCGTGTCCCTTGTCGTCCAGGCCGCCGAGTTCGCGGCCGACGAAACCGTAGGAGCCGTTCATGGTCAGGTAGGGCCGCATCTCGGCCTTCTGGGCGCGCCGATTCTGGCGCAGCAGGTCGGTGGTCAGATCGATCTGCACCAGATCGGGCCGTCGGGCGGCCAGGGTCAGGATGCGATCGCGGTCGATGGAATCGGTCTCGATCCGCTGTTCGTTGATTATCGATACCGGGCTCTCCGGCGGCAGGCCCATGACCGCGTTCAGTTCGGCGCCGGCGGTCTTGAGATTCTGCCGGGCGAGGCGGGCCTGGGGCCTGAGGTTGGCCACCGTCACCGCCGCCTGCAGAGTGTCGATGTCGGACGCCAGGCCCAGTTCGAAACGCAGGCGCATGATGTCCAGGAACTCCTCCTGGTTGGCCAGGGACGCCTCGATCGCGGCCACCTGCTCGGCGGCCAGGATGACCGCGTGATAGGTGATGATCGTGTTTTCGACGGTCGACTGCTCTCTGGCCACGATCGCCAGATCCTGCCTGCGGATGCCGGCGCCGGCCGCCCCCACCGCGCCGAGGATCTTGGTCGGATTGATGGTCCAGTTCAGATCCAGGCTGGTGCGCCAGTAGGTCTGGGCGGGGATCGCCTCGGGATCCGGCAGGAAATCGAAACCGGCCAACAGCGTATCCAACGGCGAGGTGCCGATCTCGCCGTCGCCGCCGCCGCCGCCGAAAGTCTCGTCCAGGGCGAAGCTGGGATCGCGGTTGCGCGACCAGGCGCCGACAGCGTCGAGGCTGGGCAGACCCGTGGACAGGGCCTGGTTCATCTGGCCGTCCAGTTCCCTGCGCCGGATCCGTTCGGCCTGCAATTCGTCGTTGCCGACCAGAGCCTGCTTCACGCACGCCTGCTGATCCAGAACCTCGACGGCGCCCGGCCGCGCAGCGATCACGTCGCCGGCCGCCGGTTCCGCGCCGGCCGCTGGTTCCGTTCCGGCCGCGGCGGCGGGACAGGCAGAATACAGCCCCATCGCCAAGACGGCGGCGGACATAGCACAGCACAGCCTTGCCTTGCTGATACAGGTCATCACTTCATTCTCCGGTTTTGTCGTTGCTGATGCGGCCGCCGCCCCCCCTTGAGCGGCGCGTCCGGCGACGATTTCAGCTTCCGCGGACCATCAGACCGTTGAGGATGAAATCGTGTACTTCGCGCGCGAGCAGCCTGTCTTTCTGGGCGCCTGGTAGCTTGAAAAGCTCCGGCATCACTATATAAACGTCGTCCAGCAGGACCCCGATGATCCAGGCGACGTATTCGGGATCCATCTTACGGAACTCTCCCGATTCGATACCCCGCTCGATCGTTTCGCTCAGGATGCCGACTACTTCGTTGTCGTCCTTGGTGTCGTAGCTGCCGGCGCAGGCGGTCATCAATTCCGGCGTCTCGAAGATCGCGCGGAAGATGGGCTCCCTGGAAATGCTGCGGTCGTAGAAATCGAGAAAGTCCTTGATCTCCTCGCGGACCGTGCCGCCGCAGGGCTTTTCGGATCGCCACTGGGCCATCATCCGTTTACCGAGGCAACTCAGCAATTTGCTGAAGAACTCCGCCTTGTCATTGAATAGTTCATAGAAGGTGCGCTTGGACATCCCGGCGGCCGCACAGATTTCTTCGATGGTGGTTTTGCGGAAGCCGAAGCGCTCGAAAAGAGGCTTGGCCGCATCATATAGCTGGATTTCGCGGGCATTATCGCAATCTGTCGTCATTATGGGCCTTCTCTCGGGAAACGATGATACGAAAAACGAATATAATTTAATCGTTTCGAGTTGCAAGGAATATCTCGCGAATACGCGTATTTTCGAATCCGGTTGCACCCCCAACGACCGTTCTGGTAGATTTTTCCCGGCATATCGACCATTTTCGTTTCCGAGGGCGTCTTCCGCTCTCGATTGAATGCACCTGCGCCGCTAAAATGTTCAGATCCGCGATCTGGAGGCTCCTGCGTGAAAACGCATCTTTTCGCCTTGGCTTTCGCCCTGGTGGCCAACGCCACGGCCAACATCCTGATCCGCGCCGGCATGGCCGGCCGCCGGATCGACCTGGCCCATCCCGCAACGGCCCTGGCCGCGATCGTCACCAGTCCCCTGGTAGTGGCCGGGATCATCCTCTTCGCGCTGAACGTCCTGAGCTACGCCTACGTGCTGAGCCGCATCCCGCTGTCGCTGGCCTATCCGGTGATGACTTCGCTGGGGTTCGTGATCGTGATCGGGGCTTCGGCCCTGTTCCTGGGGGAATCGATCGACCGGATCCAGATCGGCGGCATGGCCCTGATCGTGGCCGGCGTGGTCATGGTCGCCAGCCGGCTCGGCTGATATCCACGTAAAGAAAGGTCCTGGCAGAAATGACCGACATCGGCAGCAACTCCCGCCATTTCCTGATCACCGGCGGCGCCGGCTTCATGGGCATCAACCTGACCCGCTATCTGCTCGAACGCGGCCACCGGGTCACCTCGCTGGACATCGCGCCCTTCGACTATCCGGAGCAGGACACTATCCGGGCGATCCTGGGCGACATCCGCATCCGCGAGGACATGGAAAAGGCGCTCGAGGGCGTGGACATCGTGATCCACTGCGCCGCCGCGCTGCCGCTGTATTCGCGCGACGAGATATTCTCGACCGAGGTCGACGGCACGCGGATGGTGCTGGACACCGCGATGGCCGCCGGCGTCGACCGCGTGGTGCATACCTCGACGACGGCGGTCTACGGGATTCCCGACCACCA
>CAZYDJ010000018.1:21036-26666 GCA_964646035.1 uncultured Fibrobacteraceae bacterium | reverse complement strand
TCGGCAGCTGCACCGCCGGCGGCGCCTACGTGCCGGCGATGAGCGACGAGGTGGTGATCGTCAAGGAACAGGGCACGATCTTCCTGGCCGGTCCGCCGCTGGTCAAGGCGGCCACCGGCGAGGACGTCAGCGCCGAGGAACTGGGCGGCGGCGACGTCCACACCCGCATCTCCGGGGTGGCCGACCATCTGGCCGACGACGACGCCCACGCCCTGCGTCTGGTGCGCGACATCGTCGAGAACCTGGGGCCGGCGCATCGCGAAACCGTATCGCGCGCCGCGTCCGAGGAACCCCATTACGATCCCGAGGAGCTTTACGGCATCGTGCCCGCGGACACGCGCCAATCCTTCGATATCCGCGAGGTGATCGCGCGCATCGTCGACGGCAGCCGCCTGCACGAGTTCAAGCCCCGCTACGGATCGACCCTGGTCTGCGGCTTCGCGCGCATCCACGGCTTCACCGTGGGCATCCTGGCCAACAACGGCATCCTGTTCAGCGAGTCGGCCCTGAAGGCGACCCATTTCATCGAGCTCTGCAACGCGCGCAAAACGCCGCTGATCTTCCTGCAGAACATCACCGGGTTCATGGTGGGCCGCGATTACGAGCACGGGGGCATCGCCAAGGACGGGGCCAAGATGGTCAACGCGGTCAGCAACAGCACGGTGCCCCGGTTCACGGTGATCGTCGGCGGTAGTTTCGGGGCGGGCAACTACGGGATGTGCGGCCGGGCGTATCAGCCGCGGCTGCTGTTCATGTGGCCCAACGCCAAGATATCGGTGATGGGGGGCGAGCAGGCCGCCGGAGTGCTGCTGCAGGTGAAGAAGGATCAGCTCGAGCGCCGCGGCGAGAAGCTGGACTCCGCGGGTGAAAAGGCGATCACCGATCCCATCCTGCGGAAATACGAGACCGAGGGTCACGCCTGGTACAGCAGCGCGCGCCTGTGGGACGACGGAGTGCTGGATCCGGTGCAGACCCGCGACGCGCTGGGCCTGGGCATCGCCATGAGTCTGAATGCGCCGATTCCCGAGGCCCGCTACGGAGTTTTCCGGATGTAGAGCCTGCCGAACGGAGGGGCCATGAGCATCAAGACCGAACGCCGGGGGCCGGTGCTGGCGGTGACCCTGGACCGCATCGCGGCCCATAACGCCTTCGATTCGCGGATGATCGCCACGTTGCGCGATACTTTCCTGGACCTGGCTGAGATGCCGGCGCGTCCGCCCGCACCGGTGCCGGCGGCCGACGAGCCCGGGCTGCGGCCGCATGTGGTGCTGCTGGGATCGACCGGACCGACATTCTGCGCCGGGGCCGATCTGAACGAGATGCGCGTGCTCGGCGCGGCCGGTAGCGAGCCCAACCTGAAAGCGGCCCACGAGATGGCCCGGATGTTCCGCGCGATCCGCCTGTGCCCCGTGCCGGTAGTGGCCAGGGTGCAGGGGCCGGCTTTCGGCGGCGGAGTGGGTCTGGCCTGCGCCTGCGACGTGGTGGTCGCCGGGGTGGAAGCGCGATTCACTTTCAGCGAGGTGCGGCTGGGATTGGTGGCGGGGGTAATCTCGCCGCTGGTGATCGGCCGGATCGGGCCCGCCGCGGCCCGGCATCACTTCCTGACCGGGGGGCCGATCGGACCGGAAACCGCCCTGCGCATCGGACTGGCCGACCGTTTGGCCAAGGACGGCGAACTGGACGCGGTCACGCTCCAGACCGTCCGCTCGCTGCTCAAGGGAGGCCCCGAGGCCCTGGCCCGTTCCAAGGAGTTGGTCGAGGGGGTGCTGTCGCGGACATTCGCCGATTCGCTCGAGTTCACCGCCGGAATGATCGCCGAGGCCCGCGCCACCGACGAGGCCAAGGCCGCGCTGGCCGCGTTCACGGATCGTCTCCCGGCGCCATGGGCCGCGGAAGCCGATGCCTGGGAAGGGGATTGATGATGAGTCCCGCCCGCGATGCCGTCGTCGGCAAGGTCTTGCCTTTCAACAAGATCCTCGTCGCCAACCGGGGCGAGATCGCGGTGCGCGTGCTGCGCTGCTGCCGCGAGATGGGAATCGCTTCGGTAGCCGTGGTTTCGGCGGCCGACCGGCATAGCCGCCATGCGCATCTGGCCGACGAGGTGGTGGCCATCGGGCCGGCCGAGGCGAGCGAGTCGTATCTGCTGGGGGCGCGGATCATCGAGGCGGCCCGGTCCACCGGCGCCGAGGCCGTCCATCCCGGATACGGCTTCCTGGCCGAGAACGCCGATTTCGCCCGCGCCTGCGCCGCTGCCGGATTGGTGTTCATCGGTCCGCCGCCGGATGTGATCGCGGCGATGGGTGAGAAGACGGCCGCCCGCCGGATCATGGCCGAGGCCGGCGTGCCGGTCGTGCCCGGAGCCGAATTGCCGGATCCCGGCCCCGACGGCGGGTTGCCGGCTGCGGAAGTGCGCGAGGCGGCCGCGAAAGTGGGAACGCCGTTGCTGGTCAAGGCCGCTTTCGGCGGCGGCGGCAAGGGGATGCGGCTGGTCGAGGATCCCGACGACGCCCCGCCGGCCGCCGCGGCCGCCGCGCGTGAGGCGAGCCAGGCTTTCGGCGACGGCCGGGTCTATCTGGAGCGCTACCTGAGCCGGCCGCGTCACATCGAATTCCAGGTGCTGGCCGATTCACACGGCGGGGTGATCCATCTCGGTGAGCGGGAATGCTCGATCCAGCGCCGCCATCAGAAGATCATCGAGGAGACGCCTTCCTGCGCCCTGGACGCCGAATTGCGCTGCGTGATGGGAGAGGCCGCCACGGCCGCGGCCCGGGCCTGCGGCTATGTCGGCGCCGGGACCGTGGAGTTCCTGCTCGACCAGGACGGATCGTTCTATTTCCTGGAGATGAACACCCGGCTGCAGGTCGAGCATCCGATCACCGAAATGGCCGTGGGGCTGGATCTGGTGCGGGCCCAGATCGAGATCGCCGCCGGCGCCCGCCTGCCGCTCGCTCAGCAGGATGTGCGGCAGCGGGGCTGGGCCATCGAATGCCGTCTCTGCGCCGAGGAGCCGGCCCGGGATTTCCGCCCGGCGGTGGGCCGGGTGCTGCTGTATCGCGAACCGGCCGGGCCGGGGGTGAGGGTCGACAGCGGAATCGCGCAGGGGGACGAGGTGACCCCGCATTACGATCCCCTGCTGGCCAAGCTGGTGGTCCACGCCGCCGACCGGGACGCGGCCATCGACCGGGCCCGCGAGGCTCTGCGCTCGTTCGCGGTGCTGGGGGTGGCCAATAACGGCGAATATCTGGGCGAGATCCTGGACCATCCGGCGTTCCGCGCGGGCGAGACCACGACATCATTCCTGGCGGAGCATTTCGAGAACTGGTCGCCGCACACGAATTCCGGCGACAGCGGTGACGGAGGCGACAGCGGCGACGGGAGCGACCGGCTGGCGGCGATGGTGGCCGCCGGTCTGCACGAATGCGCCCGGGCGGAATCCGGATCGGGCTTCGCCGCGGGGACGGGTGAAGCGGGGACCGGCGGCGCGGCCGGCGGCGCGGCCGGCGGCGGATCCGGCCCCTGGCGCGATCTGGGACGTTTCCGCCTGCGCGGTCTGGACTGAGAACCCCTCCGGAGGCGAGGATGCAGCATCTGCGTTTCGACGATCACGGCGATGAGACCAGCTTGACCGTCCGCCGCCGCGACGGCCGGCACGAGGTCGTGCGCGACGGCGAGGCCGTGGCTGTCGAGGTGATATCCGCCGCAGCGGGCGAGGTGGATTTCCTGCTCGCGGGGCGGCGGCGACGGGCCTGGGTTGCGCGACACCGCGACGTGTTCCACGTTTTCCTGGACGGCAGAGTGGTGACGCTGCATCTCTGCGGCGAGGACGGACCTGCCGCAGACTCCGCTGACGAAGCCGGCGGACCGCGGGTGCTGGCGCCGATGCCGGGCAAGATAGTCGCGGTGCTGGTGGAGCCGGGCCGGGACGTCGAACGCGGGGATCCGCTGCTGCTGCTCGAAGCCATGAAGATGGAAACAGGTATCAACGCCCCGCTCGCGGGCAGGGTGGCGGCCGTCCACGCGGTGGCGGGCCGGACCGTGGGCCTCGGGGATCTGCTGATGGAGATCGAACCGCGAGCCGAATGACATCCGCGACCCATCCCGACCGCAGCCGGAAGCAGGAGATTGCAGATGACCCCGGATCTTCAAAGCGAATCCGCTGAAATCGCGACCCCTTTGGCCGGTTACAGCCGTTGCGGCCTGGTTCTCGGCGGCGGTGGTTCTCGCGGTCTGTCCGGCATCGGAGCCATGGAAGTGCTGGGGCAAGCCGGTTTCCGCCCCGCGGCGGTGGTGGGCACTTCGATGGGGGCTTTGCTGGGGGCTTTCCTGGCCGCGGGCTACGGCGCCGCCGAGGTTCACGCCATAGTCGCCGGCGTGCGCTGGACCGATGTGCTGGACCTCTCGGTCGCCGGCGGGATCATTCGCGGGCACCGCTTCGGACGTTGGCTCGAGGAGTATCTGCCGACCAGTTTCGCCGGTCTGGACATCCCGCTGACAGTCGCCGCCACCGACATCGACACCGGCGAACTGGTGCTGCTGCGCGAAGGGGATCTGATCCCGGCCCTGCGCGCCACCTGCGCCTTTCCCGGGGCCTTCGCTCCGGTGCAGCATGCCGGGCGCAACCTCGTGGACGGAGGATTGCTGGTCACGGTGCCCGTCTCGGGACTGAAAGGATGCGGAGTCGATCCCGATTTCGTGGTCGCCTGCGATTTCGGTCCGCCCCGCGACCGCCGCGTGGTCGAGACCGGCCGCGAGACCACCCGGCGCGCCTGGAACAAGTTCTGGGACAGCCTGACTTTCCGTCGCCGCAACCTGGCGGCGGACATCCTGCTCAAGGCCGTGGACATCATGCAGGCGGACATGTGCGCGCGGCATCTCGCCGAAAACGTTCCCGATCTGCTGATCCGGCCGAACCTGCCGGCGATCAACATCGAGGATTTCCGGCGCGCGGAAGAGATCATCCAGGCCGGGGCCGTCGCGGCCCGCGAATCCCTGGCTGCCTGGAGCGGCACTGAACGGACGGGTGGACGATGACCCTACGCCGCCGCGCGGAATTGATGCTGCTGGTGGTCACCGTCTGCTGGGGGATGTCTTTCCCGGCGATCAAACTGGCCACTCCCTTCGTCACACCCGCTCTTTTCGTGGCGATGCGTTTCGTGCTGGCCTCCCTGGTGCTGCTCGCGCTCTGGCCGCTGATCTGCCGCGGACTGCCCGATCATCTGCGGGAGCGGCCCTATCGCCTGCTGCTGGACCGCGTCGCCTGGCGCTGGAGCCTGCCGCTGGGAATCCTGGTCACTTTCGGCTACGTCACCCAGACCGTCGGCATGCACACCACTTCCGCCAACAACAGCGCCTTCATCACCAGTCTGAGCGTCGTGCTGGTGCCGGTGCTGCTGTTTTTGCGCGGGGTGCGTCCGGAGCCGAAGGTGGCAGTGGCCGTGCTGGTGGCCGTCTGCGGATTGATGCTGATGACCCGGCCCGATCTGGGTCGCCTGAACGAAGGCGATATCTGGACCCTGGGCTGCCTCGACCTCGTCGTCGTGGGCGGGCCCGAGCCGAACCTGCTGTGGCGCACCTTCACGCGCGAGCTCGTCGACAAGGTTCGCAGCCTGCTGGAGCAGTGAGTCATGTCG
>CAZYDJ010000018.1:9618-21026 GCA_964646035.1 uncultured Fibrobacteraceae bacterium | reverse complement strand
CCTGAACGAAGGCGATATCTGGACCCTGGGCTGCGCATTCTCCTATGCCTTGTATCTCATCTTCCTGAACGACGCCCTGGACCGGGTTCCCTATCAGGCGGTTCTGATGATCACGATGATCGTCTGCGCCGTCCTGAGCGCCGGCTGGGCTCTGGCTGTCGAAAGAACGATGCCCGAGCCGTCGGCGGTGCTGGGCATGTCGTTGCTGGTCACGACCCTTTTCTCGACGATTCTGGCCCTCTACTTGCAGAACCGGTTCCAGGGGTTCACAACAGCCACAAGGGCTGCTTTGATTTTCGCCGCCGAGCCTGTTTTCGCCGCTCTCTTCTCCTGGTTCTCGCTCGGGGAGTTGCTCGACGGCACGGGATTGGCCGGAGCCGCCCTGATCCTGACCGCCGTGCTGATCACCGAGGTCGGCGGCAAGCCGACCGAAAGCGGCGAGAGGCCCGAGATGAAGGTTATCTTTCTCTGCACCGCCAATTCCTGCCGCAGCCAGATGGCCGAGGCCTGGGCCCGCGAACTCTTTCCCGCGAAATGGGAGGCGGCCAGCGCCGGTCTGGTGACCTACCCGATTACCGCCAGGACCCGCGAAGCGATGGCCGCGGCCGGTGTCTCGATGGATGAGCAGAAGTCTAAATCGCTGGATTCATTCGATCTGGATGATTTCGATTTAGTGGTGACCCTGAGCGATGAGGCGGGGCGATTCCTGCCTGCCTTGGCCGATCCCACACGCCATCTACACGCACCTCTGGACGACCCGATGTCCTTCCGCGGAACTGATTCCGAAGTCGCCGCCGCTTTCGCCACGGCCCGCGATCTGATCCGCAATACCGTAGCCGCCGTCGTCGCGGACAGAAGCTGATTTCCGATTTATCCTTTTGCTCGGCGTGGCCACGACTCCCGATTTTCGGGAACCGCCCGTCGCCAACGTATCTCTTTTTTTTATAGCTACTTAAAATTTCATATCGAATACCTACTGAATTCTGGAACCTGTCCGGCAGGGTTGCCCCCGGTATCGACGGCGGCGGCGAAGCAAAAAATTATCGAGCCGTGGCCGGAGCCGATGAATCGGAATTCGTAGCGAGAATCGGAGCCTCCGGACAGATAGCGGGGATTTGCGATCAGGCGCGCCGGCCACCGCGAACCCGCCCGATGGAAATGGGGGAAATACTCACTTGAGAGGTCTACCGGTTGTGGCTAACGTCTGGGCTCCCCCCAACATCTTGGGGGTCGCGCCGGGCGCGGCCACGGGAAGATGAAACCTCAAATTCTGTTTGAGGCGCTGGGGATTCTTCGCCCAAAAATTGGAACAGAATCGGACCTCTGGTCCGCTAGGCACCAGTTTCGGCTCACGCGAAATCGACAACCGATGCAAGGAGCAGTTTCTCCATGAAGGATCAAACGGAGAAGGTCAGAGCCATGAGGGCGGAAAAGGAATTGGAATTGGCTATCAACACCTCTGAACTGAACAAAACCGAGTTGGACCTGGAACACCTGGCGGATCTCGAAGAGGCGCCCGAGGCCGAGGCCGTTCCCGAGGCTACCGGATCCACTCCCGAGGGCATGCGGTTCAAGCGCCGCAACACGGCCCCGGGAGAGAACCCCTTCGACTCGATGGAGTGGGAACGCCGTACGGCGTCGATCACCAACGACAAGGGCGAAATCATCTTCGAACAGCGGGATGTCGAGGTGCCGAAGTCCTGGTCGCAGATGGCGACCAACGTCGTGGTCTCGAAGTATTTCCGCGGCGGCGTCGGCACTCCGGAGCGTGAGCGTTCGGTGCGCCAGCTCGTCGGCCGGGTGTCCGATACCATCACCGACTGGGGATGCCAGGACGGCTATTTCGCCACCCCCGAGGACGCCGAGACTTTCCGCGCCGAGCTGTGCTGGCTGCTGGCCCATCAGCACGCCGCCTTCAACTCGCCGGTCTGGTTCAACGTCGGCGTCGAGAAGGAGCCGCAGTGCTCGGCCTGCTTCATCAATTCGGTCGAGGACTCGATGAGCTCGATCCTGGATCTGGCCAAGACCGAGGGGATGCTCTTCAAGTACGGCAGCGGGGCCGGATCCAACCTTTCGCCCCTGCGCTCCTCCCGCGAGAAGCTCAGCAGCGGCGGCCAGGCCTCCGGGCCGGTCTCGTTCATGAAGGGTTTCGACGCTTTCGCCGGGGTGATCAAGTCCGGCGGCAAGACCAGACGCGCGGCCAAGATGGTGATCCTCAACGCCGATCATCCCGACATCGTCGAGTTCATCAATTGCAAGGTGAACGAGGAGCGCAAGGCCTGGTCACTGATCGATTCCGGCTATGACGGATCCTTCAACGGCGAGGCGTACAGCTCGGTCTTCTTCCAGAACAGCAACAACTCGGTCCGGGTCTCCGACGAGTTCATGCAGTCCGTGGTCGAGGACGGCGAGTGGAGCACCCACGCGGTCAGCGGGGGCAGCCCGGTCGACACGTATCGCGCCCGCGAGCTGATGGACATGATAGCCGAGGGCACCTATGTCTGCGGCGATCCCGGCATGCAGTACGACACCACCATCAACGATTGGCACACCTGCAAGACGACGGCGCGGATCAACGCCTCGAATCCCTGCTCGGAGTACATGTTCCTGGATGACTCGGCCTGCAACCTGGCTTCCCTGAACCTGATGAAGTTCCGCGGCCCGGATTGCGAGTTCGATGTCGAGGGATTCCGCCACGCGGTCAACATCGTGCTGTTCGCGATGGAGATCATCGTCGACAACAGCAGCTATCCCCGGCCGCAGATCGGCGAGAACAGCAGCCGCTACCGTCCGCTGGGGCTGGGCTTCGCCAACCTCGGCGCCCTGCTCATGGCCCGCGGCCTGCCCTATGACAGCGACGAGGGGCGCGACTACTCGGCGGCCCTGACCTCCCTGATGTGCGGCGAGGCCTATCGCACCTCGGCCGAGATGGCCCGTCACTTCGGACCCTTCCCCGGCTACTTCGAGAACCGCGAGTCGATGCTGGGCGTCATCCAGAAGCATCGTTCCCACATCAACGGCATCAATCCGCATCGTGTCTCGGAGGAGATGCTGGCCGAGATCAAGCAGGTCTGGAGCGACGCCTACACCACCGGCTACGACTATGGCTATCGCAACGCCCAGGTGACCGTGCTGGCGCCCACCGGCACCATCGGGTTCATGATGGACTGCGACACCACCGGGGTCGAGCCCGACATCGCCCTGGTGAAGTACAAGAAGCTGGTCGGCGGCGGCCGTCTCACGATCATCAACCAGACCGTGCCCGAGGCGCTCAGCCGGCTGGGCTACGACGAGTCCGAGATCCAGGCGATCATGGATTGGATCAAGGACACCGAGACGATCGAGGGCGCGCCCGGCCTGAAGGAAGAGCACCTGTCCATTTTCGACTGCGCCTTCCGGCCCGCCAACGGCAAGCGCAGCATCGATTATATGGGTCACCTGCGCATGATGGCCGCGGTGCAGCCGTTCCTCTCCGGCGCGATCAGCAAGACCGTGAACATGCCCCACGAGGCCACGGCCGAGGAGATCGCCCAGGTCTATGTCGAGGCGTGGAAGATGGGCTTGAAGGCCATCGCCATCTATCGCGACGGCAGCAAGCGCACGCAGCCGGTGAGCACCGGCGCCAAGAGCGTGGTCGAGGATCATTCCGCTCCGCCCACTCCGCAGCGGGTCCGCCTGCCGGACGAGCGCCGGGCGGTGACCCACAAGTTCAGCATCGGCGGCCATGAGGGCTATCTGACGGTGGGCCTCTATCCCAACGGCCAGCCCGGCGAGATGTTCATCTCGATGGCCAAGGAGGGGTCGGTCGTATCCGGCCTGATGGACAGCTTCGCCACGGCCTGTTCCATCATGTTGCAGTACGGAGTGCCGCTGAAGGTGCTGACCAACAAATTCGCCCATACCCGCTTCGAACCGAGCGGGTTCACCACCAATCCCGAACTGCCGATGGCGAAGTCGATCATGGATTATATCTTCCGCTGGCTGGAACAGAAGTTCGGCGACGGAGAGCCCTGCGCCGATCCGCTCAATCCCAGCGATGAAGGCCTGGACACCGGCCTGAACACGGGTTCGGCAAGGGTCGGCACTGAGCCGGGCAATATCACGATCGACAACGCCGACAATCGCAGCGGAGGGGCCCAAGGGCCCAGCGACGCTCCTCCCTGCCCGGAATGCGGCATGATCATGGTCCCCAACGGCGCGTGCTACAAATGCACGAACTGCGCGGCGACCAGCGGCTGCTCCTAGGAATGGATTCCCGGGTCATCCCGGGTAGCGCGCGGGGTCGGGACGGCGGAGCCGGACCGACCCCGTTTTTTGATCCCTGCCGTGGATTTTTCCGGAAGAGATGCTATTCTTGCCCAAGGCGGGACGAAAGACGCCCCGCTCCTCACGCTTCGGCGCCCGTTCCCATGAAGGCGCCCGCCGGCAGTCGCCGGCATCGACACGGAGGTCGACGATGCGTTTCCTGATTCGAGCCATAGCTCTGTTGCTGCTGGCGGGATTTCTCGGCCCGTTGCTGGCGCCCGCGTCGGCGGTCGCCCAGGTCCGCGACTGGAACCGGCTGGATGATCCGCTCTACGAGGCTCTCGGGCTGCACGTCGGCATGATGAGCGGCACCGGCCTGGCCTACAAGTTCCCGGTCAAGTGGTGGCTCTACGGGCAGGTCGCCGGCGGCGTCTGGAATTCGAGCAACGACAAGCGCCACAACATCGGCTTCGAGACCCAGTACATCCTGCGCCAGGACCAGCAGCACCGCCTGTTCCTCTCGGCCGGTTTCGGCCACTACTATCACAAGGAAGACGGGAACACGAAGGACAACCTCAACGCCGGATTCGGCGTCGGTCTCGAATCACTGCGCTGGGAGAGGGCGTCGATCCAGGTGGAATTGAACTTCACCTACCGCGGCGACGACGAGGACCTGCGGCTCTATCCCCAGGTGGGCGCGTTCTTCTATTTCTGATCGGCCGGCATGCGACTCGTGGATACGAAACGGCGGGAGCCCCGGGGCCCCCGCCGTTCTTGTCTTGTCCGGCCGTTATCCCGCGCCGGCTAGTGGCCGGCCGTGGCTTCCTTCAGGCGGTTCAGGAACATGCGCAGCACAAAGGCCATGATCACGCACAGCGCCACCAGGAAGAAGAAGAAGCTGGAGTGCAGCCAATCCTCCCACAACGGTTCGATGGCTCCGGCCAGCTTGTTGCCGATGGCCGTCGCGCCGAACCAGCAGCCCATCATCAGGCCGCGCACCTTCGGCGGGGCGACCTTCGAGACGAACGACAATCCCATCGGAGAGAGGCAGAGCTCGCCGAGCGTCACTACCGCGTAACTGGAGATCAGCCACATCGGGCTGACCTTGACGTAGTTGGCGCCGAAGAGGCTGGCGACCGCCAGCACCGCGAACGCCGCGGCGGTCAGCAGCATGCCGATACCCATCTTGCCCGGCGTCGAAGGCTCGCGGCCCTTCTCGCGCTGCTTCTTCCAGAACAGCACCACCAGCGGCGTCAGCAAGACCACGAAGAGCGGGTTGAACGCCGCGTAGACCTCAGGCGGGATGTCCCAGCCGAAGATGGTGCCCATGTTGTCGCGGGCCAGCAGCGTCATCGTGAAGCCGTTCTGGTGGAAGCTCATCCAGAACACGATCACGATCACGAAGATTGTGATCAGCGCTCCGATGCGGGCGCGGCTCTCCTTGGGATCCAACTCCTCGTGCTGGACGGTGGAATCCGCTCCGCGGCCGATCTCGGCCTGCATCACGTGCCTGCGGAAGACCTGGAAGATGACGATCGAGACCAGCATCCCGACCGCCGCCGAGCCGAAGGCCCAGCTCCAGCCCACGGTGTTGCGCAGGTAGGCCGCGGTCAGCGGCGCGGCCCAGGCCCCGATGTTGATCCCCATATAGAAGATATTGAACGCCGAGTCCTTCAGCGGACTGCCCTCGGGGTAGAGGTTGCCGACCATCACCGAGATGTTCGGCTTGAACAGGCCGTTGCCGGCCACCAGCACCACCAGGGCGGCGAAGAACAGGGCGCGGCGCGTTGTGCGGCCGGGGCCCTCGTATTCGGGACGGCGCTCGTGCCAGTCGAACTTGTCGCCGTTTTCCTGGGCCAGCTGCTGTTCGGATTCGTAACGGGCCTCGTAGTCGGCCACGTTCTGCTCGTGGATCTGCTCGGCGGCGGCGACCCGGGCCTCGATATCCGGCTTCTCGGGCAACGGCACCGCGATCAACGTGTAGCCGATGGCCATCAGCACCGCTCCGGTCAGGATCGTGCGGCGGAAGCCCATGCGATCCGCTATCAGCCCGCCGAGGATCGGAGTGAAGTAGACGAACATCAGGTAGTTGCCGTAGATCTCGCCCTTGTTGGTGAAGTGGAAGTACTCGTCGAGATACAAGGTGAAGATCCCGAGCATCGTGTAGAAGCCGAACCGTTCCCACATCTCGGTGAAGAACAGAACGGCCAGACCCTTGGGATGGCGCGGCTTTTCGGCGTTGACTGCCATGTAGCCTCCCCGGTTGGCGGATGAATATCAGTGTGGACGGGCGGTGGGCCCGGCGGGAGTAGAACCCGCAGAAAGGTAAGGGAAGCCGCGCCGGGGGTCAATCGGACGTTGCCCGGCTGTTCGGGCGGCGTGTAAAGTTGCCCTGCGATAACGAGACCCGACAGCGAGAGGAGATGCGATGCGCAGAGGCGTCTGGCTGTGGATCCTGGCGGTGACCATCACGTTGGCTGCGTCCGTCTACCAGCGGATGACCGGCCCGACCTATCCGGTGCGTGTGAGCACGGAGTTCGCCGGCGCAGCGGTCGGCGGGGAACTGCCGCGGTCCCATTCCATCAGTTCGGATATGGAGGTGCTGCTCGAGGTCGACGATCCGGCGGTGACCGGCGTCGTGCGTTGGCGGCGCTTTCCGAGCGACGAGCCCTGGACCGCGACGCCGCTGATCCGCGACGCGACCGGGTCCCTGGCGGCGCAACTGCCCGCGCAGCCCTCGGCCGGCAAGCTGGAGTACGCGATAATACTGATGTCGGGCGAACAGGAACTGCAGGTCGGAGGGGATGAGGCGACCGTCGCCCGTTTCAAGGGGGACGTGCCGGTCTGGGTGCTCGCGCCCCACATCCTGTTGATGTTCCTGGGCATGCTCTGGTCGAACCGCACCGGTCTGGAGGCGGTCGGCGGCGGCCCCGACCGTGGGCGGCTGGCCCTGTGGACTTTGGGGATGCTTTTTTTCGGCGGCCTGGTGCTGGGTCCCATCGTGCAGAAATACGCCTTCGGGGCCTACTGGACGGGATGGCCGCTGGGCGGGGATCTGACCGACAACAAACTGGCGGTCGCGGTTTTGGCCTGGGTCTGGGCGGCGTGGCGGAAGAACACCCGCTGGGGACGGGCGACGGCGATCTTCGCGGCGCTGGTGGTGCTGGCGGTGTTCCTGATTCCGCACAGCATGCACGGATCCACTCTTGATTACTCGACCATGGAGACGATTTCGGGGTAGGGGGGCGGCCCGGTTCCGTTGCCTGGATACCCGGATTGTTCGAGGACGGCGGGGCTGCACTTCCTGTGCCGCCCCGCCTCGGCGCTCCGGGGGCTCCGGCATCCTGCCTCCCGCCCCCTGCGCGACGCCTCGCTCAACCCGGGTAACCAGGCCGCGGAACCGGGCCGACGCTACCCCGGAATCCTCCCGGCCTGCGCTGCGACTTTGCTCCGGGGGCTGCGGCATCCTGCCTCTTTATCGACCGGGAAACGCCAGCGGCAGAGAGGCCAGCGCCAGGACCGCGATCGCCAGCGCGGTTGTGGGCAGGCCCAGCAACGGCACCAGCAGCAGGCCGCCCAGCCGGGCGCCGGCGCAGCCGCCTGCCAGATCGGCTGCGTAGATCGGTCCGACGGCGGGATTGTCTTCGCCGGGTATGGTCCTGGCCGCCGCGGCGAAGACGGCCGCGGTCCAGGCTCCGGCCAAAAACAGCCAGGCTCCTGATTCCAGCAGGCCGCCGCTCCCGGCGCCCATCCGCCAGGCCAGCAGGCTCGCCCCGGCGGCGCCGCCGCCGAGCAGGATCGCCGTCCCGCTGCTGCGTGTCGAACTGCGGGACGAAAGGCTGGACGAGCCGCCGTCGCCGCGGCCAGCGATCAGCGCGCCGACTGTCATCCCGGCCATGAACAGCGTCAGCAGCAAGCCCAGATCCTGATACAGCACGCTGCTGCCCACCTGGTAGCGCAAGAGCAGGATGCTTTCCAGGACCATGCCGCAGAAACCGGCCGCTATCGCCAACCCGATGCGGCGCGGACGCGGCCGTCGCCTCGCCCACAGACAGGCCAGCGCCAGCAGCGCCGGCGCCGCCCAAGCCGACCACCACGGCAGCAACCCGCCGAATCCGGTCTCCAGCCCGTCGAAGAAGGCCAGGGCGGGATGGAATCTGGCGCACCATAAAGTGATCGCGTACAGGGTGCAGGCCGGCCGGGCATCGGTGTTGATCGCGGAATCGATCCGGTCGAGGGCCGCGTCCAGTTCCGCGACCCGGTCGTTGGTCAGCCGATAGCGCAGCCAGGACTCGCCGACCAGCCGCGGCTGCAGACCGCGCATCCGCATCCGCGCAGCGAGCAGATCCGCATCGGGAACCGCGGGCGAACGCGACGCCAAGGCGACGGCCGGTTCGCCGGGCAGCATCCGCACCTGCGCGAAACTGGTCTTCAGAGCGGCCCGGACGCTGCCGGCCAGCCGCAGCCGGGGCGGAGTCCACAGGTTGGCCGCCGGCGGCAGGCGCAGGGCCAACAGACCGTCCGGACCGAGATGCCGGGCGCAGAGTTCGGCGAATTCCCGGGTGTAGAAACGATTCGCGGCCACGGTCTCCGGCGGCGGCATCGCCACCAGCACAGCGTCGTAACGGGGGATGTCGTTCCGTGCGAGGAATCGCCGGGGGTCGCCGCGGATCAGCCGCACGCGCTGATCGGTCAGGGCGTCCGCGATCCGGGGCGGCAGATGGGGGCGGGCCAGGTCCAGGCTGCGCTGATCCAGGATCACCACGTCGATGCGGTGAGGTTCGTGTTCCAGGACTTCCGCCGGCACTCCGGCCGCGGCTCCACCGATGACCAGCACCGTTTCCGGCCGGGTATGATGGAGCAGCGCCAGATGGGTGAAGGCCTCGGCCTCGGCTCCTTCCGTGGCGAAATCCAGCACTCCGTCGTGGAAAACCGCAGCTCGGCCCTCGGAGCCGGTGATCGTCGTGCGCCCATAAGGTGTGTCGGCGACCGCCAGCAGATCCGGGTGCTGCCAGGCGGTCAGGGCGATGTCCAGCGGCCCGGAAAGCACCAGCCCCAGCAGCAGCAAGAGCGCGACCGCTCCGGAGGCCAGGCGATTCGCGAGGCGTTTCGCACCCGGTCCGCGAGCCGGGACGGCCGCGGCCGCGGCGGCCAGCCCGCAGATCAGCACCAGATCCAGATTGCGCCATCCCCAACGCAGGACCGCGGTGCCCAGGATTCCGCCGACCACCGCCCCCGCGCATTCCACACCGTAGGCGTGTGCCAGTCCGCGGCCGTGACGCCGCCATTGCCGGGCCGCGATCCGGAACAGCCGGCCGAGCAGGAAAGAGACCGGCAGCAGGGCGGCCAGCGCTACCAGGAACATCCGCGGCAGGGACAGATATGCTCCCGGCACCGCGCCGGCGATCCGGGGGGCCGCGCGCAGAAAAAGCAGCGACAGGGTGGGCAGGATCGTCAACAACAAGTAGATCCAACCAGCCGGATCGCCGCTGCTGTCCTGCGCCGCGGGCCGTTCGCGTCCGGCGATCGCTCCGAGCCCGCTGCCCAGCAGCCAGAGCCCGAGGCCGAGCAGGAGGATCAACTCGCCGCCGTGCAGGGTCACGCTCAACTCGCGCAGCAGCGCGGTCTGGCCGGCGACGGTGAGCAGGCCGATCACTCCGAGGCGAAACGCGATCGTCTTCCTACTCACCGAAGACCACCGCCTGGAAGGTCGAGATGTCGGCGCCCTCGCGCCAGGCGTCCGCGGGCAGTCCCGCCTTCCTGCAGAGGCGGCTCAGCAGGGTTTCGCGATCCCATCCCTGCTCGACCGCGACCTGCGGCAGGAACACCGCCGACCGGCCGGATTTGCGGATCAACACGCCGTCGGTTCCCACCCGCACCGCGTCGGGCCCCGGGACGCGGGCCATCGGAGTCAGCACCGAGATCTCGATGTGCAGGCCCGCCATGTCCGCGGCCGCCAGGGGCGGGAAGCGCCGGTCGGCGAAGGCGGCGCTATAGGCCATCGCGCTGACGGTCCGGCCCAGGGGAGCATCGCCGCTCATATGACCGATGCAGCCCCGCAGCCGCCCGTCTTGGTGCAGGGTGACGAAGGCGCCGCGACGGCGCAGGGCGCAGGGAGGCAGATCACGGACCAGGGGCGTCGCGCCGGTGGCGAAGAACTGTTCCAGGGTGGTGCGGGCCAGACGCAGCAGGGCCTTGCGCGCGGCCGGATCGAGGGCTTCGGCGTCCGGGCGGATGTCGGACGCGGCGTCGAGCTCGGCCTTTTCCATCCGATCGATAACCGATGAGTCCGGCCCCGGCGCATCGCGGACGAAGGCCACCGCCCCGTAGCCGACGACCCGATCGATGTCGCCGATAGCCGTGTCGCCGGAGTTGGCGTAGCTGACCACCCTGCCGCCGGCCGCTCCGAGAGCCCGGGCCGCGGCCATCGCCAGCATGATCGGCGCTTCGCCGCAGGCGCAGGTAGCCAGACCCGGCGGTCCGTCGCGCCGGCTTTCGCGCAGGGAGGCGGCGAAGGTTGTCGGGTCGCAGGCGGCCATCGCCCGCAGCGTGGCGTGATCGATTCCGGCCGCCCGGTCGTAGGCGGGATAATGGGAGAGATCGCTGCTCGCCACGATCAGGATCCGGCGCCCGGCGGCGGCTTCCTTCAACGCGGTGGCGAAGGCCGCGCGCTCGTCCGCCTGCGCCGACCCCACTACCGCGGCCACGATCGGGACGTCCGGAAAGAGGGTCTGCGCGAACGGCACCTGGACTTCGACCGAATGTTCGCGACGATGTGCGGCGGGCACGAAGTCGGCCGCCCCGCATCCCAGCAGAGCTGTGACCACGGCCCGGTCTATCGGAGCCGTGCCCAGCGGCGTGCGGTAGCCGTCGCCGTCGTAGACCGAGACTCCCCGGAACCGATCGCCGCGGTGGTTGACGCCCAGGATCACCACCAGGTCGATGTCCGCTCCCGCTGCCTGGTTCCAGGCGTCGGCCGCGATCTGGCCGGAATAGGCGTAGCCGGCGTGGGGCGAAACTATCGCCACCGGTGCCGAGGCGGCGGCGGGCCTCGCTCCGGCGAGCAGCGACTCGACCGCGGCCGCGAGCTTCGCCTGACCGTCGGGGTAGAAACCGCCGGCGCAGACCGGATCGCGGATTTTCGCGGCCGTGGCCCCGGCGGC
>CAZYDJ010000018.1:0-9518 GCA_964646035.1 uncultured Fibrobacteraceae bacterium | reverse complement strand
CCGGCGGCGCAGACGAGCGTCAACGCCAGGGCCAGGATCACCCGCGTCGCGTTTTTCATGACCATACCCCCGGTATTTTCCGGCCGCAGAAACGGCAGGCGCCGTCGACGATGTTGTTCCGGTCGACGAAGAACCCCCGCCGGTCGATCAGCGTTTCGCCGCAGCCCGGGCAGTAGGTGTCGTTGCCGGGACGGCCGGGCGCGTTGCCGACATAGGGGAAATGCAATCCCCGCTCCAACGCCGTGTCGCGGGCCCGCTCCAGGGTGGCGACCGGGGTCGGCGGCAGGTTGCGCAGCTGGTAGTCGGGATGGAATCGCGTGAAGTGGACCGGAACGTCCGGCCCGAGTTCGCCGCCCACCCAGTCGATCAGCCCGGACAGCATTTTATCCGAGTCGTTCAGCGTCGGGACCACCAGGTTCACCAGCTCCAGGTGGATGTCCGCGCGTGCGGCCTGGCTGATCGAGCGCAGCACCGGGGCCAGCTCCGCGTCGCAGACATCACGATAGAAGCCGGCCGAGAAACCCTTCAGATCGATCTTGATCGCGTCGAGCACTGCGCACATCTCGCTCAGCGGAGCCTCGTTCATGTAGCCGCAGCTGATCAGCACCGGGCGCATGTCGTGGGAGCGGGCGGCGCGGGCGATCTCGCAGAGGTACTCCATGAACACGGTGGGCTCGTTGTAGGTGAAGGCGATGACCGGGGCGTCGGCGCGCTCGGCGGCGACGGTGAGTTCACGGGCCTGGATGCGCCGGGAGTCATAGTCTTCGGGCCGGGCCTGCGAGATCTCCCAGTTCTGACAGAAGCGGCAGGTCAGCGGGCAGCCGCTGGTCGCCAGCGAGAAGGCGGTCGCGCCGGGCAGGAAGTGGTAGAGGGGTTTCTTCTCGATGGGATCGACATGGACGGCGATCGGCCGGCCGTGGACCAGGCTGCGCAATTCGCCGCCGACGTTCATCCGCGCATTGCAGCGGCCGCGCTCGCCCGGCCGGATGCGGCATTCGCGGGCGCAGAGTAGGCAGCGGACCTCGTCGACTTCGTGATCGTGGCTCAGGCCGACCGGCAGGTCGGACTCGTGGTGGCAGGCCAGGCATTCGCCGATCGCGGCGGCCGATCGGGCCGATACCCAGTACCGGGCCCGGGGCGCGGCTTCGGCCAGGGCCGAGAGGCGGTCGGCGGCGCGGGCGGTCGTGGCGGTTCCGCTGAGCAGATCGTTCAGGAAGGACGGATCCGAGAGCGCGACCCCGGCCGCGCCCGCGGCCAGGCCGAAGCGGGCCAAAACTTTCAGGAACCGACGGCGGTCGAGGGCTTTCCCGTTCATGGCGCCTCCACTTCTTCATCCCCATACTAGTCGCCGCCGGGGGGCCGGAGCAAGGCCGCAGCGCTGGAATGCGGTTGGGGCGTTGCCTTCTGCGCCGACCGGATTATCTTCGTGTAGATGAAGTCCTGATGTCGATTACCCGGAGATGGCGGATGAAAGAGAAGAGACGCGCATTCTACAGTCTGGGCGAGGAGATCGCCCACAGCGTGACCCACGGCATCGGAACCGCGTTGAGCGTGGCCGGCCTGGTGCTGCTGGTGATCCGGGCGGTCCATACCGGAGATCCGTGGCGGGTGGTCAGTTTCTCCATCTTCGGCGCCTCGATGATCGTGCTCTACGCATCGTCCACGATGTATCACGCGCTGACTCCGCCCCGGGCCAGGCGCGTCTTCAAGATCCTCGACCACTCGGCCATCTATCTGTTGATCGCCGGCTCGTACACACCGTTTCTGCTGGTGACCCTGCGCGGTGGTTGGGGCTGGAGCCTGTTCGGCGTGATCTGGGGTCTGACCGTGCTCGGGATCGTCTTCAAGGCGTTCTTCGCGGGACGTTTCAAGCTGGTCTCGACGATCCTCTACCTGGGCATGGGCTGGCTCGTCGTCATCGCCATCAAACCCCTGCTGGCGAATGTCCCCCGCGACGCCCTGCTGTGGCTGCTGTACGGCGGTCTGGCCTATTCGCTCGGGACGATCTTCTACCTGCGGCGCGACATGAAATACAGCCACGCCGTCTGGCACGTCTTCGTGCTGGCGGGAACCATCTGCCACTTCTACGCGATCTACGAGTACCTGTAATCCGAGTCCGGGTAACCGGTAGCTTGGCCGCTGCGGATCGCAGCCTGCTGATCGCGCGGCTCCACCGGTTCCAGGGCAGAAGAAAGCCCCGCTCTCCGAGGAGAGCGGGGCCGCTTCATTCGAGCCGTCGGATCCCTGGGGATCGTCGTGGGCAACTACCAGCGGGGCCGGTTGTTGCGGGGCTCGCGAGGACGGGCCTCATTCACGTTGAGACTACGGCCGTCGACTTCCTTGCCGTTCAAGGCCTGGATGGCCTTGTTGGCCTCTTCGTCATTCTCCATCTCGACGAAACCGAAACCGCGCGAGCGGCCGGTCTCACGGTCCATGACGACGGCGGCACTGGCGACTTCGCCGTGCTCAGCGAAAATGGTCATCAAGTCCTGGTCGGAGAGGCTGAAGCTGAGGTTACCGACATAGATCTTCTTCAAACGGGTCACATCCCTTGCTTCGCGGGAACAACTGCCGTCTCCAACCAATAGGAAAGGCTCTCGATCCTGCAAAAAACTCCGGTCGCCGCGACCGGATTCGCTGGGAATATATACCAACCGGATTTGGCTCGCAAGAGAAAAACACTCCTTCATTAACAAGTTGAAAATGGTCGGATTGACTGGTTCCAAGGCTGTTTTGCACGTATGTTCTCAACGGCATTATGTTTATCTGGTATAATACTAGTTCGATGCCAGATCCCTGCCCGGACCGAGCCTATGAAGGGATTCAATTAATGCTGTTCAGATCGCCTCTTTTCCGCATTTTCCTGTTTTTTGTCTTTTTAGCATCCTGCGTCGCCTCGGCGGCTGTCGCCGGGGACGCCGTTTGGCGGGACAAAGTAGCCGCTCCCGCCCTGGAGGCCGCCGCGGCGGGCCCGACCCAGTTCCTGGTCTATCTCGATCAGCAGGCTGATCTGAGCCAGGCCGCCGCCATCGCCGATCCCGATCAGCGGGCCCGGTACGTGCACGAGACCCTGGTCGAATTCGCCTCCGCGAACCAGGCGCCGCTGCTGGCGGCCCTCGACGCGGCGGGCGTGGGTTATCGGCCGTTCTGGATCGCCAATCTCGTGCTCGTGGACGGCGACGAGTCGGTACTCGAACTTCTGGCCTCGCGTTCCGACGTGGCCCGCGTGCACGCCAATCCCCGCATCGAATTCGCCGCTCCGGCGGTTGAGCCGGATGACGCCAAGGCCGTCGCCGGAGTCGAGTGGGGAGTCGAAAGCGTCGGCGCGCCGACGGTCTGGGCCCATGGCGTAACCGGGCAGGGGATAGTCGTCGGCGGCATCGACACCGGCTACGAGTGGGAGCATCCGGCCATTATAGACCAGTACCGGGGCTGGGACGGGGTCGAGGCCGACCACGACTACAACTGGCACGACGCGGTCCATTCCGGCGGCGGGGTCTGCGGCCCGGATTCGCCCGAGCCCTGCGACGACCATGGTCACGGCACCCACACGATGGGCACCATGGTCGGCGACGACGGCCTCGGCAACCAGATCGGCATGGCCCCCGGCGCGCGGTGGATCGGCTGCCGCTGCATGAACGAGGGCGACGGTACGCCCGCCATGTACATCGAATGCCTCGAGTGGATGGTCGCGCCCTATCCGGTCGGCGGATCGCCGTCCCAGGGAGACCCGGCCAAGGCGCCCCAGGTCATCAACAACTCCTGGGTCTGCCCCGAATCCGAGGGCTGCAGCTGGGACACGCTGCAACCGGTGATCGAGAATGTCCGCGCCGCGGGAATCGTCGTGGTGGCCAGCGCCGGCAACGAAGGCAGCGACTGCAGCACGGTCGCCGATCCGCCCGCGATCTATGCTGCCGCCTTCTCGGTCGGCGCCACCGACGAGTTCAACGAGATCGCCCCGTTCAGCAGCCGCGGACCGGTGGACGTGGACGCCAGCATGCGGATGAAGCCCGATATCTCCGCGCCCGGGGTCGCGGTCAGATCATGCTATCCGGGCGATCGCTACGTTTATATGAGCGGCACCAGCATGGCCGGTCCCCACGTGGCCGGTCTGGTCGCGCTGATGGTCTCGGCCAATCCGGCCCTGGCCGGCAACGTCGACATCATCGAAGAGATCATCGAGGGCTCGGCCTCGCCCATGCAGTCGGATCAGTGCGGCGACGTGACAGCCGTGCCGAACAACGTCTTCGGATACGGAGGCATCAACGCCGCCGCCGCCTTCTCGAGTTCGTTGGTCGGAATCCAGGGCCCGCCGGTTCCGCGCGGCGCCCGGGCCCGGTTGCTGCCCAACGTGCCCAACCCGTTCAACCCGCGCACGACCATCTGCTTCGAACTGGGCTCCCCGGCGGCGATCGACCTGCGGATCTTCGACGTATCGGGCGGTCTGGTCCGGGTTCTGGCCGAGGGCCCGGTCATGGCCGCCGGCGGCCACGAGATCGTCTGGGACGGATGCGACGGCTCGGGCCGGGTCGCGGCGGCGGGCGTGTATTTCTGCCGCCTCGACGCCGGCGGTTCGGTTTCGACTTTGCGGATGGCGTTGGTGAAGTAGCCCGCCGGCGCGGCGATAACTATAAAAGGGCCGGGCTCGGAGCTCCGGCCCTTCCTCTTTTCCGGAGAGGTATCCGTTTGCGAATCCGGTGTTTACGGGCTTTTCGAAAAAAGAAGAGGAAAGTGTTGGAAATTGGTCCTGAATTGAGACAGAATGGGGCTATCATAATTTTAATGAGAAAACTCGCTGCTTCTTGATCAACCTCAACTTCCAGTCCACTCGCCCGCGAGGGGGATTGATGGCCGAGGTCAAGAAAATACGTTGCCGTGAGTGCGAGATCTGCCGGAGCGGAATCTTCAATGACCTCGAGGCGGAGTTACTGCCTCTGGTCGAAGACCACATCGCCGTCCAGCAATTCCAGCCCGGACAGATCATCTGCGCGGAAGGCATGCCCCCCTGGGGCGTCTACTGCATTCGCGAAGGCTCGGTTAAGGTATTCCGTACCGGCGAGCGGGGCGAGATCCAGATCCTGCGGCTGCGCAGGGCGGGCGAGGCGATCGGTTTGCGATCCCTCTCGGCCGCGGAACCATTCACCTGCTCGGTCGAGGCGCTGGAAAAGACAGTCGTCTGTGTGCTGCCGAGGGATTTCTGCCTGGATCTGATTCGGCGCTCCGAAGTGTTTGCTGCGGCCATCATGTTCCGTCTGGCCCGCAACCAGAGGCGCATCGAGGATCTGATGATGTCCTTGACCCAGCGCTCCGCCCGCCGCCGGTTGGCCCACCTGCTGCTTTATCTGGAGGGCATTTCCGAGGACGGCAGCCAGACTGTCAGCAGTTGGCCCATCAGACTGAAGCGCATGGAGATGGCCCAGATGATCGGGGTCTCCTCGGAGACGCTTTCGCGGACGCTGCGCAAGTTCGTCGATGAGGGCCTGGTCCATGCCGATCGCAAGGCGATAGTGCTGCGCGATCCCGCCACGCTGACCGCGATCGCCACCCGGAGCCGTCTTTTCTCTTGATTTGAATCAATTTATGTCCTGCCCGCTGCGGTTTCTGACTTTGCGGAATTCTCTTATAATGCATTGGCAAGCGATAACCGACTCTCGCCCGACTTGCGGGACAGCGATGATCGGGAGACGTGTCCCGGTGCGTTCCGTGAATTTGCATATCCGTACATCTGCAAGGGGGAGAGATGAAATCATTGCGTACGATCATCATCGTTCTCGCCGTAGCCGCGATCGCGGCCCCGGCCTGGGCGCAGTGTCCGTCAGCCATAGGCACCTGGTCGACCACCGACGGAACCATGATCGGGGGGCGGGCCTCCGAGGCCTGGTGCGGCGCCGGCGGCAATCCGTTGATGCCGGGACAGCCGGGCAACACCGAGAACGCGATGTCCTGGAACGGGTCGGTTCTGGGCGGCCAGTGGCATATCTGGGGCATGTCCATCGACGCGGTCGGAGCCATCCTGCTGAACGATTCCGTCGTCGCCGGCGATGGATCGCGAACCTACCTGACCAACTATGACGGCGGCCAGTTCTGGCTCACGAAGGATCATACCTGGGGAGACGGGCTGATCGATCTGGTCGGTCAGATCCACAACTACCAGGTGATCGCGACGGTCACCTACGAGGGTGGAGCCGCCGTCGGCGCGACGTCGAACATCACCTTCTCCGGGACCTTCGACAGTTGCCCGAGCATGAACGACTGCGAGCTGCGCTTCGCCATCGCCAACGCGATGCTGATCTGGCGCAGCGGATCGCCGACGGCGATGCCGCTGAACTATCCGCCGTTCCTCTGCGGGGCCAACGGCGGCGAACTCTTCGATGTCTGCTGCATCACCCTGGACATCCTTTGCGCCGTGGACGACGAGCCTACTACCTGGGGCAGCCTCAAGGCTCTCTACAGGTAAAGTGAACGAAAAAAAAGAGGCCATCCCGGGACTGCGCGGAAAGAGCGCGGTCGGGGGTGGCCTCTTGACGTGAGCCGCGGCGAAGGCTCAGACGCTGACGAACTCCAGATCCTTCACCTCGGGAATCAGCTTCGCGGCGAAGGCGCGGTCGAGCAGCTCGCGGATCGCGGCGCGGCCCTTCTCGCCGTAGTCCAGCGTCCAGTGGTTGACGTACATCCCGACGAAACGATCGGCCAGATCGACTTCCATGTCCCGCGCCCAGTTCAAGGCGTAGTCGAGCGCCTCTTGGCGGTGCTCCAGACCGTATCGGATGCTGGCCTCGAGTATCCGGGCGATCTCGGGCATCGCTTCGCCGTGCCGCTTGTTGATGGTGTTCGCTCCCAGGGGCAGAGGCAGGCCGCCGGTCAGGTCGTCCCACCACTCGCCCAGTTCGAAGCAGCTCTGCAGGCCGGCGTCGGCGTAGGTCAGCTGTCCCTCGTGGATGATCAGGCCGGCGTCGAATTCGCCGCTGCGCACCCGGGGGATGATCTGGTCGAAGGGCAGGACCTCGGCCTCGAATTCCCCCAGGGCCAGCCGCAGCTCGAGGTAGGCGCTGGTCATCAAGCCGGGTATGGCTATCTTTTTGCCTTGTAATGATTTGCGGTCATAGGCCTCGCGGGCCACGACCATCGGGCCGTAGCGATCGCCCATGCTGGCTCCCGAAGGCAGCAGGGCGTATTTGTCGGCCACGTAGGCGTAGGCGTGGACCGATATGGCGGTGATGTCGAGCTCGCCGCGGACGGCCCTCTCGTTGAGGGTCTGGATATCCTGCAGAATATGCTCAAAGCGGTAGCGGCCGGTGTCGATCTTGTCCCTGGCCAGGGCGTAATGCATGAAGGCGTCATCGGGATCGGGAGAGTGTCCCAGGGTCAGATTGACGATATCTGTCATTTGTGGCCTCCTGGCCGGGCGTTCTCTTGTGTTCGAGAGCGTCTTCAGATATGTTCGATCGTCGAACTCAGGGCCGTCAAGATAACACCGGCGGACCGACATGACGAAGGAGAATCGCCGATGATAGGCAAGGGAACCCGGGCCGTCGCCGTCCTGGCCGTGGCCGTCTGTCTGCTGGCCGCCGCCGGGGCCGCCGCCGCTCCTTGGGATACATGGGGCACCGATGCGTACACCCTGGATCCGGGAGAGGCCTTCACCTTCCGTATCGCCTACGATGAGATTCCCGTGCGCAGTTGGAAGCTGGTCGTCGACGGCGACTATGTCATCTGCGATCTGCACGTGCTGCGCCTGGTCGACGGCTCCCTGCTCTACTTCGAGAAGGACGAATCCCATCACGAGCTGATTCTGCCCTGGGGCGCCGGCGAGGAGATCTCGGTGGTGCTGACCGCGGGCCCGAACCAGGGCGGGGTCTTCACCGTCAAGCTGATGGGACCGCCGCGGGATCATGCTCCGGCATCCTACAGCTACAAGGTCAACCGGGCGCTGGAGTCCTATGCGTCCGGCCACCGCGTCCAGGCCGAGAACTACTGCGACGAGGCGCTGCGCGATAATCCCGACGACGGCGTGGCCCTGGTGCTGAAGGCGGGCTTCCTGCGCGACAACCGTTTCTACGAACGCGCCGCGGGAACCATCGGCCGGGCGTTACGGTTCGAACTGCCCGATGAGATGCGGATGGTGGCCCTGGATCTGCAGGATCAGTTGGCTCTGCTGCGCCGCAATCTGCCGGAGGATCTGCGGGATCGGCTGGCCGCGCTCGACGATCTGCTCGACCGCGGCGAAGGGCAGGAGGCTCTCGACGACTGCACCGACCTGGCGCGCCTGCGCTTCTCGATCGCTCCCGGGCAGATCGATGTGGCCCGCGTGGAGATCATGCAGCGCCGCGGCCGGGCCCTGCACATTCTGGATCGTCATTTCGAGGCCATCGACGTCTTCACAGCCGCACTGACTCTGGCCGAGTCGCGAGCCGATCAGGCCGTGCTCTACTTCCGGATGGGCGATCTTTTCGCCGACATGGAGAATATCCAGCAGGCGACCGGGGCCTATCGCATCGCGCGCAGTTACGGCCTGCCCGCGGCGATGGACGCCGCCGCCGCCGAAGCCCTGGCTGCCTTCGGGAAGGAAGGTGAGTAGATGACCGTCGTTCGCCGCGACTGCATCCACTTCCGGGGCGACGCTCCCTGCCGCCCCCACAAGGAGCAGGGCGTCCACTGTGACGGTTGCCCTCTGTTCTCGAAACGCGAAGGGCGCATCCTGTTGATCAAGCTCGGAGCGGCCGGCGACGTCATCCGCACCACTCCGCTGCTCGAACCGCTGCTCGCCCGGCATCCCGGACATCTGCTGACCTGGGTCACCCAGCATCCCGAACTGGTGCCCGCGGTCGTGCCCGACGTGCGCCGGCTGGACGCCGCGACCGTCGTCTGGGCCCGCGAAACCCCCTTCGATCTGGTGGTGAACCTGGACAAGGATCCCGAGGCCTGCGCCCTGGCCTCGGCCGTGACCGCGCCGCGCAAACGGGGGTTCCTGCTCGGCGTGGACGGCTTCTGCGCGCCCGCGGACGGTGACGCCGCCCGCGCCAAGTTCCTGACCGGGATTTTCGACGACGTCAGCCGCGCCAACACACTTTCCTATCCGCAGGAGATATTCGCGGTCTGCGGCTACGAGTTCACCGGGCAGCCCTATGTGCTCGACCGGCCCTCGCCGGCGCCGGAATTCGACATCCCGCCGGGCGGTCCGGTCGTCGGATTGAACACCGGCTGCGGCGGACGTTGGACCAGCCGGCTCTGGCCGCAGAAGTATTGGGACGAATTGGCGCGTCTGCTGCTGGCCGAGGGGAGGACGGTGCTGTTGCTCGGCGGCCCCGAGGAAGACGAGCGCAATCGGCGCCTGGCGGCCGCGACCGGGGCCTGCTACACCGGCACCCATCCGCTGCGCGACTTCGTCGGCCTGGTGGACCGATGCGACGTGGTGGTCACCGCGGTGACCATGGCCATGCACATCGCCATCGGATTGGGCAAACCCCTGGTGCTGTTCAACAACATCTTCAACCCGGCCGAGTTCGAGCTCTACGGCC
>CAZYDJ010000017.1:0-27858 GCA_964646035.1 uncultured Fibrobacteraceae bacterium | reverse complement strand
CCGCCCGAGCGCCGAGGCGAGAAGACACAGGAAGTGTCGCCGAGCCGTCCTGCCGCAAGAAGCGCCTGTTCGCGCCCCTCCCCGATTCTACTTCCCGCGGATCCTGTTGAGCGCCGACCCCGCCTTGAACCACTCGATCTGCTCGGCGGTCATGGTGTGCTCGACCGCGAAGGTATCGATCGACTCGTCCGCGTGGGTCAGTTCGACCGTCAACCCCGTCCCCGGCGCCAACTGCGCCAGTCCGCGGATCGCGACGCGGTCGTCTTCGCGCACCAGATCGTAGGCCGCCGGATCGGCGAAGGTCAGCGGCAGGATGCCCTGCTTCTTCAGGTTCGTCTCGTGGATGCGGGCGAAGCTGCGCACGATCACCGCCGCGCAGCCCAGGTGGCGCGGCTCCATCGCGGCATGCTCGCGGCTGCTGCCCTCGCCGTAGTTCTCGTCACCGAAAACCACCCAACGCATCCCCTCGGCCTTGTAATGCCTCGCCACCGCCGGCACCGCGCCGTACGAACCGGAGATCTGGTCCTTCACGCTGTTGGTCTCGCCGGTGAACGCGTTCTCCGCTCCGATCAGCATGTTGTCGCTGATGTTGTCGAGATGTCCGCGGTATTTCAGCCAGGGCCCCGCCATCGAGATATGATCGGTTGTGCATTTGCCCAGCGCCTTGATCAGCACCGGCAGGTTTTCGAAGTCGCCGCCGTGCCACCGCGCGAAGGGTTCGAGCAGCGCCAGCCGGTCGCTCGCTGGATCGACGGCCACCGCCACGGTCCCCGAATCCGCCGGCGGAGCCTGATAACCCGCTGTCGCGGTCACGAATCCGTCCGGGGGCAGTTCGTCGGCCACCGCCGGCGCGTCGAGAGTCACGCGTTCGCCCGCCTTGTTGACCAGGGAATCGGCCAGCGGATTGAACTTCAGGGTGCCGCTCAGGCCGTAGGCCATCACCACTTCGGGGCTGCCGATGAAGGCGTGGGTCTCGGGGTTGCCGTCGTTGCGCTTGCGGAAATTGCGGTTGAACGAGGTGACGATGGAGTTCTCCCTGCCTTCGGGCATGTCGTCGCGTTGCCACTGGCCGATGCACGGGCCGCAGGCGTTGGTCAGCACCGTCGCTCCGACCGCCTCGAGTTCGGCGAGCTGTCCGTCGCGCTTGATCGTCTCGTAGATCTGATCCGATCCCGGCGATATCCACAGCGAAGTCTTCATCTCCAGACCCTTGGCCCGGGCCTGCCGCGCCACGTCGGTCGCCCGGCAGATATCCTCGTACGACGAGTTGGTGCAGCTGCCGATCAGGGCCGCGGTCAGCTTCTCGGGATAACCCTCGCGCTCGACGTCGGCGGCCATCTCGCCCACCGGATGGGCGATGTCCGGCGAATGCGGACCCACCAGATGCGGTTCGAGAGTGGAGAGGTCGATCTCCACGATGCGGTCGTAGAACTCCTCCGGCGCCGCCGCGACCTCGGGGTCGGCGACCAGCAGATCGACCTGGGCCTCGGCCAGATCGGCGAGGTCGGCGCGACCGGTGGCCCGCAGATACGACCCCATCCTGTCGTCGTAGGGGAAGATGCTGGTCGTCGCTCCCAGCTCGGCTCCCATGTTGGTGATGGTGGCCTTGCCGGTGCAGCTGAGCGCCCCGCAGCCGGGCCCGAAGTACTCGACGATCGCGTTGGTGCCGCCCTTGACCGTCAGGATGCCGCAGAGCTTCAGGATGACGTCCTTGGGCGCGGTCCAGCCGCTGGGAGCGCCGGTCAGCTTCACTCCGATCAGCTGCGGATGCTTCACTTCCCAGGGCATGCCGACCATCACATCGACCGCGTCCGCCCCGCCGACGCCGCAGGCGACCATGCCCAGCCCGCCCCCGTTGGGGGTGTGGCTGTCGGTGCCGATGATCAATCCTCCGGGAAAAGCATAGTTTTCCAGGACTATCTGGTGGATGATTCCCGATCCCGGCTTCCAGAAACCCATTCCGTAGCGGGCGGCGGCCGAGCTGAGAAAATCGTAGACCTCGCGGTTGACGTCCAGGGCGTGGGCCTTGTCGTGCACCGCTCCCTTGTGGGCCAGCAGCAGATGGTCGCAGTGGATGGTGGTCGGCACCGCTGTCCTGTCGCGGCCGGCCTGCATGAACTGCAGCACCGCCATCTGGGCTGTGGCGTCCTGCATGGCGACCCGGTCCGGGCGCAGGGCCAGAGTGGCCTCGCCGCGGGAAAGCGGCTGGCCGGCGGGATCGTCGAGATGTCCGAAGAGCACCTTTTCGGCCAGCGTCAGCGGGCGCCCCAGCCGGTCGCGCACTACCGACAGACGCTCGCGTGAAAGGCGATATACATCCTGGACCATCTCGGCAGTAGTCTCGATCTGCATTTCGGGGCTCCTCCTGCGAACTCATGGTTATCCAACCGGGGTTGACCGGTAGACGACCGGCTATCACCTTAGACGCACAGGCCGACTGGCGAAATCAGTGTTTCGATGTCGGTTGACATATAATAGATGAACTTTCGAGAAAGTGAAGGCGTGTCGTGAAGAAGTTGCCCATCATCAATGAAGAAATTCGCGCCAAGGCGGCCCAGCGCTGCCGCGAGCGCAACATCATCATCCCCACTCTGGCCGAGATGAAGAATCCGGCCCTGGTCCCGGACAAGATCCGCGACCGGCTCAAGAAAGTGGGGCTCTGGGATATGGATCCTCTGAACCTGTATCGCATCACCTGGAAGAACGACCACGATACGGGCCTGTACAACGAAGGCAACTGGATCGAGTTTCCGCCCGAGCTGACCGGAGTCGACTGCCGCATCATCGGCCTGGTGGGCAAGTGGTTCCCCACCGGGGCGCATAAGGTGGGCGCGGCTTTCGGTTGCCTGGTGCCGCGGCTGATCACCGGCGCCTTCGACCCGACTACGCAGAAGGCCGTCTGGCCCAGCACCGGCAACTACTGCCGCGGCGGCGCTTTCGATTCGCATCTGCTGGCCTGCGACTCGATCGCTATCCTGCCCGAGGAGATGAGCCGCGAGCGCTTCGAATGGCTGCAGAACGTGGCCGGCGAAGTCATCGCCACTCCGGGCTGCGAGTCGAACGTCAAGGAGATCTACGACAAATGCTGGGAGCTGCGCGCGACGCGGCCCGAATGCTTGATCTTCAATCAGTTCGACGAATTCGGCAACGCGCAGTGGCACTACCACATGACCGGCGGCATCATCCAGGAGATCTACGAGAAGATAGCACGGCCGGGCGACCGCTTTGCGTCGTACGTCTCGGCCACCGGCTCGGCGGGCACCATCGCCGCCGGCGACTTCCTGCGCACCCTGCATCCCGACCTGATCGTCAGCGCCAGCGAGGCCCTGCAGTGCCCCACCCTGCTGCGCTGCGGCTTCGGCGGCCACCGCATCGAGGGCATCGGCGACAAGCACGTGCCCTGGATCCACAACTCGCGCAACACCGATTTCGTGGTCGCGGTCGACGATCAGCAGTGCATGGACCTGATGCGCCTGTTCAATGATCCGATCGGCCGCAAGTATCTCGAGCAGGCCGGCGTGCCGGCCGAGCTGTCCGCGCAGCTGGATCTGCTGGGCATCTCCAGCATCAGCAACCTGGTTTCGGCCATCAAGACCGCCAAGTACTACGAGATGGACGGCAAGGACGTGATCTTCACTTCGCTGACCGACTCGATGGAGATGTACGAATCCCGCATGGTCGAGCACCGGCAGGAGTTCGGCGACTACACCGAGGTCCGCGCCGCGGCCGATTTCGCCCGCTGGCTGCTCGGGACAGAAGCCGATCACGTGAAGGAACTGGGCTACAAGGACCGCAAGCAGATCCACAACTTCAAGTACTTCACCTGGGTCGAGCAGCAGGCCAAGGACGTCGAAGATCTGCGCCGGCTCTGGGACCGCGACTTCTGGCCCGAAATGTTCGCCGAGGCGGATATGTGGGACGAGAGCATCCGCGAGTTCAACGAAATCGTGGGACTGATCTAGGCCGGGCCGCGACCCGCGATCCGACCGCCTGACGCAAGACGGCCCGCTTCCCTGGAGGGAGCGGGCCGTTTTCGCCGGATCGGGTTGCGATCAATACTCGCGCAGCCGAATGGCCTTGCGGATGGTTTCGATCTGCGTGTGGGTCAAGGGCCGCAGATGTCCCTCAGGCAGCTCGCCGAGCGAAACAGGCCCGATACGCACCCTGTGGATAGAAATGATGTCGTGCCTCAGGGCGGTGAAGAGATGGCGGATCTGCCGGACCTTGCCTTCGGTCAGAACCAGCCTGACCACCGCCTTGTTATCCTCTTCCGATTCGAGACTCGCCTTGGTCGGACGCAGCGGCCCCACCTTGGGCAGGGTCATCCCCGCGGCGATGACGCCGATCTCCGCCTCCCCGACAGGGCCCGAGACCGTGACCAGGAACTCCTTGTCGAAGCCGCAGCCGCCGGCGGCGTTGGCGTTCCATGAACTGTCGTTGGACACCAGCAACAATCCGGTCGTGCCGGTATCGAGCCGTCCGGCCGGGCGCAGGCCGGGGATGTCGCGGGGAAAGAACTCGGAGATCGGACGGGTCCGCTTACCGGTGATCGAAGAGGTCGATACGGCAGACGGCTTGTGGAAAGCGAAGTACTGACGGATCGCCTCGACCAACGGGTTGCCGTCGATGCTGATCTCGACGCCGGGCGTGACGGCGAAATAAGGATCGAGCACCCGGCGCTTGTCGACCTCGACACGGCCGGATCGGACCATCTCCTCCGCCTGCCTCCGCGATGCATAGCCGGCCTTGGCGATCGAACGCGCCAGCCCGCGGGCGCCCTCGGGATATTCCGTCCCGGACCCTGCGTCGTCCTTCTCGTGGTCTGCCATTTGCGTTCCTTCCGCGGGCATCAGGGCCAGATATCCATCCACCAGGTCAGCAACCCGGCGTAGGCGAGCAGCAGGACAGCTCCGGCGATTCTACCGAGATGGTCGCGACCGGCCATCATCAGCGGCAGGACCAGGGTCACGGCTGCGAGACCCGGCAATTGCCGGGACAAGAGAGAAGTCGTGTCGCCGACTGGATTGATCGCGGCCACCGGGCCGGCCACGGCCAGGGTATTGAACAGGTTCGAGCCGATCACGTTGCCCATCGCGATACCGCTCTCGCGACGCAGCGCCGCGACCACGGTGGTCGCCAACTCGGGCAGGCTGGTGCCCACCGCCACCAGCGACAATCCGATCGCCAGCTCCGATATCCCGAAACGGCGGGCCAACATCGTCGCCGACTCTACTATCAGATGGCTGCCGCCGACCAGGCCGACGCAACCGACCAGGACCATCGCCGAGCTGATCATGATGCCGCGGCCGGGGCGCTTGTGCGTCGCCGCGCCGACGGAGTCCCGGTCGCGCCGCGCGCTCCGCAGCGTCAGGAAAGTGAACCAGGCGAAGATCGCGAACAACACCAGGCCTTCGACCCGGTCAAGGGCGCCGTCCGCGCAAAAGATGATAAAAACCGCGGTGGAGGCCACCAGGACCGGGATCTCGAACTTCCAGAGGCTGCGGTCTAATCTGGTGGGCGACAGCAGCACCGCCACTCCCAGGATCAGGCCGATGTTGGCCAGGTTGGATCCGATGACGTTGCCGAGCATGATGTCGTCGCTGCCCCGCAGCGAAGCCACCAACGACACCACCAGTTCCGGAGCCGAGGTGCCCCAGGCGACTATCGTCAGCCCGACCACCAGCTGTGAAACGCCGAAGTACCGCGCCAGACGGGTGCCGCCGGACACCAGGAACCACGCGCCGCCGACAAGCAGCAGCACGCCGGCCAAGAAGAGCAGGATCGCGCCCGAAAGGGTGCCCGTCATCCTTCCTCCCGGATCAGATCAACGCCACGGCCCTGACCGGCGACCCCTCGGCCCCGTCCAATTTCAACGGCAGGGCGAGGAAATCGAAGATGCCGGCGGGCAGGGCGTCCAGATTCGCCAGATTCTCGATATTGATCAGGCCCGCCTCGGCGAAGATCAGATGCGCGTCAGCGGCATCCAGCGGATCCACGCTCGGAGAATCCAGACCGACTCCCTTCAGACCGGAATCGGCGAGATGGGCCGCCAGATCCGGATGCAGGCAGGGCCAGTCGGCGTAATAGCCCGCAGTCCCCCAACGCAACTCCCATCCGGTGCGGAAGATCACGAAATCCACAGGGCCCAGATCGATTCCGGCGGCGGCCTCCGGCGGGATCACTCCCGCGACGGCATCCAGGACCGTGGCCTTGCCCAGGAACCGATCGACCGGAATCTCCGCGAGCCCCGGTCCGCCGGCCCGGAAATGCAGCGGTGTATCTATATGAGTGCCGATATGACAACCCATGTCCAGGGCCGACACCTGGTGCCCGTTTTCACCGTGCTCGGCGAGGCGAATGATCCGCGGCTCCTTTTCGTCGCCGGGATAACGGTCCATACCGTTGGTCAGGACATGACTGAGATCTATAACCGGCATGGCGATTCCTCCTGCTGATCCGTCCGCGATCGCGTCCGCCCAATTTGACACACGTCCACCGCGAATTCCAGCGGCTTCCATCAATTACCCCGGGAAGAGTAAGTGATCACCGACCCGTCCCGGCGCAGTTCCCCCACCTCGAACTCGGATGCGAAGATCAGGCGCTCGGCCGCATCCAGGCGTTCGGCCACCGTGGACGAGTCGCCGGAGACGGCGGACACGGCCAGGAACACCCGCTGATGCAGATCCGCCGGGCCGACCTGGGCGACCGCGAACTCGTGGTTGCGCAACCGCTGGACCAGAGCCCGCAGGGGGCCGCGCCTTTCCTTCAGGGATTCTGATCGGGGCAGCAGCAGATCGACGACCATCGTTCCGGTATGAACACGCACATCGTCCATATCACCACCTCCGAAGGCTAGTACAAACCTTCGGCAAAACCCAGGCAAGCCGCAAATGACGGGGAAAAAGCCGCGGGGCGGAAGGGCCAAGCCTCCGCCCCGCGGCAAATCAGCGAATCGGAACGCTGCTAGCGGGCCAAGGTCATCTTGCCGGTGGCCATCTCCCCGCCCGAGATCAAACGAGCGAAGTAGACGCCCGATGCGGCGGGGCGGCCCACGGAATCCCTTCCGTCCCAGTTCGCGGTATGGTCGCCGGACTCCTGGGTCCCGTCGAACAGCGTGCGGATCACCCTGCCGCGCAGATCCAGCACTTCGAGGCGCATCGGACCGGCGGTTGAGATCGAGTAGTTGATCAGGGTCATCGGATTGAACGGGTTGGGCACATTGCCGGACAGGGCGAAGGCCTGCGGCACTCCGACTCCGGTTCCGGCGTTCAGGACCGTCAGGGTCACCCCGACCGCCTGGTTCGCGCCCAGTTGCGGCACGATCAGCAGGGTCGCCGGATAATCGGCCGCCGCCAGAGCGGTCGCATCGAAACCGACTGAAATCTGCGCTGAACCCCCCTGGGCCACCTGCCCCGAATCGGGAGTCGCGGTCAACCAAGTCGCCGGCGAGTAGATGGTGAAGACTCCGGCTCCGTCATCGCGATGGACTCCGTCGGTGCTCGCGACCCTGACCCGGCAGAGCGCCGACGCGGGGCCGGTCGCCACCCATTCGAATGAGCCGTCGTTGATTTCAGCCGCGGAGATCGACTCCCAGGTTGCGCCGTCGTCGCGACTCAGGAACAGATCGACGGTGTCGACCTGGGTCGCCTGCCAGGTGATCGTGGCCAGCCCGCCCACGGGCAGCAATTTTCCGGGCTCGGGACTCGAGACGGAGACCTCGGGATCGCTGGGATCGATTACGATCGTGCCGGCGGTGGTATGAGGCGTGCTGCCGTATTCGTCGCCGGTGATCGTGTAGCTCAGCGTCAGCGAGGTCGACACATAGGCCGGAACGGTTATCTCGACCGAGCCCAGGACCTGCTGGCCGTCGACGACCACTCCGTAATACTCCGGGTCTCCGGTGTCGCCGTACCATTGGGTTGTGATTCCGTCGCCGGTGGCTCCGTTCCACTGCAGCGGGCCGTAGGAGCCGCCGGTGAAGTCGGTGCCTCCGCTGATAATGATGCCGGAAGGAACGCTCAGGGTCACCTCTTTGAGCCATTCCTCATCCGCGCTGCCGTTGGTCAGGATCAGGTTGAACGACGTGGCGCCGCCGGGCAGATACCTGTTGTCGATCGTGGTCAGGGTCGATCCGATCACGCTGGCCGGCGACAGCGACTTGGCGACCGGCAGCGGCTCCATGGCGATGATCGCATAGTCGAGCAGCGATCCGGCCTCGCCGTTATTGGAGACCGACAGGAACTGCTCTGAAGTCTGCCCGACAGTCAGGGTCTCGACCAGGGTCGTGGCGTCGAGGACCATGACCGGCTGCGGGACATAGGGAGCCTCGTCGACGGTCAGGTTCCAGGTAGCGGCGGCTCCGGCCTTGGCCGAGTTGACCACCACCAGCCCGACCAAAGCCACGTCCTCGAGCGGAACCGAAAGCAGGGCGTCGGCGTCGTTGGCCTCGTCGAGGGTGATTGTTTCGATCAGGCCGGTGCCGTCGTTGCGCGTGATCACCGCGGCCAATCCCATCGTCGCCGAATCCTGGCCGTCGAAGACGACCGAAACGGAGCCGACATCGCCGCTCAGACCCGAGCAGCTGATGAAATTCGCCGCCAGGTGTTCGACCGAACCGGAGCGATCGGCCGGATAGGCGGAAACGGTCGTCAGGGCGGGACTGGTGGGATAGCCGGCGGCCTCGCCGTAGCCCAATCCGGTCAGGGCGCGGGAGCCGGTCGTGTAGTTCCAGGCCGCGAAGACCGCGAAGCCGTCGGCGATCGAGGAACCGTAGTCCTGCAGGAGTTGGTCGTAGCTGTCCAGCACCGCCTGCGAGGTGTGGGTGGAGCGATAATTCCAGAAGTCGGTCAGAAAGCCGACGCCCCACGTCTCGCTCATCCAATGCTGCCAGACGCAGTCCTCGTAGGAACCGGTGCCGGTGGATCCGGAGTCCAGCGAAGCCGTGGGAGAGCTGATCGGGCTGGCGCCGGGAATGTAGTTGTAATAGTCGTTGACCTCGTCGTAGGCGATGTCCTCCATCCAGGTGGCGTCGACCTCGACCCAGCCGCCCTCGCTCCAGCCGGACTGGACCAACTGGGTGGCGTGCTTGAATTCATGGGCGCAGGTGACCTTGGCGGCTCCCAGCAAGATCCCCTCCGGATCGTCATTGTCCGGGAACCCGACGAAATCGTTATGCAGGACGATACGCGAGAGGGTGCCGCCGACCACTGTCGTATAGCCGTAGGCGTCCATCGACTCGAAGGAGATCTGGTACCGGCCGCCGCCGATGGGCGGAGCGCCGAATCCCAGCTGGTCGACTTCCAGATCCCAGGAATAATCCATGTACTCGGCGCAGCGCTCCACGAAATCGGGCACGCCGTTGGCCGGATCAACATCGGTGGACGAGACCGCGTTCGTGCCGCCGGTCAGATATGTGAATTCGAAGTTGCCGCCGGGGCTGATGTAGGTGGCCGCCACCTCGTCCGGAGCGAGAGAACGATCCAGGTAGGATCGGATCTCGACCGCGGCGGCCTTCGGCATATCCTTTTCGCGACGCAGGAATTCCGCCACCAGGGGCGTGCCGCATTTCAGGGGCCGGCCCGGAGCGGTGCGATAGACCGCGGGCAGCTTATCCTTGGCGAAGACGTAACGGAATCGGGTAAGCAACGCCTCGTCGGCATCGATGACGCCGGCGGAAAGATCGGCGGCGATGCGGGCCGAGAACGATTCGCCCGCCGTTTCGGCGGCGGCGACTCCGAAACCGGCCAGGGGAGCGACCGCCAGTATGCAGATAAAGATGGCTGCCGGCGCAAAGATCCGTGGCGAGATGCGATTCATCTGTAGTGCCTCCTCGCGGGGTGCGGCTAATTCGACGACCGGTAGCGGACGACGTCGAAAGCGGCCCTGATCGGGGCCGCGCCCCGGACTCGTCGGAATGGGCGGAATCCGCAGTGTCTATTGCTGAACAATGATATTGTAACGCACGGGAACCCGCGAGTTATCACGGACAGGCGACAATTACCAAAATACAATTCTTGGGGCCCGTAAATTGCTGGTTTTCAAGGTTCTTGAAGATGTGACGGCGGTGGTAAGGGCGCCGCCGCCGACCCTCCCCCCGGCTCCCGGAAAGTCCCGACGGCGGGCGAACTCCCGGGGAGGGATTGACATGACCAGCCCACCGGGTACCATCAGCGCCATGGATTTTCGCCCCCCCAGGGTTCAGTCCGACCCCATCCGGCCTCGCCGGCACCGGAGGTCGCCTACGGCCGCGGCATTCTTGCTGTCGGCCGCGCTGGTGCTGCTGTGCAGCGGCTGCAACGAGTCGATCACCGACTCGACACTGGTTCCCGGCGGCATTGCCGGAGGCAACGGCACCGTGCCCCACGTGGTCCGGGACCTCGATTTGATCCGGGCCGAGGGCATCCTGCGCGTCATCACGACTCCCGGCCCCACCAACTACCTGATCTTCGACGGAGACGAGGTGGGCTTCGAGTTCGAGCTCGTGCGCACGTTCGCCCAATCGCTGGGACTGCGATGCGAAGTCGTGATCCCGGGGCCCGGCGAGGACCCGTTCACCCTGCTCAACGACGGCGCCGGCGACATGATCGCCATGGGACTGACCGCCTCCCCCTGGCTGAACGCCCACGGCTCCGCGACCATGCCCTACGGCTATACCCGCGAGCGCGTGATCCTGCCGGCCGAGGACACGAGCGCGGATACTCTCTCGGCTCTGGACGGGATGACGATCCACGTGCCCGGCCACTCCCACATCCTGCCCACCCTGCGCGAACTGCGCAATCGCCGCCACCTGCGCCTGCACATCGTCAAGGCCCGCCGCCAGCTTTCCACCGACGACCTGATCGCCATGGTCGGACGCGGAGAGATCCCGGCCACCGTGGCCAACGAGAACGTCGCCCTGGCTTCGATGGCCAGCGTACCCGGCGTGAGGCTGGGCCCGGCCCTGACCAAAACGCGGCCGGTCGTCTGGCTGACCCGCAGCAACAGTCCCAATCTGCTCGGCGGCGCCAACCGTTTCCTCGGCCGACAGTTCAAGATGCTGGCTTCGGCCCCCCGGCGCAGCCGCATCTACGGCATTCTCGAGCAGCGATACTTCATCGACCCCCGCCAGGTGCGCTACTACCGCCGGCACTCGAGCCGGCCGGACAAGAGCGGCACCCTCTCCCCGTGGGACGAGACGGTGAAGGAGAAATGCCACGGCACCGATCTCGACTGGGCCCTGGTCACCGCCCTGATGTACGAGGAATCCCGGTTCAAGCCGGGAGCCCACAGTGAAGCCGGAGCGGTAGGCCTGATGCAGGTGCTGCCCCGATTCACCGACCTGGACTCGACACAGGTCAGGGCGCCGGACTGGAACATCCTCAGCGGAGTGCAGCTGCTGGACGAGATCCACCGCGGCTTCGCCTATCTCGACTCGTTGGACCGCTGGGCGATGACCATCGCCGCCTATCACAGCGGCCGAGGACATCTCAACGACGCCCGTCTGTTGGCGATGGACGCCGGCCTTGATCCGAACAAATGGTGGGGAAACGTGGAGATCGGATTGCAGCGCAAGCAGGAGCGTCTGCATTATCGGAACACCCGGCACGGCTTCTACCGCGGCACCGAGACTGTCGATTACGTGCGGAACATCTTCTACCGGACCCGCTGCTACCGCGAGTTGCTTTCCCGCTATACCCCCGGCATCGAATAGCCGGCCCGCCGCCGCTAGGCGTCTTTTTCCAGCAGTTCGTCGAGCAGTTCACGGGCCCGCCTCAGATGCGGGATCACGATGGAGCCGCCGACGATCAGGCCGACGTCCATCGCTTCGGCTATCTGCTCCGCCGAAACGCCTTCCTCGACGCAGCGGATCAGGTGGTAGGCGACACAATCGTCGCAGCGCAGGACCAGGGACGCCGTCAACCCCAGCATCTCCTTGGTGCGCACGTCCAGGGCCCCGTCTTCATAACAGCGGGAATCGAGATTGAAGAAGCGTTTGGTGACCAGCGTTCCTTGATCGAGGATGCGTTCGTTCATCCGCTCGCGATATACCCGGAATTTCCCGGCCCGATCAGTCATGGCGATCCTCGATCGTCAAAGGGGTTGTGCAAAGGTCGTCATTGGTCGCGGACTGCCGCGGGAACCTCGATCTTGAATGTCGTGCCCCGGCCCGGAGCGCTCGATTGGACGTAGATCCTGCCGTCGTATTTGCGCAGTATCCTTCGGCTGCGCGGTAATCCCATTCCGCCGCCGGCGGTGCTGAAACGAGTATTCATGATGCGCTCCCAGTCGTCGGGAACGATGCCGCATCCCGAATCCGAGACCGAGAGTTCGACCATGCCGCATTCCGCCGACCACTCGAAACGCAGCTCCTGCCGGACCGAACCGGACATCGCGTTCACAGCGTTGGAAACCAGATTGTCGATGATGAAGGACATCTCGGACTGGTCGATGCGGCAGAGGGGAACGTCCAGCCAGCCGTGAGGCATGGCGACCTCGATCCCCGCGCCTTGCAGCTCGAGATCCCGGTTGTCGAGAACCCGGTCGAGTATCCGGGAGGGAGAGCAGACGAAAAAATTCGCGACGTCGGCGCGGATCTTCTGCAGCGCCCGCTCGGTATCGTCGCTGGCCGCGCGCAGATCGGCCGCCGCCCGGTCCAGGGTGCCGGCGGGGAACCCGAGCCGGCACAGATCCTTCAACTGCAGCTCGACCAGGGCGAGACCTTCCTTGGCCCTGATCACCAGATCATGCGAAGACACCGGATCGTCCGCGGTCTCGAGAATGCCGGAGATATCGGGCAGGGACATCTCGATGATCTCTTCGGCCAGGGCCACGACGCGGGGGCGGATCTGCGAAACGTCGCCGCCGTGGCGCATCGCTTCCAGCAGCCAGACCAGTCGTCGCAGGGATCTGAGTGCTCCGATAGCGCCGTGGCTGGCAAGCTCCAGCTTGTCCAGCAGATGCAGCCTCGTCTCGCGGATACCCGCCAAGGAAAACGGCTGTTGGCGACGCCGGCGGCGAAAACCGATCGTGACTGCGCCGACAGCCGGCGCCAGGGCGAACAACCACCAGGAAACCGGGCCGGCAGGGGATTCGACCAAGTCCAGGGTCAAAGCCATACCCGCGGTCGAGATCAGCTCGGTCCGGAGCCCGCCCGTATCCGATCGATACGATTTCGTACCATTGATGAACCAGATCCGCTCCGAGTCGTCCCGGCGAGCCATCGGCCTCAGATCGCCTGTCAGACAAAAGACGGAACCGGCACTGTCGGCGGCCAGAATCTCGGTCCCCGGTTCGGGCAGGAAATCCGCGGCGTCCATGATGCGCATCGCTTTTCCGGAATCCACCGCCGCCACCGGAACGATGCTGTCAGCGACGCAGCTAAAGGACATTATCATTCCGTTGCTGACCACGAAGTCGGCCGGGCCCGGAGAGCCGGCGGTTTCGTTCAGGACGCACAGATCGACGACCTGGCCCCTGACCGGCCGGACAGCTATCTCCGATCCGTCGACTCCGGACAGAGCAACCACGTAATTCCCTGCCGACACCGCCTGGCTGGTGCCCGCGATCACATCGATCACTCCGTCGCAGTCGCAGTCCATCAAGCCGCAGTTGACGATCCCGGAGCCCTTGAACAACCGCCGCGACCAACGCAGCCCGCCGTCCTGCCCGAAGACGAAGACCAGGCCGTGGTCGTCGCTGAACCCGTTGATGAGCCGGCCGCCGAGATTATTCACCGCCCGGGTCGAATAAACGATCTCCGCTACGCCGTCCCCTTCCAGATCAACGATCTGCACCGTTTTTTCGTTGGGACAGGCTCCGTTGAGGGAACTCCAGATCACCTCGCCGTCGTCGATGGCGACGGCCATCAGACCTCGGGGCTGCAGATCGAACCCGGCGATCCAGCATACGATGTAGGCCGGTCTTTCCCGGCCGTCGGGGCCGGCCGCCTGGATCACGCCGATAACCTTGCAATCTCCGTCCCAGACTCCGTCCATGCGGTTTTCCGGCGTCGTGGGCAAAGGGGTTTCGGCGACGAAAATCGATTCGGACCGTGAAATAGCCCAGATGCGCCAGTCGGATCTGTCTTGCGGAGCCGAGCAGGCGATTACCTCGGACACGCCGTCGCCGTCGATGTCGAAGCCGCCTTCGATCAGGGCGCAGTGCGGCCCCCAGGAATGAGCGGGCGGCAGGTTGGCCTGCCATATCACGAAGGAATTATCACCGTCGAGGATCGCGGCGGTGATGCCTCGGTTGCGCGCCCGGACCACGTCATCGTGACCGTCGCCATCGAGATCCATGAAATAGCTGAATCGATTCCACCAGGATCCGTAGATGAAGTTGAAATCCTCGACCCGGACCAACTCGAATTGGTAGGGCAGATCACGAACGTCGGGGATGAGACGGATAGTTTCAGGTGCGCCGGATTGGACCCCGGCGTTCGCGACGAGCGGCAGGGCGAGCCCGAGACAGAGAAGCAATACGAAAGAACTTCCCGGATGGACGCGGATCATACCCTTGCCGATCGCTCCCGAGATGAGCTGGATTTTCCTCGATGAAGTTAATCTGATAATATCAGAGGGGAATACTATCACTATTCGGATTCCTGGTCAAATTGACACCTAGGCTAATACTGGCCTAGTCTCAACTCTCAACGCGCCTGCTGGTCTCTGTAGTCCTTATCCTGACGAGGGGGTTCCGATGTTATTCCCCATTCGCTCCAGATACTCCGCGCCCTTGGCCTGCGCCCTGACGGTGCTGCTGGCCCTGATCGGCGGATGCGGCGGCGGAAGCGAGCCGGAAACATCCCTGGCGGCCGCGGCCCCGACCTGGGCCGGCGCAGAGCAGACGACGGGACCGATCGCCTTGACCCACGGCGGAGTCGGATCGCCCCCAGAATGGTCGCCGGGATGCCGGGCCGCGTCTGCCGCCGCGATCGAGAACCTGGCCGGCGGCGGCGACGCCCTGTCCGCGGCGGTGGCCGCAACCGTCGTGCTGGAGAACGACCCGACATTCAACGCCGGCACCGGCGCCAACATCCGTCTCGACGGACGGACCATCCAGATGGACGCCGCGATCATGACCGGCACTGGTGAATTCGCGGCGGTGGCCGTGATCGAGAACGTCCGCAACCCCGTACTGGTCGCCCGCGCTGTGATGGATACGCCTCATCGCATGCTGGCCGGCGACGGCGCCACCCGATTCGCCCACGCGATGGGATTCGCCGACGAGATCCCCACCTGTCCCGAAGCCGAGGCCAAGTATCGCCGCAGGATCGGGCGGCTGCTGCGCGGCGAGGCCGGCGGAGGCTACGACTCCTTCGACTGGCGCTCGGCCTGGAACTTCCCCGGCCCGCGGCCCGTCCCCGCGGACACGCTGCCGCCGCGCGACGATCCGGAAACCGGCGACACCGTCGGCACGGTGGTCCGCGACGCCGACGGCGGCTTCGCCGTCACCCTCTCGACCGGCGGCACCTCGATCACCCTGGACGGCCGCGTCGGCGACGTTCCGATCTACGGCTGCGGCTGCTACGCCGGGCCCGCCGGAGCCGTGGCCTGCACCGGGTTCGGCGAGGAGATCATCCGTCACGCGATGGCCCGCACCGTCTACGATTTCATGGCGGCCGGGGCAACGGCCCACGCCGCGGTAGGCCGCGGCTGCGCTCTTTTTCCGCCGGAATATTCGCTGGGTCTGATCGCGGTGGGAGCCGAAGGATGGGGCGTCGGGGCGAACCGGCAGATGGCGTACGGAATATCCGGCGCAGAGCCTAGCGGGGCCAGGTAGCCCGCAGGATGATCGCCACCATCGCCACGCCGAGAGCGTGTTTGACCAGTATGGCGGCCATCTTGCCGACGAAGGCGTGGCCGCCGATCCGCAAGCTGGGTTCGATGTTGCGGCTGCGGAAATACTCGCCGCCCACCGCGCCCAGGAACGCTCCGACGAAGCTGCCCAGCACCGTCCCCACCACCGGCATCAAGGGGCTGCCCAGCACGGCCCCGGCCAGGCCCCCGAAGAACACGCCGAACACTCCGAAACGAGTGGCGCCCTTGCGGGCCACGTAGACCACGCCGAGAATCGACTCGATCACCTCGCCGATCACCGCCATCGCGAGCAGGATTCCCAGCATCGTCCAACTGATGGTCGAGAATCCGGTGACCAGGGCATAGACCAGGGCCAGAGCCAGGACGACGAAGTTGCCGCCGAGACCGACATAGACCAGCAGCGACGCCGCCAACAGCAACGTCGCCCACAGGGGATAGACGATCCAGTCCAGAGCCGAGAGCAGGATGTCGGTCACCGTCCCTCCTCAGGAATGGGGGCGGAAAAGCTTCTCGCCCACTTCGATCGCCAGGGGGATCCGGTTCGTCTCCGGCGGCAGGGTGCAGTTGTAGGTGTCGGGATCATAATCGCAGAGCGGATTGTAGGCGGCGTTGAAATCCACATCGACGATCCCGTCGGCGGTCGGTTGCAGATCCAGATAGCGGCCGCCGGGATAGGTTTCGCCCTGGTTCGTCAGGTCGTAGAACGGCAGCCACAGGTAGTCGCCGTTTTCGGTGGAGACAGGACCGTAGACCATCAATTCGACGACCTCGCCGGCGATCTCCAGGGATACCGATCCCTTGACCAGATAGGAAACCTCTTCGCCCCGCCGCTTGCGCAACATGACCGTGTCGGCCGAGGATGCCGCGGCCAGCGGCGCCCTGAATACCAGCGCCGGATCGGGGAAGTAGTAGTTCAGTCCCTCGAAATCGGGAATGTCCGCCGCCGGCAGAGGAGATAGCGCGGGATCCATGAAGGCCTCGTTCTTCTCGATGCGCCCTTCGACCAGATGGATCTCCCAGGTTTCGAGCTGGGCCTCGTCCATCTTCAGCGGACCCACGGCGTCGGGAGCGCAGGCCCCGACAGCCAGCAGGACAGCCAGCGCCCCGACGGCGGAAAGAACACGAAACTTACCCATCACGCAGCCATCCCCTTCCCTGACGCCGTCCTGATACCCGGTGCGGTGTTGCCGCCCGGGCCGACGGCGGTTAATGTTGCCTTTTCGACCCGGGAAGATAGCACAAGCCGCCTGCCCCGGCAGCGGGAATTCCCATTCGGTCCCGGGTCGCGGAGTCTTCCGGAGGATCCTCGTGAATCAATCCGCCGACATCGAACCGCGCTCCGACGCCGCGCGGGAATCCTTCCCGATGCTGCCGGTCCCCCTGCTGGCGTTCATGGCCGGAGTCCTGGGCCGGCTGCCCGCTCTGGGAGGATATTGGATCCGGGATGACTGGCGCCTTCTCGGCCGGGCCGCCGGGATCGATGATCCCTCCGCTGGAGCCGCCAGATTCGTCAGTCGGATTCTCTACTGGGATCTGCTGCAGCCCCTGTTCGGGATGGCCACCGACCCCTGGACCTGGACCCGGATGCTGCTTCACGGCGGAGCCGCGGCTCTGGTCGCGCGCCTGGCCGGGCGCTGCGGCCTCAGCGCGACGGGCAGCCTGCTGGCCGGTCTTTTCTACGCCGCCTCGCCGTTGGCGTTCGGGCCGGTCTACTGGGCCAGCGGGATCCAGGAACTTCTCGGAGCTTTCCTGGCGCTGGCCGCAATCGAACGTCTGCTGGCCGGCGGAGGCAGGAACCTGGCCCTGGCGCTGATCGCCGGCGCGCTGGCCGTTTTCAGCAAGGAAAGCGCCCTGGGATTGCCCCTGGTCTTCGTCGCCTCCGCCTTGGCCGGAGACAGGTCGGAGCGCCCGCTGCGGTTGACGGCGGCGGCGATATTGGCCGTCCTGAGCGGGTTCGCGATCTACTTCGTCCTGGGAGAATTCGCCCACGGCCCCGGCGACACCTTCGCCTTGGCCACGGCGGGCGGAATCCCGGCCAATCTGGGAATCTACGGCGTCTGGCTGGCGAATCCGTGGCCCGTACCGATCCTCGAACCGGGACCGGTCGCGGCCGCCTTCGGGATCGCTTTCTGGGCGGCGTGGCTGGTCGTAGCCTGGCGCCGGTGGCGACGCGGGGATCGGATCCAGACCGCGGTCCTGGGTTGCTCATTGCTGGCCCTCGCTCCCGCCCTCGTTCTGGAGCGTCATCTCGAGCCTTACCTCGCCCTGACGGCCGCCGCCGGTCTCTCGCTGGCCCTGGCCGCCCTGATCGCCGATTCGATCCCCGGCGGCAAGCGGGGAGCGCGGCCTCTGACCGCCATGGCCCTGACCGTGATCTTCCTTGCGGCGGCTTTCCTGGGGACCATCCACCGCATCGACCGCCGCGACGGCCGGGGGCGTCCGGCCGACCCCCTGGTCCTCGAATCGGCCGTGTCCTGGCAAGCCGCCCAGACCCTGTCCGGAATTCCGGAAGGCCCCTGGAACCGGGTCGTGCTGCTGCAGTCGCCGGGCCTGCCCCTGGCCGATTCGGGTAGTTCGGCGGCGGAGATATTGCCCGGCATTCCCGGCCTGCCCCGTCCGACGCTGCTCTACCGCTCGCTCGGCGGCAATTACGGCCCGGCGCTGCTGGCCGCCGACCGCTGGGGCATCCTCTGGAGCACCACCCTGGCCGACAAGGCCATCGACAGCCTGGTCCTGCAGGACGGCGGCACCGGCTTCCGTGTCTGGGGGCCGCTGCCCCAGGCCCTGGTCTATCAGTGCATTACCGATATCGGGCTGGGACGTCATCGCCAGGCCAGGATCGAGTTGATGTCGGCGATGAAGGTTTCCGGCGTCCGGCTGCCTTTCATCTTCGACCCCGGCCAGACGGCCGTCCCGATCGAATTGGTGGCCGCCAACGCCGCGGATTTCCTGGCCTATCTCGACGCGGCGGCCGCAGATCCCGTCACCGCGGCGGCCCTGCGCGAGACCGCGCTGGAGATGTTCGCCGCCTGCGGCGCCGATCGTTGATTGCGCCGGGAGGCTTTGTTGCCCTAGCATCGGAACCGGCAACGCAACCGATCACCCTGGACCCGAGGAAGAACAGTTGGCCAACCTGAACCGGATCTTCAGCCTCCCGATCGGTCCCTGGACCGCCGGCGAATTGATAGCCTCTTTCGTGATCATGCTGGCCGCGCTGGTCGCGCGCGCGGTGATCACCAATCTGATCGCCAAACGGCTCGGGGCCCTGGCCGGAAAGACCGAGACCGACGCCGACGACATGGCCGTCAAGGCCCTGGCCGGACCGCTCGGCCTGATCGCTCTGGTCCTGGGGGCGTATCTGGCTTTCCGCATCCTCGCCACGGCGCAGCCGGAACTCCTGGATCCCGGTCGAACGATCATGAAGATCCTGATCGTCCTGGTGGCCGGCCTGGCGCTGTTCCGGCTGGCGGATGCGGTGTCCGTCGGCATGATGGAAATCGCCGGCCGCACCGAATCCCGCCTCGACGACCAGTTGATACCCCTGCTGCGCAAGACCGCCAAGGTGCTGATCGCGATCATGATCTTCGTGCTCACGGTCCAGAATCTGGGCTATTCGGTGTCGGGACTGCTGGCCGGACTGGGAATCGGCGGACTCGCCTTCGCCCTGGCCGCCAAGGACACCATCGCCAACGTGTTCGGCTCGGTCACCATCCTGATCGACCGCCCGTTCAGTACAGGCGACTGGGTGACCGCCGACGGCGCCGACGGCGTCGTCGAAGAGATCGGGCTGCGTTCGACCCGCATCCGCACTTTCGCCAAGACACTGGTCTCGATTCCCAACCAGCAGTTGGCCAACGCCACCATCGAGAACCACTCCCTGATGCCCAAGCGCCGGGTGAAGATGACCGTCGGCGTGACCTACGACACCGACTCCCGCCAGATGAGCGAGCTGGTCGAGCGGGTGGAATCGCTGCTGCGTTCCCGCCAGGACATCCACCAGGAGTTCATCCTGGTCAAATTCATCGAATTCGGAGCTTCGAGCCTGGATCTCTTCGTCTATTACTTCTCGGTATCGACCGATTGGGTCGAGCACCTCCGGGTGCGACAGGAAGTCAATCTGGCGATAATGGACATCGTCGAGCAGATGGGCCTGTCTATCGCCTTCCCGACCCGTACCGTCCATCTCGTGGGCGACGGCGCCGCTCCCGGTTCGGACTGAGCGGCGCGCGCCCCGGAACAGGAGGCGCCGGTGGCTACCAGATTCGTGATCCGCAAGGGAGACATCACGAACGAGATCTGCGATTTCATCGTCAATGCAGCCAACACGGGGCTGCGTGGCGGCGGGGGCGTGGACGGAGCCATCCACGATGCCGGCGGGCCGATGATCATGGCCGAATGCGACGCGATCAGGGCCGAGCGGGGCGGCTGTCCGACCGGCGAGGCGGTCCTGACCACCGCCGGCGACCTGAAAGCCCGGCACGTGATCCACACCGTCGGGCCGGTCTGGTACGGCGGCCACCGCGCCGAGGAATTGAAATTGGCGGCAGCCTACCGCAGCAGCCTGGCCCTGGCCGCGAAGCACCAGGGTGGCAGCATCTCATTCCCCTCGATCAGCACCGGAGTCTACGGCTATCCGATCAAGGCGGCGGCGCCGATAGCGCTGGCCGCAGCGCGGGATTTCGTGGCGGCGTCTCCGGATGACTTCACCGAGATCCGTTTCGTGCTGTTCTCGGATGAAGACCTCGCGGCCTACTGCCGAAGCGCCAAGAAGCTGAAGATCCAATTCGAGGAATGAGCCCGGACTGGCCGCGGCGGATCAGCGCAGGAAAAGCATCAGCCCGCCGCCGACAGCGACGAGCACCCCCAGCAACGACCGGGGTGTCGGCTGGTCGCGATAGAAGATCCAGGACGGCAGCAGGACCGTCAGCGGAGTCGTGTTCAGCAGGACGGTGGCCACGCCGGCGTCGGTCATCTTCAGCGAGGAAATGGCCAACCACATCCCCAGGAAAGGCCCCAGCACGACTCCGGCGGCCAACGGCGCCGCCACCGGGCGCCTCAACAAGGAAGGCAGCGCCGAGCGCAGCCGCGGATTCAACGCCACGAAGACCGCCATGGTCAGCGCCGCCCAACCCATGCGGACGTAGGTGGCGGCCAACGGATCCATCTCCCCCATCCCGATCTTGGCGAATGTGTTGCCCACGCCCGTGCCCAACCCGCAGAGCAGGCCGGCCGCCAGTCCGCGACGCAACAACGCTGGCGGGAGATTGCGGAACGGACCGCCTCCCTCGTCGCGCCCGGAGATAGACAAGGCGATGCCGGCGACGATCACCGCGATTCCCCCCAGCGCCATCGGGCCGAGTTTTTCGCCGAGCATGATCCAGGCGGTGACCGTGGTGAACAGCGGCGCGGTGGTCAGCATCAGGGTGGCCCGGCGAGGACCGATGGTCGACGATGCGTAGAACAGGAAGCTGTCGCCGACGGTCAGTCCGAGCAGACCGCTGATGCCGAGCCAGAAATGGGTGGACGGCGAAACGTTCGCCGGCCAAAGCCTTCCGTTCAACACGAAGAAAGCGATCCCCAGCAGGACCAATCCCAGGGGCAGACGGGCGAAGCTGACCGCGAAAGGGTTCGATCGGCGCGAGGCCACGGTGAAAGCGGTCACGCCGCAGCCCCAGATCAGGGCCGCCGCCACTGCGAACAGCTCTCCGCTGCGGTTTGCCAGGATATCCACCACGACTCCGGGGAATCGGGGCGGCCGCCTGCGGCGACCGCCCCGTGATGGGTCAGATCGAAGAGGTCGCCCGCTTCAGCCACGACTTGTCGGCCCGGTCGAGATGAGGCGAGAGCTCGCGGTAGACCCGCTTATGATAGTCATTCAGCCAGGCTATCTCCGCCGGCGCCAACCGGGCGGGATCGACCAGGGTCAGATCGATGGGACAGAGAGTCACCACGTCCCAGCGGCACCAGTTTTCGGCTTCGCCGCCGAGATCGGGCGCGTCGGCCACGAAAGCCAGGTTCTCGATCCGGATGCCGAACTTGCCGGGCTCGTAGTGTCCCGGCTCGATCGACAGCAACTGTCCCGGCGCCATGGGCACGTTGGCGTGATCGCGGAAACTGATGGCCATCGGTCCCTCGTGGACGTTCAGATAGTGGCCCACGCCATGACCGGTGCCGTGATTGTAGTTCACGCCCGCCATCCACAACGCCTGACGCGCCAGGACCTCGAGCCTGCCGCCCGACCAGCCCCGCGGGAACGGGGTCAGGGTCAGGTTGATATTCCCCTTCAGCACGGCGGTGAACATGCGCTTCATCTCGGCGGTGGGCTTGCCGAGCGCTACGGTGCGCGTGATGTCGGTGGTCCCGTCCAGGTACTGTCCCCCCGAGTCGACCAGATACAGCCCGCGCGGCTTCAACTTCGCATCATGCTCCGGCGTGGGCTCGTAGTGGATGATCGCGCCGTTGGCTCCGTAGGCGCTGATCGTGCCGAAGCTCAGGTCCTGGAATTTTTGGCCCTTCGCCCTGAATCCGCGCAGCTTCTCGGCCGCTGATATCTCGGTCACGCCGCCGGCCGGCACCGCATCTTCCAGCCAGCGCAGAAACCGCACCATGGCCACGCCGTCACGCACATGGGCGGCCTTGGTGCCGGCTATCTGGGCCGGATTCTTGATCGACTTGAGCAGGGTCACCGGGGAGGGTCCGGCCAGGATCTCGGCCCCGCGGAGCTTGTCCGCGACCCATTGGTTCACAGTGGCCGGATCGACCAGCACGTCCAGACCACGCGCGGCAATCTTTTTCAGCTCTTCTCCGACCGCGTCATAGGCCTTGATGACGGCCTTGCCCATCAGCCGGGCGCGGACCGTCTTGCCGACCTTGCGCGGGTCGACGAAAAGGGAGGCGCCGCGGTCGGTTACGATCGCGTAGGACACCGCGAGCGGATTGTACTCGACGTCGCTGCCGCGGATGTTGAAGAGCCAGGCGATCTGGTCCAGGCTGCCGATGACATGGGCCTTGGCCCCCGCATCCCGCATCCCCCGGCGCACGCCGTCCAGCTTGGATTCGACCTTCTCGCCGGCGACGCTGTCGGGATGAATCCGCAGCGGGCTGGCCGAGGGCTCGGGCTGATCGGTCCAGATCGAGTCGACCAGGTTTTCTTCCAGGTACCTGACCTCGATCCCCTTCTCATCCAGCTCGGCCGAAAACTCCCGCGCGCCGGACATCGACATCACCCGCGGATCAACCCCCAGGACCTGTCCCGAACGCAACTGGGTTGCGGCCCAGTCCAGCAGCGAGGGAACGCCGGGCAGTCCCATCCGCATCAGGTCGATTCCCGAATCCGCCAGCTGCGATTCCGCCTGCAGGAAATAGCGCCCGTCGGTCCAGAGCCCGGCCTTGCGCATGGTGACCAGCACATCGCCGGCCGATCCGGTGAAACCGCTGAGCCAGGCCCGGCGCCGCCACCAGGCGGGAACGTACTCGCTCTGGTGGGGGTCCACGCTGGGGATGTAATATGCATCGATCTTGTTCTTCCGCATCAGCGCCCGCAGGGCGGCCAGCTTTTCGCGCGTCACCATTGCAGTCCTTCCTATCGGTTCCCTGCCCTGCGGCCGTCTTTCCGCGGCGGCCGCCTTGCCTTGATCCGCGTCCCGCCAATGTCGCACCGGCGGGCGATCCGGTCAACGGCCTCCTGGGTCGGAGACAGACTGGTCGCCGGGAAAGGCAACCTCCAGTCTATCCGGAACGTAATCAGGGCTGGGGGTGATCCTGCTTTCTTTTCTGAATTTGCCACTCGTCCGAGAATTGCCGTATCCTTTGTTCAAGAAGCCGGTTGCCCTGACACCATTTCGCGGCCCCAATACCCTGAACAGGGGAAGATGATGACCAGATGGATCAGCATAATCATGTTGCTGGCTGCTGCCGGAACCATGGTTACGTCCGCCTGGGCCCGGAATCCGGAAACAGAACAGGCGCTGGCCCGCCAGACCACTGCGCCGACCGGCCGCATCGTCGTCAAATTCACCGCGGAATCAGGCCTGCACGCCGACGCATCCGGTTTTTCAGCCGCTGATCCATCCCGCCGCGGCCGCATGCAGTCGCTGCTCGCCCGGATCGCCCCCGGCTATGCCGTGCAGAAGCATTTCACGCGGCCCAACTCCGAGATCAGATCCCACCGGCTGCGCGCCGAGAAAATTTCGGGACGCGAGCTGCCCGACCTCACCAGCTACGTGAGACTCGAACCCGGCATCCCCTCGTCCAACCGCGGCGCCCTGCTCGAATTGCTGGCCGGGCTGATCGAGGATCCCGACATCGAAACCGCATTCCTGGAACCGCGCCCCGTTCCCGCCTCCCTGGGCTTCGACAGCGAGGGCGGGTTCACTCCCCCGGCCGACAAATCCTCCGGAATCGAAGAGTCGACAACCTCGACAACGCCTTCTTTCGTTTTCTTGCAGGATTACCTCGGCTCCCCGCCCGAAGGCATGAACGCGCTGGCGGCGGCGGCCTATCCCGGCGGCGACGGCGATGGAACCCGGATCATCGATATCGAGGGAGCCTGGTTCTGGTCGCACGAGGATCTTTCGGCGCCGTTCTTCTCCGCGGGGGGGATGATCGACGACCAGGATTGGCGCAATCACGGCACGGCCGTACTCGGCGAGATCGTGGGCAAGGACAATTCATACGGAGTCCGCGGCGTCGCTCCGGGCGCCGAAGCCGGCACCATCTCGGTCGACTTCTTTTCCACCGCCGACGCGATCGAGATCGCCTCCCAGAACATCGTCCCCGGCGACGTGATCCTGATCGAACTCCACTCCCCGGGTCCCAACTCGATCGGTGTCGGGCAGATCGGCTATATGCCCATGGAGTACTGGCAGGACGTATTCGACGCGATACAGATCGCCACGGCGATCGGCGCGATAGTCGTTTCGGCCGCCGGCAACGGCCAAGAGAACCTCGACGCGCTCATCTACGGGGACACATTCAACCGCGAGGTCCGTGATTCGGGGTCGATCATGGTCGCCGCCACCGGAATCGCCAACAACCCCTCCGACTTCACCAACTACGGCAGCCGGATCGATCTCAACGGATGGGGCGACGATGTCGTCACCTGCGGCTACGGCGATCTGCAGGGCCTGCCGATCTTCGGCGAATTCATGTGGTACACGAACACCTACTCCGGCACCTCCAGCGCTTCGGCCATGGTCGCCGGCGCGGTGCTCGACCTCCAGGGCATGTTCAAGGCCGAGCGCGGCTATCCCCTCAACGCCTACATCGCCCGCCGACTCCTGGCCAACACCGGTACGCCCTCGATCGGCTGGCAAGAGGTGGGGACCAGGCCCGATATCATCGCGGCCAGGGCGGCGGCCATGGACAGCGTCGGAATCATTTCGGGCCACGTATTCGACTCGGTATCGCTGGCCCTGGTGCCGGGTATTTCGGTAGTGATCCGGGGCGGTGGCGGTCGCGCGATGACCGGCGCGTCGGGAGGCTTCGAACTCTCGGCGATGGCCGGCCAGGTTATCCTCGACTACTCATCCTTCTACTTCGAGCCGGCGTCATCGACCGAAACCGTCATTGCCGGCGAGATGACCACGACCGGCATCCTGATGAACAGACTGCCGGCCATCGACATCGGCGGATCGGTCTATGGGATCACGGGCAATCCCCTGCTTGATGTCCGCGTCTCGATCAACGGCACGGCGGTGCCCGCGAGCGAAACCGACTCCAACGGCGTCTTTCTCTTCAACGGGATACCCAAGGGAATCAGCTACGACCTGCGCTTCGACCACCTGCCGGGATACGGCGCCGACATCGCCACCATCAACACCCTCGGCGCCGTCGGCAGCCATTACGAACACACCCAGGGACTCGTCCCGGTCAGCCAGGATTTCAACCTGAGCCAGGGAGATTTCGGCTACACCAGTTCGATCTGGTCCTGGTCGGAACCGACGCAGGGACCGGGCTCGGCCTTCGACGAGAACGGCGGCTACTGCTGGGGAGTCGGAATGGCGACGCCCTATCCCAACCAGGCCGAAGGAGCCCTCGTCTCGCCGATGTACGATTTCAGCGACGCCGAGGAACTGCGGCTCAGCTTCCACTTCTGGTCCGACACCGAGAAGGGTTTCGACGGAGCCAATCTCAAGGTCAGCGTGGGCGGAGAATGGGTGCTGGTCGAACCGCTGACCGGATATACCGACCAATACATCACTGCGCTCGGCTTCGAACCCGGCTGGTCCGGAGAGAGCGACGACTGGACCGGCGCCGTCTTCGACCTGATCGAATTCGCCGGCGATCCGATCAAGTTCTCCGTCAATTTCGCCTCCGATGAAACCAATCAGGGCGTGGGGTTCTGGGTCGACGCCATAGCCTGGGACACCGGCCAGGTTATCACCGCGGTCCGTCCCGGCGATCTCGTCCCCTCTGCTCCGGCTTCGATCTCCGCCTATCCCAACCCGTTCAACCCCGCCACCACCATCGACTGGCGGCTACCGGAAAGCGGGCCCCTGGAGATGTCGATCTTCGATCTTCGCGGACGTCTGATCGACGTGCTGCTGAACGTGGAAGACGCGGCCGCCGCGGGCAGCGTGAGATGGAACGGCACCGACGGCAACGGGCGCAGCGTTCCGAGCGGAGTCTACTTCGTGCGGATGCGCGGCGCCGACGGCATCCTGGCCCGCCGGGTCGTCACCCTGGTGAAGTAACGTCTCGCGCTCTCAACTCGACCGGATTATCTCCAACACGGTCCCCTTTGATAAAGATTGATTATCCTGTCGCCTCCGGGTTCTCCGGAGCTATATTTCCAAAACTGTTCCGCCCCTCATCAGCCCTGAATCGGGAGGAAAGAAAGTGAGCCACCGCTTCTGGATGGTCCCCGTGCTGCTGCTCTGCACCGCGACCTGTGCACTGGCCGGTCAACCGGCCGCCGACGCCCCTCATCCCTTCTCCGTGCACGATATGCTGGCCATGGACCGCATCGGCGACCCCCGGGTTTCGCCCGACGGCGCAACCATCGCCTTCACAGTGCGCAGCACCGACCTCGAGGCCAACACGGGCCGCACCGACATCTGGCTGGTGGACGTTGACGGCGAGAACCCGCGCCGGCTCACATCCGATCCGGCCGGCGACTGGAATCCACGCTGGTGCCTGAACGGAACCCTGTTCTTCCTGTCCACGCGCGGCGGATCCTCCCAGGTCTGGAATATCGATCCCCGCGGCGGCGAAGCCGTCCGGATCACCGACCTGCCCCTGGACGTGGGCAACCTGGAGGTCGTACCCCAGTTGCGTTCGTTGGCCTTCACCATGGATGTATATCCCGACATGACCGTCGCCGAGACGGTGGCCCGCGACGCGGAATTGGCCGCCGCGGCGACCACCGGCATGATCTACGACGAACTCATGTTCCGGCATTGGGACCAATGGGAGGACGGCAAGCGCAGCCACGTCTTCATCTGGTCGCCGATCGACCCCGACGCCGATCCCGTCGATCTGACTCCCGGATTGGCCGCCGACACCCCAACCCATCCCTGGGGCGGCAGCGAGGAATTCGCCTTTTCCGCCGACGGCAAGTCGCTGGTCTTCACGGCCAAGGTCCTGCCCGGCAGCGAGCCTGCCTGGTCCACCGACTACGACATCTACACCGTGGCCACCGACGGATCCGGCGGGATCACCTGTCTGACCGAGGCCAACCAGGCATGGGATACGACGCCGCTCTTCTCCCCCGACGGCAAGACGTTGGCCTACCTGGCCATGACGCGTCCCGGCTTCGAGGCCGACCGCTTCCGGATCGTCCTGAGGGATTGGCCCGATGGCGATTTGCAATACCTGGACCTGGTCCACGACGGCCTCGAACTCCGCCCCCACGGCGTGGTCTGGTCGGCCGACGGCAAGATCCTGTACATGATCGCCGGCTATCTCGGCCAGAGAGCGGTCTTCTCGATGGACGTCAAGAGCGGCAAGACCAAACTGCTGGTCAAAGACGGCAGCAACGGGTCGCTGGGCCTGGCCGGCAAGACGCTCATCTACACCAAGAACCACCTGCGCAGCCCCAACGAGATCTACGCCTTCAACG
>CAZYDJ010000016.1:18207-28537 GCA_964646035.1 uncultured Fibrobacteraceae bacterium | reverse complement strand
TGCGGACGGAGCCGGCGCCGGTTCAGCAGGACTGTTCGCAGTCCGATCCTTCCGCGCCAGGCCAGGCGGACCAGGATCTCCGACTCCGTATCGTAACGGCTGGTCCGCAGGACCAGGTCGGTCAGCAATTCCACCCGCAACAGACGGAAACCGCTCTGGGAATCGGGCACCGGGCAACCGGCCAGGGCGCTGACTACGCCGCTGGTGACGATGTTCGTGGCCTTGCGCAGCCAGGGCATGTTCTGCGCGGCGTCCATCCGGGTGCCGACCACGACATCCAGCCCCTGGTCGCGGGCCGCCGCAGGGAACCTCGCCATCTCGGCCGGCAGATGCTGGCCGTCGGAATCCATTGTATAGACCCAGTCCAGTCCCTTGTCGAGAGCCCATGCGAAACCGCTCGCCAGAGCCGCGCCCTTCCCTCTGTTTTCGGGATGGACCAGCACTTCGGCGCCGCTCCGGGCGGCTACCGCGGCGGTATCGTCGCTGCTGCCGTCGTCGACGACCAGGACAGCGATATCGGGATGGAGAGAGCAGATCGAAGCGAGCAACGGGCCGAGATGCGCGGCCGCGTCCAATGCGGGCAGGATGACGCCGGTGTCTTTCATCGCGATCCTCTGGATGCAGATCCGGGCCGCCGGCGATCGTGACGCCGGGATCGGCGGCGTGGTTCGGCCTATATACAAAAAAAATCCCGGCCTGAGCCGGGATTGTGGTCGGGGCGAGAGGATTTGAACCTCCGACCCCTTGCCCCCCATGCAAGTGCGCTACCGGACTGCGCCACGCCCCGACCATATCCTGGGGGCCCGGGATTTCCCGGGCAGGATGACAATCTAATACGCCGTCTGATCATCGACAAGCATCAATCGACGGCGTCTTTCCTCATCCCCCGCAAAAGCACCTGGATATCCCGCAACTCCCGCCTGACGGCCTTCAATTGCTCGTTGGCGTCAAGGGTCCGGAAGTCGATGGCCAGCTGGGATTCGTCGGCCTTGGCCGCCGGGCCGCGACCGTGGGAATTGCGCAGCATCTTGCGGGCGCCCTCGATACGAAAACCGTCATCGTGCAGCAAACGCTTGATCACGAGGATCTCGTCGATGTCGCGCCGCCGGTAGGTGCGGCTGCCGGAACGGGATCGCTTGGGCTTGAGGGTCGGAAATTCGCTTTCCCAGTAGCGCAGCACATGAGCCTCGACTCCGGTATGCTCGGCCACTTCCCGGATCGAGTAATACAGTTTTTCCGGCAAATCCGACATGGGCATCCTCCCCGGACCTAGTCCCGCTCGGATCGCGGGGCGCGGACCATCAGCTCCCGCATAGCGGCCAAAGGCTCCTTGCCGGAGAATAGCACATTATGAACTTCTTGCGTAATAGGAAGTTCGATCGAAAGCTTCGCGCTCAACTTCAATGCAACCTTGGTCATCGTGACGCCTTCGACGACCTGTGGCGAGTTGGCCAGGACCTCGCGCGGATCACGTCCGGAAGCCGCCAGGGCTTCGCCGAAATTCCGATTCCGGGAATGACGACTGGTGCAGGTGGTGATCATGTCGCCGATGCCGGCGAGCCCGTAGAATGTCTCGGGTTTTCCGCCGAGAACGATGCCGAGGCGGGAAAGCTCGGCCAGGCCGCGGGTCATGACCGCGCCCCGGGTATTGTCGCCGTAACCGAGGCCGTCGCCGATGCCGGTGGCTATGGCCAGCACGTTCTTGAAGGCGGAGGCGAACTCCACCCCCACCAGATCATGATTGGTGTAGACGCGGAAACTGGGCCCGGAAAGAAGCTTCTGCCAACGATGCCAGACATCCCCGTGCCCGCATCCGGCCAGGACCAGGGCGGTCGGCAACCGACGGATCACCTCTTCGGCGTGGCTCGGTCCGAGCAGGACGCCGACCGGGTGGCCGTTCATCTCGTCGCCGTCATTGAGCACATCGACCAGCACCGTGCTCAAACGCTTCAACGTCTCCACTTCGAAGCCCTTGCTCAGGCAGATCACCGGGGTCGGCGTATCGAATCGGCATTCGCGCAGCCGTTCGGCCACCTCGCGCACGACATGGCTCGGCAACACGCAGAAAACGGCGTCGGCGCCGTCCACGGCCTCCTGCATGTCGAGGGTGGCGCTGATATTCGCCGGCAGTTCGATATCACCGAAGAAGTCGGGATTGGCATGGGTGTCGGCGATGGCCGAGACCTGTGCGGGCTCGATGCCCCAGAGAGTGACCTGATCCCACGAGTCGGCCAGATGATGGCCGAAAGCAGTCCCCCAGCTTCCGGTGCCGAGGATCGCCGCCTTCATCGCTGTTCACTCTCCTGATGATCCGCAACAGCGGATTCTGTTTCCGTCTGCTCCAGCGGCTTCTCGGTGCCCGCCTGGAGTCTTCTGATGTTGGCGCGGTGGCGGTAGATCACCCAGGCGCAGATGACCAGGGTGAAGCAGAAGATCGTCTTGGAGAACTGGGCCGAGACGCTCTCGAAATAAGTCACGCTCAAAGCGAGAACGACGGCCGCGCAGATGCTGGCCAGGGAGATGATCCGGGTCAGGCCGGCCACGGCGCCGAAGATGACGAGGGCCACTATCGTCGGATAGGGAGCCAGCACGAAGTAGGCGCCGCAGGTGGTGGCCACCCCCTTGCCGCCGTGGAACGAGACGAAAGGCGAAAGGGTGTGTCCGAGCGCGGCCGCGAAGCCGGCGATGATCCGCCAGATGTCGGGCGGCAGGTGCAGCGGCAGGGTGCGGCCTTCGGGCCAGGCCGAGATGACGAAGGTCATCAGCAGGACCGAGCCGACCCCCTTGGCCATGTCCAGCAACATTGCCAGCACGCCCCACCACGGACCCAGATTACGGAAAACGTTGGTCGCCCCGAGATTCCCGCTGCCGTGGCGCCGCAGATCTATGCCGCGGACCCGCTTGCCGAGAATGAAGCTGAAGGGGATCGAACCGATCAGATACGCGGCGATGATTGCCAGGAACATCCACATGCCAATTAGATCCTTCCCTCTTAGCGCTGCTTCAGTTTCAGGAAGATACGCACGCCCGCGAAACCGTAATTCTCGCGGATCTTGTTATTAAGATACCGCAGATAGTTCCGGGCGAAAAACTTCGGATTATTGACCGAGAGCACGAAAGTCGGCGGCGCTGTTTCGGCCTGGGTCGCATAGTACACCTTGCCGGAACCGCCGCCCTCGTAGCGAGGCGGCTGCTTGGCGATGACGCCCTCGATGAAACGATTCAATTCGGCGGTCTCGATCCGTTTTTTCCGCTCGTTGAATACCTTCCACACCATCTCCATGACACGGCCGCTGCGCTGACGACTGAGCGCGCTCATTGTGAACCACTGGGCATAGGACAAAAACGGCACTTCCTGGAGAAACGATTCCCAGACCTCGAGATGGGTGCTCTTGTCCTTGGTGACCAGATCCCACTTGTTGAAGGCCACGACCACGCCCTTGCCGCTGTCGTGGCACATGGCCGCGATACGGGCGTCCTGGGCCACAGTCCCGGCTTCGGCGTCGACCATCAGCACCGCGACATCGCAATCCTCGAGGGCGCTCACGGTGCGCATCGTACTGAAGACCTCGACCGCCTCCTTGATCCGGGATTTGCGGCGCAGTCCGGCGGTGTCGATCAACCGGATGGTGCGGGAATGCCAGTGGATATCGGTATGGATGGCGTCGCGGGTGGTGCCCGGGATCTCGCTGACCAGGGCCTCCTGCCGGCCTGTCATCAGATTCAGCAGGCTGGATTTGCCGACGTTCGGCCGGCCCACGATGGCGACCCGGCAATCGCAGGGAGTCTCCTCTTCGCGGGCGGGGAAACCCAATACGACACGATCGAGCAGATCGCCGATGTTATGGCCGTGCAGGGCGCTGATGCCGATCGGATCACCCAGACCCAGGCGATAATATTCGGAAATCGAGAAGCGCTGGGCGTCTTTCTCGACTTTGTTTACCGCCACCACCACCGGTTTGCCGCTGCGGCGCAGATGTGAGGCGATGGAGTCGTCCCAGGTGGAAAGGCCGCCGGAACCGTCGACCATGAAGATGACCGCGTCGGCCTCGTCGATGGCGTCGTGGGCGATGCGGGTGACCTGGGAATCGAAGACCGAGACCCCTTCGCCGAACGGAACGATGCCGCCGGTGTCGAGCAGGTAGAAAGCGTGACCGGCCCAATCGGTGGGCGCCGCGATACGATCGCGGGTGACGCCCGGAGTCTCGTGCACGACGGCGCGACGCTCTCCGACTATCCTATTGAAGAGCGTGGACTTGCCGACATTGGGCCGTCCAACAATAACCACCGTTTTGCCGGGCACTATGGCCTCCGATGAAGATTCAATGCAAATCGTTTAACTTTAATAAGTTGCACAAATTGACCGCCGTGCTTCGCTCCAAAAACTAGCCGATGCCCCGCCAGAAGTCAATAAAGCCCTCTTCTGCTGAAATCAGCAGACGATGCGGCGATCCGGCCGCGATTTCCGCCAGATTCATACCGTCGAGGGTAAGATCGTCGCTGTTGAACATCCGGGGCGGCAGCAGAACCGTCCGGACCGGAGCGGCCGGCAATTCGGCCAGAGCTGTCTTGATGTCGCCGCCGGTCAACAGCCCGGCCACCGTCACGCTGGATCCATAGAAGTTGTTCTCGACGGGCCGGACCTCAACCGGCGGCAATCCGTCGCGGGCGAACAAGGGGGCGAATTCCCGCGCGAAGGCCTTGGCCGCCAGGCTGCCGGTCAGGATCGTCAGCGGAGTCCGCGGCCCATCCCCGTCCGCGAGTGCCGCGTCCAGATCCTCCGCCCAGGCGTCGCGCAGGCTGAGGGTCAGACCGATGCCGTTGTCGATCTGGGGAAAATCTTCATATTGCTGCGCCGGCGGGAAAGGCTCGCCGGCCAACAGGTAGAACTCGTCGCTCAGATGTACGAAAGCGCTGCCATTGGCGGCGTCCAACTTCTCGCGCCACCGCTCCACCTGCCGCACGACGTCGCGCGCGATCTCCGGCGTGACCGGATCGAGTTGCGTCAAGCCGTCGCGGTGGGCGGACAGCCCGACCGGCACCACCGCCAGCGATCCGATTCCGGGATGCAGCGAGGAAAGGTCGGCGATCGACTTGTCGAGGATATCGCCGTCGTTCCAACCGGGACAGAGTACGATCTGGGTGTGGATCTCGATCCCGTTCTCGACCAGCTCGCGCATGACGGCCATCACGTCGATCCGCTTGCGGATGCCCAGCATCCTGGTGCGGACATCGACGTCGGTGGCGTGGACCGAAACGTAGAGCGGCGTCATCCTCTGCTCGATCACGCGCTTGATGCCGGACCGGCCGATGGAGGTCAGCGTGATGTAATTGCCGTAGAGGAAACTGAGCCGGTGATCCTCGTCCTTGACGTAGATGCTCGGCCGCATCCCCTGTGGATTCTGATCGATGAAGCAGAAGACGCAGTCGCAGGCGCAGGTCTTGAACTCCATCGCCGCGAAGCAGGACATCACCTGGTCCAGGGCGCCCGGCCGCAGCACCATCTCGCATGATTCGACAGCGTCCGGGGCCGCGCAGGCTTCTGCGGCGCGATGGATGGTCAGGGTCATTTCCTGGCCGCGAGGCATGAAATAATAGAGATCCAGCAGATCCTCGACCGGACGGCCGTCCACCGCATGGACATGATCCCCGCGGCGCCAGCTATGCAACTTGTCCAGCGGCGACGGGAAAGGTTTGACTAGTTCGATCACTATCGATCCTTCCGGTTCCTGGTCCCCAGACCTCAGAAGATCGTGGCGAACCGGTCGCGGGGCAACCCACGCAACGCAATATCCCGGCAGCGACGGTCGACCAATCCCGATCAAGACATTGGCTGCGGGCTGCTGAAGCATGGCCGGCGCGATGGAATAGTTGGAATTGGAGCGGGCGACGGGGTTCGAACCCGCGACGGCTTGCTTGGGAAGCAAGAACTCTACCACTGAGTTACGCCCGCTCCGTCGCCGGAAGTTAATAGCACGCCGGCGCCGCTGTCAAGCCGACGGCGGCGGGGCGTCCGCCGCGACGCGGACCAGTTCCAGGGCGCGGTCGTAGACCGTCCGGGAATCGGGAGACCCGCCGCCGCCGGCGGGCAACCGGCGGAACCAGGTCTGCTGGCGCTTGGCGTACTGGCCGGTGCGCAGGACGATCTCGTCGCGCATCCCGGTGCGATCGATCTCCCCGGCGAGATGACGCACCACCTGGCTATAGCCCAGAGTCCGCAGGCCGCGGCAGTCCGGCGCGTGGCTTTCCAGCAGGGATTCAGTTTCCGACAACCAGCCGCCGGCCAGCATGGCGTCGGTCCGCTCGGCGATACGCAGCCGCAGTTCATCCCGCGGCCGATCCAGCAGCAGCAGCGGAAATTCGAGGCCCAGGACCGGCCGAGGGCGATGGGCGTCGATGAGTTCACTCATGGGTTTGCCGGCGAGCCGGGATATCTCCAGGGCCCGCTGGCTGCGATACCGGTCGCCGGGAGTGATCCGGCGCCAACTCTCGGGATCCACGGCGGCCAGAGCGTCCCGGATCTCGACATCGGATAAGCCGGTCAGTTCATCCCGCACGATCTTCAGGGAATCGGGATCGCCGGGCAGAGGAAAGAATCCGTCGGTGACCGCGGTCAGATACATCCCGGCCCCTCCGACCAGCAGCGGCACCGAACCACGGCCGCGGATCTCGATGAAGAGGCGCGCGAAATCCTCACGAAAACGTTGGGCGGAATAGCGTTCTTCGGGGGGCAGGAAATCGATCAGATGATGCGGGCAGACGGCAATCTCGGCGGCGGTGGGCTGGGCGGTGCCGATGCGCAGGCCCCGGTAGATCTGGCGGCTGTCGAGACTGATCACTTCGATCGGGAAATCAGAGGCCAGCCTGGTGACCAGTCCGGTCTTGCCGACCGCGGTGGGCCCGGCCAGGACCGGGCAACTGGGTTCCGGCGCGCAAGCGGAATACAACCGTCATCGCCTCCCGAAACGCTTTTCCAACTCGGCCAGGGAGAACTCGATCAGAGTCGGCCGCCCATGGGGACAGGAAAGCGGCAGATCGGTTGCGAAAAGCTTGTCGACCAGGTTCTGCATCTCGGGGACGGTTAGCAATGCGCCGGCGCGGATGGCGCCGTGGCAGGCGTAGCTGGCCAGCAACGCGTCGCTGTCGGTGTTGCGCCCGGTCTCCGACTCCCCCAGGTCATCCAGCATATCCAGCAGCAGGCGTCCTTCCTGCCAGTTCTTCAGCGAAGCCGGGATGCCCTGGACGATCACCGACTGGCCGCCGAAGGGCTGGACCATGAATCCCAGGTCGCTCAGACGCTCCTGGCAGTCCTGGAATACCTGCACCTGTTGCGGAGTCAATTCGAGGGTCACCGGAAAAAGCAGTTGCTGGACCGGGATCGCGAACTCTCCCGCGGCCAGGGCCCGTTGCGCCTCGTTGTAGAGGATGCGCTCGTGGCTGTTGTGCTGGTCGATGATCACCATCCCGCCCTTGATCTGGGTCAGGATGTAGGTGCGGTGCAGTTGCCAGAAGGGCGCCGAGCGCAAAGGCGCGTCTTCGGGCACTCCGACCACCGGTTCGACGAAGGGTTCGCCATCGGATTGCGGATCGAGAAGATCGCCGCCGCCGCCGGCGAAAAGATCACCCTGGTCCTGGAACCGATCGGAGGCCGCGCCGGCAACGGTTCCCTCGCCGTGGGAGAAATGGCGCCGCAGATAATCCTCGCGCGCGTCGCCGCCACCGGCGACGGCATCGACGTCCGCGAAAGGAGCCCCGGGCGCGCTGCGGCCGCGCAGGCCCAATCCTTCCTGCAAGGCCCGCAGCACCAGCGAGAAGATGCTCCGCTCGAGCATCAGCCGGACCTCGGTCTTGGCCGGGTGGACGTTCACATCGACCTCGGGCGCCGGCAGGTCCAGGAACAGGATGACGGCGGGATGGCGTCCGGGGGGAATCACCTCGCGATAGGCCTGCACGATCGCCTGGGCCAGCGACTGGCTGCGCACCGGGCGGCGGTTGACGTAGATGTACTGCTGGGTACGGTTGGGCCGGGTGTATGTGGGACGAGACGCCAGCCCCCCGACCGAGATGCCGCCCTCGTCCAGGGAGAACCGGGCCAGATGTTCGCTGACCTGGGCGCCGAGCAGTTCGCGCACCCGCTCCGGCAAAGCCTCGGCCGGCAGCAGATCCAGCACAGTCACGTTGTCGCAGGCCAGGCGCCAGCGGATCTCGGGAAAGGCCAGCGCGAGCGTCGTGACAGTGCCGATGACCGCCTTCTTCTCGGCCGCCGGCGTCTTCATGTACTTGCGCCGGGCCGGAGTGTTGTAGAAGAGGTCCGAGATGGTGATCGTGGTGCCGACGTTGCGCGGCGCCGGTTCGCGACGCTCCACGACGCCGCCGGCCATCCGGATCATCCCGCCGACATCCTCGGCGGCTACCCGCGAAAGCATGGTGCAGCGACTGACCGATGCGATGCTGGCCAGGGCCTCGCCGCGAAAACCGAAGGAAGAGACCTGCAGGATGTCGGCCGCGGAAACGATCTTGCTCGTGGCGTGGCGCTCGAAGGCCAGGGGCAGCTCGCGGAACGGAACGCCGTGGCCGTCGTCCTCGATGACGATCTCGGTCAGGCCGCCGTCGGCGACATGAATGCGGATACTGCCGGCCCCCGCGTCCAGCGCGTTCTCGACCAGTTCCTTGACTACCGATGCGGGGCGTTCGATGACCTCGCCGGCAGCTATGCGGTCGATGGACGCGTTGTCGAGTATGCGGATCGGATTGCGGACGGTTGCGGACATATGGCCATCCCGGTCTGTCGACTACTTGAGGTTCGGCGGAAGCGCTAACATAACGTTGGATGCGGCGGGCCGTCAATGGCCGGAGCGACAGGCGGACAACGGAGGCGGGAAACGGGGCGGGAACTAGGAGGCCAGGGCTTCGCGGGCGGATTGCAACAGCATTTCCGCGCTGTCGATCGGACCGGGATAAACCACCCTCCCGGTAGCGACGATCAGCTCCGGATCCTGATGGATCTGCTGCAACAGGGCGATGATCCGCTTCTCCAGCCGGGATACGGCCTGGGTCTCTTCCGGGGCCAGCAAAGCCAGCGAATAATCGGACAGCACCATCACCTGGTCCGAAGTGCGGATCAGGCCGTAGATGTCGGCGACCGCGCGCGCCGCGCCCCCGCCGTCCCAATCAGATATGCGCGGCCGGAACAGGGAAAGCGAGAACGAGACATGGTAACGATCGGAACGGTCCATCTCGCGCCGGATCAGTTCGAGCAGGTCACGGTCGGAATCCGGCGGCGCCGCATCCGGACCGGCGACAGCGACGGTCGAGACCGCGGGGACAACATCGGGGCTCCCGGATGTGGATCGGCGCAACACGCCGCAGAGCCGGCCGGCTATCTCCCCGTCCAGATCGGTGAAGCAGGCATCGTCGAAGGCGTGGAGGCGCTGCTTGCCGAAGAGGATCAGCCCCGGACCGTCCTCTCCCGGTGCCGCCACGGCCGCAAGCAGGCAATCCTCGCCGCGCCGGTCGCCCAGGGCCGGATCCAGGACCGAAGCCCGCCAGCCGCGGGGACGGCAACGCTCGAGAAGACGAACGGCGGCATCCCGCCAGAGGGGATCGTCCGGCAGGTCATCCACGTCGGCTACGCCGTCCGGATCCGCTCCGACGATGAAAGCGCTGATCGCCCCGGTCAAACGGCAGGCTTCGTCGCGAATCTGCCGGAGGCGTTCTTCATGACTCGGGCAGGCCGCCGCCGGTAAGGCCAAAAAGCGGGCCAGAGCATCGAGGCGCCCCAACCGATCCCGCCGGCGCATCAGCTCGCGCAGATCGAGCAAACGATCGCGCAGAACTTCGAGCAGGGGGCGGCTGCGGATCAGGAACCGGGAGACGTCGCAGGCGGCGTCGACCTTCAGGGCCAGAACCCCGAGCACCGGGGTTTCGCCGATGGGCAGATGGACCAGGCTGGAGCCGCAATCCGTCGGCGACGCGGCGAAATCACGACTGTAGAGCGGCTTGCCGGTCGCCATCACCCGCCGCCAGATCCGATCCGAGCCGGCAGAGTCCGAGCCGGCGGGCGCAGCCATGGTGCCGGCACTCAGGGCGGTCCCGTCATTGCGCAGCACCGTCAGCTCGGCCTCGTCCACGGCGCAGGCCCTACCGATAATTCCGGCCCATTGTCCGAGCAGGATCCCGCCGTCCCTTTCGGCGTCCAGAGCCGTCCGCAGCGCCAGGTCGAGGCTTTGCAACCTGCTGCCGAGCGGGGCGCTCTGCGCCAGGGAGTCGAGGATCCGGCCGAAGCGTCCGGAAATCCGATCGAAGGCGCCGACCGCGGTGCCGGCCAACC
>CAZYDJ010000016.1:13833-18197 GCA_964646035.1 uncultured Fibrobacteraceae bacterium | reverse complement strand
AGCGTCTTGTTCGAGCAGCAGGACGCCGCCGACGCGGCGGCCGCGCAACAGCGGGATCGCCAGTGGGGTGCAGGCCGCGACGTGACCGGAGCCAGGCGCCGGAGCGCGGCTGGACATCTCGCTGCGGCGGTCCCGGGCGGCTCGACCGGCGGGCCCTTCCCCCAGAGCGACGCGCGTCCCGATATCACAGAGCTTGCCCCGGGAAGCAGCCACCACGAATTCGGCGCCGCCGGGATCGGGCAGCAACAAGGCGCCCCGCTCGGCCTTCGCTTCCGCGATGGCCAGATCGAGCAATCGCTGCAGGACCGCTTTTCGATCCAGACCCAGCTCGATACCGGCGAGAACGGCCTCGATCCCGCTTTCACCGCCGCCAAGGGGCTTCGCGGCGACAGCGCCGGACGTCGGCGCTGAGAGCAGACCGGGCACCTCGGCGGCATCCACTATCCGCCAGCCGCGAAGTCCGGCCTCGGCCGCTACGTCATCCGGCAGCGCAAAGGATCCGGATACCAGCAGGGAGCCGGCCGGAGCTCCGACCGCCGCGGCACCGCTGGCTACCAGCAGGCCCAGGACCTCGGCCATGGGAGTACCCGGCGAGTCCCCCTGGGGATCGATCACGGCGCAGACGACCGAATCGCTTCTCGCCGCCAGATCGGCCAACAAGGAGATCTCGGGTTCGCCCGGACGATGGAATATCACATGCTGCACGACGGACCGCTTTCTCGACGCTCCGGATGAAACAGAACGAATCTATCATAACATCGGCAGTCAAGACGGTGCCTTGAATAGGGATCGGGAATCGGCGGGAGCGGCAAGAAGATCAATCCGAATCGAGTTGACGCCGGATGCGGGCCAGCCACATGAAGGCGTCCATGGGGCTGATGCGTTCGAGGTCCAGTTCGCGCAGGGCTTCCAGGGCGTCCTTTTCGCCGTCGGTAAACAGCGACAGCTGGGTGCGGCAGGACCCCGGACCCTCGGCGGCCACCGAGAAGCCGGCCGCGGGAGTGCGGACGCCGCGGTCGCGGGCCTGGGCGTCGTCGAGCACGAGCGAGGCCAACAGGGTTTCGGCGCGGCGCAGAACCGGCTCGGGGATGCCCGCCAAGCGGGCGACGTGAATGCCGTAGCTCTTGTCGCTGCGCCCGGCTTCGACGGTATGCAGGAAGATGATCCGGCCCTCCCACTCCTTCACTCCCAGCCGCAGATTCACCAGCCGCGGCAGATCGTCCTCGAGATCGGTCAACTCGTGGTAGTGGGTGGCGAAGATGGTGCGGGGCCGCGGGCCGTTCTCGGCGTGCATGAACTCCGTGATGGCCCAGGCCAAAGACAATCCGTCGTAGGTCGAAGTGCCGCGGCCGATCTCATCCAGGATCACCAGGCTGCGCCGGGTCATCTGATGGAGGATCCGCGCCGACTCGCTCATCTCGGCGAAGAAGGTGGACTGGCCGCGAGCCACGTTGTCACTGGCGCCGACACGGGTGAAGATGCGGTCGGCGATCCCGATCCGGGCCGATGCCGCCGGCACGAAGCCGCCGGCCTGGGCCATCAACACGATCAACGCGACCTGGCGCAGATAGGTCGATTTGCCGCCCATGTTCGGGCCGGTCAGCAACAGCACCTGCCGTTCGTCGCAATCCAGACGGGTGTCGTTGGGGATGAAATCGGCTTCGAGCAGGCATTCGACCACCGGATGGCGGCCGCCGCGGATATCCAGAAGCGAAGAATCGTCGCAGACCGGGCGGCAATAATCCCGCTTCTCGGCCAGTTCGGCGAAGGCGAAAGCCAGATCGACGGCAGCCACCCCGGCCGCGGCGTCGTGAACGGCGACGAGGCTCTCCCCGATCGCCGCGAGCAGATCGGCGTAGATCACGGCCTCGAGCTGCTGGCTGCGGTCCTCGGCCGCCAGGATCTTCTGCTCGGCCTCCTTCAACTCGGGCGTATGGAAACGCGCCGCGTTGACCAGGGTCTGCTTCTGGTTGTAGTCGTCCGGAACCTTGTCGAGATGCTTGTTGGTGATTTCGAAATAATAGCCGAAGACCTTGTTGAACCCGACCTTCAGATTGCCGATACCGGTCCGCTCCCGTTCCCGCGCCTGCAACGAGGCCAGAAAACCGCGGGTATCGCTGGCGATGAGCCGGCATGAATCCAATTCCGCGGAAAGGCCGGAGCGGATCATCCCGCCGACCTTGACCTGGGCGGGTGCGTCCTCGGCGAGAGTGTCCAGGATGCGGTCGGCCAATCCGGTCAGGTCGGGAATCGCCAACGCCCAGCCGGCCGCCGGATGCGCTTCGCGCCCGACCGCCGCGACCAGAGCCTTCATCTCCCCCACCGTGCGCAGGGACAGCCCGAGCAACCGGGCCTGGGCCGGTCCGAGACGGCCGGCGGCGGCCCGCGCCGCCCAACGTTCGAGATCGCCGATCCGGCCGAGACTTTCACGCACCGCGGTCCGCCAGGGCCGATCGCGAACCGCTCCTTCGACCGCCAGATGCCAATCCCCGAGCCTGGCGAGATCGGTCAAGGGCTCGGCCAGGCGGCGCTCCAGCAGCCGGCGCCCGGCCGGAGTGACGGTGGCGTCTATGTGATGGACCAGGGTGCCTTCTCCGCGATCGCCGCGGAAGGTGCGGAAAATCTCGAGATTGCGCAGGGTCTCATCATCCAGCAGCAACCTGTCCTCGCGGGCGGAAAAGACGAGGCTGGTGATCTGGCCGGGCCGCGAAAGCACGAGGGACACGAGGTAGCGCAGCGCGGCTCCGGCCGCCGCCACCGCCAGCTCGCGCCCTTCGCTGAGGGAAAGTCCGAAGGGGTCGAGGTCCAGGACGCCGAAATGATCGCAGAGCGTGCTCTGGGCATAGGAAGGATGAAACCAGCTCGAATTGACCCGGTTGATGACGATGCCCGGCAGGCTGGACCGCCAGGAGATCATCTGCTCGTCGGAAACGTTCTCCGGCAGGACGGCCTCGCGCACGGGATGGCGTTCGCAGAGAGCGGCCAGGGAAACCTCTTCCTGCCCGCAGCGGAACTCGCCGGTGGAGGCGTCGATCAGGGCCCATCCGTTCTGCGGTCCCGGTCCCGGGGCCAGCGCCAGGCAATAATGTCCGGCGGCTCCGGAAACCAGTTCGGGCGCGGTGGCGGTTCCCGGGCTGATGACCTGTGTCACCTCGCGCTTGACCAGCCCCTTGGCCTGGGCCGGATCCTCGACCTGATCGCAGATGGCGACCGTGAGTCCGGCCGCGAGCAGACGGGAAAGATAGGTGTCCAGCGCGTGATGAGGCACCCCGGCCAGGGGCACCGGGTTGTCGCTCTTGCGATCGCGGGAAGTCAAAGTGACGTTCGCGACGCGGGCCAGGATCTCGGCGTCGTCGAAGAAGGTCTCGTAGAAATCGCCCATCCGGAACAGGAGCAGGGCGCCGGGATATTGGCGCTTGATGTCGAGGTACTGCTCCAGCATCGGCGTGAGCTTCGTTGCGGGGCCTTCCTTGGCGCTCATGGAGCTTCGTCCGCCTCTACCAGCAGCACCTTCAGACCATGCTCGCTTTCGAGGCGGCGCGACTCCTGCTCGGCCTGGGCGCGGGTCACGAACAGGCCCGACCGGACCTTGTAGAGTACGTCGCCGCGGGAGTCGCGCACAGTCACGATGCTCAGTCCGGGCAGGATGTCCCGCCACTGATCGACGTAGGAAAGGGCGCGGCCGCGATCGGAGAAGGCGGCCAACTGCAGGGAGAGACGCCGGGTCCTGCCGCCGGTATCGCCGGAGCCGGGGGCGGTATCGGCCGGGATCAGGACCGGGTCGAACTCGGTCTCGGCGTCGCGCAGCGTCAGATCGCGCAACCTGGCGGCTTCCAGTGATGCCGGAAATCCGGAGTAGAGTTCCTCGGCGATGGCGGCGGCGGCGTCAGGGTCGGCGGCGCGGTCCATCTCCCAGGCGGCCGCCAGCAGGGCCGGCCGGGTGATCGGATGCTTCGCCTCGGCGGCGGCCCGATAATAACGCTCGGCCAGGACCCGGTCCCCATCCTCCTGCGCCAGACGGCCGAGGACGGTGCGGGCCCAGGCGAATTCCGGATCAGCGGGAACCACCGATGCGAAATCGTCGCGACTCTCCTCGAGACGGCCCAGGCTCCGCTCGGCCATGCCGGCGAGCAGCCAGGCATCGCCGCGGCGGTCGTCATCGTCGATCCGCCCCACGGCGACCAACGCGGAATCCGGCTCCGAACGGGCGTAGAGAATCCAGGCTTCCTCCACCGACATCAGATACGCCAGCTCGTCGGAGCAATCGGGATGTTCGCGGGTCGCGCGCAAAGAGGCCAAAGCGGCGGCGGGATCGGTGGACAGGCGGGCCCGCCAATAGAGCGCTGGCTATAAAAAAGAACAAT
>CAZYDJ010000016.1:0-13823 GCA_964646035.1 uncultured Fibrobacteraceae bacterium | reverse complement strand
GGGAATCGTTGTCGACGCCGAGAGAATCGGCGGCGGCCCCGGCTTCGGCGTAGCGGGCTTCACGAAAGAGGGCGGCGACCTCGTCCCATCCGGCCAGGGCCGTTCCCGCGCCGAGGCAGGCGCAGAACAAAAGGGCGGCCACGGTCACGGCCGCGACGGTCCCGCGATGGGAGCAAGCTTTGTATTCGAGTATCCGTCCGCGCAAGGATGCGCCTCCTGAAATCAGACTGACGGGACGGGAACGACGGCGCCGAAAGATCGGCAGTCGGGACAGAACCACCGCACGTCCCGATGACGGCGCCCGCAGGTTCCGCAGACCCATTGCGGGGAATGAGCCGGAATCGACAAGCCATGCCAGACCCGGGTGAAATCGCTTTCGGGCAGATCGTTGACCAGTATCCGCAGCAAGGGCGCCGCGGCGTCGGGAGTCAGATCGGAATCGCCGACCTTCTCCTCCATCAGGCGCACCGCGAGTTCACGATCGCCGACCTTGTCGTGCAGCAGGGCCAACGTGATCCACAGGGAAACCGGAGCGCCCTCGGAGCGACAGGCGGTTTCCAGGATCGGGATCGTGCGCTCGTAGTGACCGCTTTCCAACAAGGCGTTCGTCAAGACCGGCAGCAGCAGATCGGCCTGCGCCGGGGATGCGATCAGGCCGGCTGTGAGTTGCGAGACGGCCTCGGAATAATCTCCGGCGGTCATGGCGGCGACGGCCCGGGCATGAGCCAGGCGGGGCGCGTTGACGCCCTTGTCGTCGATGCCGCGCAGCAGTTTGCGGGCCTGGCCGGGACTGCCGTCGCGACAGGCCAGCAGGGCTCGATCCAGCTGGAAGAGTTCCCAGTTCTTCCGGAAGCCGCCGCGCGAATCGGGATGGGCTTTCTTCGCCGCTTCCTGCAGCGCCTTGGCCGCAGCGGCTGAATCTCCGGCCCCCAGACACTGCCGGAACCGCGCCTCCCAGAACCTCGGCGCGGCCGGGGAATGCTTCTGCAGGGCGTCCAGGATCACCCCGGCTTCGCTCCAGCGGGCAGTGGCGATCAGGTCGTCGGCCAGAGCGAGGGAGATGGAAAAGCGTTTTTCGGGCTCGATGTCGCCACGGATCGTCAGGCCGCGATGCAGCACCGCCGCGCGCCGGGGGTCGCCGGTCAGCCGCAGCAGGTTTCCGAGTTGCAGATAGGGGTCCACCGAGGACGGGTCGGCGGAGATGGCCTCGCGCATGGCGACCACCGCTCCGTTGAGATCGCCGGCGAGCCAGAGCTCGAGTCCGCGGGTGTAGCCGTCTTCCCGCAGCAGACCGCGGCGCCGGCGCCGAGAGACCACATAAAGGACCGCAACGGCGAGGATCAATATCCCGGCCAGGACAGCGTAGGGCATCCAGCCTTCCATCCTACTCCCCCTGGTTCGGTTCAGCAGGCAGATCGCTCAAGGGCAGGGCCCGCAATTCCGTGATCTCGCGATCGCGTTCGCGCAGGTCCTTGCCCAGGCGACGCAACTGGCTCCGCAGACGGATCTCGCGGATCGAACCGACGACGATGCTGACCGCCAATCCGATCAGGAACGACAGGATCAGGACATAGTAGAGGGGAATGTCCAGAAACTCGCGCCGGAAGAACCGGATATCAACGGTCTGGCCGCTGTTCTGGGTGAAGAAGATCGCCAGCACGATCAGCGCCAGCAACGATAACAATCCCTTGACGATCCACACGGCTATCTCCTTGCCTGGCTCCGGGGCTCCCCCCGAAATGTCGTGGCCTCGTAACCCGTGATCTCCACATCGATGACATCGCCCAGTTCCGCGGGCGCGTCGCCGATCAGCACCTTGCGGTTGTTGGCCGAGCGGGCGCGCCAGGTTCCCGCGGGACGCCTCGCCGGTCCTTCGACGACCACCCTCAGCGTACCGCCGACCTGCTCATCCGCCAACCGCAGCCAGCTTTCCTGCTGCACGGCCAGCAACCGGGCCAGACGATCCTTCTTCAACTCGTCCGGCACGTCGTCCTCCAGCCGCGAAGCCGGAGTGCCCGGCCGCTCGGAGTACTTGAAATTGAAGGTCTGATCGTAACCGACCTCCCGGACAAGCTCAAGCGTCTGTCGGAAGTCGTCGTCGGATTCGCCGGGGAAGCCGACGATGAAGTCCCCGGAGAAAGTGACATCCCGGATATGGGTTCTGGCATGCTCCACCATCCGCAGATAGTCGGCCCGGGTGTAGAGACGCTTCATCCGGCGCAGAACCCGGTCGCTGCCGCTCTGGGCGGGCACGTGCAGCCAGGGACAGACCTTGTCGAGTTCGCCGATCGTCCGGATCAGGTTCTCGTCCATGTCGTGCGGATGGCCGGTCAGGAATCGGATCCGCTCCAGACCGTCGATCCCGGCCACCCGCCGCAACAGCGCGGCGAAATCGGCCTCGGGGGCGTTATAGGCGGTCACGTTCTGGCCCAGCAGAGTGACCTCGCGCCCTCCCCCGGCCACGATCGCGGCGATTTCCGCCATGATGACAGCGAGCGGTTTCTCCTGCTGCGGCCCGCGCGTCTCGGGCACGATGCAGTAGGTGCAGCGATAATCGCAGCCCTTGTGGATGGTGACCAGATGCGAGTTGTTGGTGGGATAGGCCAGCGGCGGAGCGACGTAATGCACATCCCGGTCATGACCGGCGGCAACCCGGTCTTCCCGGCGCGACTGCTGCAGTCCGGCCAGGATCCCGGGCAGCTTTTCGTAGCTGTCGACTCCCACCACCAGGTCGGCGTGGTTGACGCCCTCGAGCAGTTTCCCGCCCATCCGTTCGGCCATGCAGCCGCAGACGCCGATGAAACGGGGCATCCCGTTCTCGCGGCGCAGCTTCCTCAACTCGCCGATACGGCTGATGACCTTGTGCTCGGCGTGATCGCGCACCGAGCAGGTGTTCAAGAGGACCACGTCGGCGGCGTGCAGATCATCACAGCGCCTGCACCCGTGTTCGGCCAGGATACCGAAGATGGCGGTTGTGTCGTAGACGTTCATCTGGCAGCCGTAGGTCTCGATGTGAACACCGAGACCGATTCCGGGATTAACGGTCATGGGCGATTACCTCTCGCGGTCGCAGGCACTGGCTCGACCCGTTCGGAGTAGAGAATATCACCGCGGAAACCTTCCGGTCTCAGCAGTACCAACGCCCCCGCCGGCGCCCCCTGCGGCACCATCACGGTGGCGTAATTGTCGGTTGTGGCGTGGACCCAGCCGGGCTCGGGCACGCTCGTCTCGACCACGGCTTCACGGTCGGAGCCGATCAGGGCCGTCTCGAAATCCCGCCGCATCCTCCGACTCAGATCACGCAGGCGGGCCGAACGGCCGGAAACGATCTCGGGCTGCACCTGGTCCATCTCCGCGGCGGGAGTTCCCGGCCGCGGCGAATAGCGGAAAACGTGCAGATAGCTGAAAGGCGAATCCAGCAGCAGTTGCTCGGTATTGGTGAATTCGCGGTCGGTCTCGCCGGGAAAACCGACGATCACATCGGCGCCGATGCCGAAATCCGGGCCCAGCCGCCCGATCCGCTCCACCGCATCGCGGGCGTGGGCGCTGCGATAAGGCCGGCGCATCCGGGCCAGCACGGCGTCGTCCCCGCTCTGCAGCGAAACGTGCATGTATCGCCGCAGGTTGGCGAACTCGCCGAAGAGATCGAGCAGTTCGGGGGAAACTTCGTTGGGATGGATGCTGCTCAAGCGAAAACGCAGGTCCGGGAAGGACGGCAGCAATTCGCGGAGCAACGCGACCAGGCCGTCACGGCGGCCCAGATCGAGCCCGTAACAGCCGAGGTTGATTCCGGCCAGGACGACCTCGGGAAAACCAGCCGCGGCCAAGCCGCGGATCTGGTGGACGACCTCGGCGACGGCGCGGGAACGGGCCGGACCGCGCGCCTGCCAGATCAGACAATAGGAGCAGCGCAGATCACAACCGTCCTGGACCTTGACGAAGGCCCGGGAACGACCGGAGAATTCGCTGATCTCGCCGCCGCGGAACTCGAGACGCCGCGGGAAAGCGGATACCTCGACCAGCTTTTCGTCGTTCGCCAACAGCCGGGGCAGCCAATCCGCGATGCGTTCCTTTTCCTGATTGCCGAAAACCCCGTCGAGCTCCTCGACTCGGGCCAAGGCCTCGGGCTGGGTCTGGGCATAGCAACCCGTGACCACGACTTTCGCGTCGGGATGGCGGCGTTTCACCTGCCGGGCGGCCTGGCGGCATTTCTGGTCGGCCTTGCCGGTGACCGTGCAGCTATTCAGGACGTAGACGTCGGCGGCCTCGCTCCAGGGCACGACTTCGCAGCGGAAACCTGCGGAAAGGCCCGCCTTCATCAGCTCGGTGTCGTACTGGTTTAGCCGGCAGCCGAGGGTGTTGAACGCCACACGGACAACGCGTGGCTGCTGTATGGAATCGCTCATATCTCGATCCGGGAAGAAGAACAGGGGTGGAACAGCTGTTCCACCCCTGCGCCCAATGATCAGTGAACAAGGTTAAGGCGAAACCTCAAGGAAACGCCCTACTCCTTTTTCTCACTGTCGCTTTCGGCTTCAGGAGCCTCGTCAGTCGTCTCTTCGGCGACCGGCGCTTCGGCCTCATCGGCTACGGCCTCGGCCTCAGGCTCAGCTTCGGCTTCGACCTTGGCTTCGTCCTCGGGCACGGCTTCAGCTTCAGCTTCGACCGCGGCTTCGGGCTCGGCGGCCTCTTCGGCTGCCGGAGCTTCGGCTTCGACCTCGGCTTCGACTTCAGCCGCGTCCTCGACCTTGGCAGCCTCTTCGGCTGCCGGAGCCTCGACTTCATCCTCGACTTCAGCCGCGAAATCATCGTCGGGGTCGTCGGTCTTGGCCGCTGTGGAATCAGCGTTGGCCTCGGCGGCCAGCGCGGCAGCCACTACGTCCTCGAGACGAGGATGCGCCGCGATGAACTCGTCGAGCTCTTCACGGGTAGCTTCCTTGTAGTGATCGGCGATGGACAGAACGATCCGTCGGTTCTCCGAATCCATCTTGATCACGCGCAGAGGAAATTCCTCACCCTCGCGGAAGTAGAACTGGGGCTTGTCCAGCTTGGGGATGCCCAGGTGACCCACGGGCACGAAGCCCTCGAGGTGATCGGAGATCTCGACCACGATACCGTGATCCAACATCCTGATCGCCTTGCCGGAAACCTGATGGCCCACCGGATACTCCTCGGCCAGGGACGGCCAGGGGTTCTCCTGCAGCTGTTTGACGCCCAGACTGATGCGCCGCTTGTCGGCGTCGATGTCCAGGATCTGCACCTGGATCATGTCGCCCTTCTTGACGATCTCCTTGGGGTGCCGCACGCGCTTGGTCCACGACATGTCGCTGATGTGGACCAGGCCGTCGATGCCCTCCTCGACTTCGACGAAGGCGCCGAAATCGGTGAGGTTGCGGACGCGCCCCTCGATGATCGTGCCGACCGGATAACGCGCGGTCAGCGTGATCCAGGGATCGGGCTCGCACTGCTTCAAGCCCAACGAGATCTTCTCGTTGTCCTTGTCGATCTTCAGGACCATGACGTCGACGGAGTCGGCGATGGAGATGATCTTCGAAGGATGCTTGATGTGACGGGTCCACGACATCTCGCTGATGTGGATGAGACCCTCGATGCCCTCTTCCAACTCGACGAAGGCGCCGTAGTTGGTGATGCTGACGACCTTGCCGCGAACGACCTCGCCCTCGGGGAACTTGGTCTCGACGTTCTCCCAGGGATAGGCCTGCAACTGCTTGAGGCCCAGGGAGATGCGCTCACGCTCACGGTCGAAGTCCAGAACCTTGACCTCGATCTCGTCGCCGATGGACACGACCTCGCTCGGGTGCTTGACGCGGCCCCAGCTGATGTCCGTGATGTGGAGCAGGCCGTCGATACCGCCGAGATCGACGAAGGCGCCGAAATCGGTGATGTTCTTGACGACGCCCTTGCGGACCTGGTCCTTCTCCAGCTCGGAGATGAGATTCTTCTTCTTCTCCTCGCGCTCACGCTCGAGGACGATGCGGCGGCTGACTACGACGTTGCGGCGCCGCTTGTTCTTCTTGATGATCTGGCACTCGATCTCCTCGTTGATCATCTGATCGAGATCGGGCACCTGACGGAGCGCCACCTGGGAGCCGGGCAGGAACGTATCCACGCCCCAGAGCTTGACGACCAATCCACCCTTGATGCGACGGTCCACCGTACCGTGGACGACTTCACCGCTCTCGTGGGCGACCTTGATCTTGTCCCAGACCTTCAGGAAGTCCGCGCGCTCCTTCGACAGGACCACCAGGCCGTCCTGGTTCTCGATGTGCTCGAGGAAAACGTCGAACTCGTCGCCTTCGGCGATCTGCTCGTCGGCGAACTCGTCGAGAGGAATGACTCCCTCGCTCTTGAAGCCGATGTTCAACAGAACTTCGTTCTCGCGCACCTCGACAACTGTCCCCTTGAGAATCTGGCCTTCCTGGATTTCGTGGAGAGTCTCCTCGTACTGGTTGACCAGCGCGAGCATCTCGTCCGCGGACAGGGAAAGCTCATCCTCTTCAAGGAAATCCTGGTTGATGATCGTCATCCCTTCGAGCTGAGTAGTCAGCTTCGGAGTGGAGACAACCTTGGCGGCAGAGGTATCATCGTTATCCTCCTGCCATTTTCGACCCGGCAGAGGTCGCCGAGTCGGGGCGCCTGACGAAGCTTTACGCTCGCGGTCCTCGCCCCCGTTTGAAGTGTGATTCATGTGACTAGCCTCCTAATAACACAGATTTACCCCACTTTGCAGTCGGGCATCCCGTGAATATACACCCGGAAAATCGCCATTGCAAGCCGCTCAGGAGGGATTTTAGCCTTTTCGACCGGACTTTTCGGCCTGGCGCCTGTCGCGAAGTCGGGCTGAGCGCCGATTGGCGTCAAACCTTTGTCTTTCAGTCAGTTCCAATTCCCAGTCGGACAAAGGCTTCTCGGTGGCGGATAGCGCCAGCATTTCGTTGTAGATGCCGACGAAGAGCTTGCCGACGCGCCGGGAGATTTCGCGATCGTCATGATCACGGCTCAGAACCGGCAGAGCGCGCAGACGAACCGGCGGCGCGACGCGGATCTCCAGGGGCGAACGACCGGAGCCGCCGGGTTTGACGTCGCAGGTGCCGCGGACGAACATCGGCACCGCCGGAGCGCCGGATTGCTGCATCAGCCGACCGAGCCCTCCCCTGACCGGCCCGGGCTCGCCGTGCGGTCTGCGGGTGCCTTCGGGAAAGATCAGCACGTTGCCGCCGCCGGCCAGTTTGGCGGTGGCGGCGCTGAAAGCGGCTACATCGTTGATCGTACGCCGGATGGGAATCACATCGAGGAAGCGATAGACGGCGCCCACCAGCGGGTTGACCATCAACTCCTGCTTGGCCAGGGCGTGGATCGGGGTACGCCCCGTCAAGGCGGCGCCGATCATGGGCGGATCCCACATGCTGACATGGTTGCTGGCGTAGATCACTCCCTCGCGCTGCCAGATGTTCTCGGAGCCGATCACCCTCAGTCCCAGGATCCGGGCCACTGTGCCGAAACCCGCAAAGGCCAGGCGGTACTTGAAAGGCACCGGCACCGCGGGACGCGGCATCGGCTGCTGTTCGGCGATCACCCGGCGCGCCGCCGCGCTGGTGGCTTCGAGTTGTTCCCGGAACGAGAGCATGCTGTTGTCGACCACGATCGCATCCGGCGAAACGGTCAGCGGGCTCTCTTCGCGATTGCTGTCGAACTCGTCACGGGTCCGGATCTCGCGGGCGACCTCGGCCCGATCGATGTCGGCTCCCCGGCGGCGATGCTGATGCCAGCGGCGCTCGACGCGCGCCTCGATCGAGGCGTCGAGGTAGATCTTGACAGTGGCGAGGGGGAAGACCACCGAGCCGATATCCCGACCCTCCATCACGACACCGCAGCTGCGGCCGTATTCGCGTTGGCGTTCGACCATCAACCCGCGTACCGCATGATGGGCCGATACGGCCGAGACGTTCGATTCGACCTCGGGCGTGCGGATGGCGGCCGAGATGTCACGACCGTTCCAGAAGACTTCGGTCTCGCGCTTGGTGGTGCGCAAGCGCAGATCGGCTTCACGCAGCAGAGCGGTCAGGGATCCGGAATCACCGGTGTCGATGCCCGCGTCCAGCGCCGCCCGGGTCAGGGCCCGGTACATGGCGCCGGTATCGACATATATCAACCCGAATCTCTCGGCGAGAGCGCGGGCGGTGGTCGATTTGCCGGAACCGGAAGGACCGTCGATGGCTATGACCGTGCCGGACGGCACCTCGCTCTCGGGGATGAGAGAAGCAGGATCGCACATGGGTAAGTTCACGCTCCGTGGCCCTGGGGGCGCCCGATCGCCACCGACACGGCCCGGCAACGGGTCACGGTGTCGGAGAAGACCTCCGGGGTGAGTGATTGGCGACCGTCACTGAGTGCGGCGGAGGGGTTCTCGTGTACCTCGATGATCAGACCGTCGGCTCCGGCGGCGACGGCGGCGCAGCTGAGGTCGGGCACCAGGGCGGCGTCGCCGGCTGCGTGGCTGGGATCGACGATCACCGGCAGATGGGTCAGGCGACGCAACACGGCCACCGATCCGAGGTCAAGGGTGTTGCGGGTGGACGATTCGAAAGTGCGGATGCCGCGCTCGCAAAGAACGATCCGGCTGCAGCCGGCCTCGATCACGTACTCGGCCGCGCTGAGCCATTCCTCGACCGTGGTCATCATGCCGCGCTTGAGCAGGATCGGTTTCCCCGCCGCTCCGGCTTCGCGCAGCAGGGGGAAGTTCTGCACGCTGCGGCTGCCGATCTGGAGCATGTCGGCGACGGCGGCCACCCGTTCGACGTCGCGCGGATCGAGCACCTCGGTAACAAAAGGCAGGCCCGTCTCGGCCCGCGCCTCGACCAGCAGATCGAGCCCGGCCGCTCCGAGGCCCTGGAAGTCATAGGGGGAAGTGCGGGGCTTGTAGGCGCCGCCACGCAGCAGGTCGGCGCCGGCGTCCTTGACCAGGCGCGCGGTGCGCAACAGCGACCCGCCCTCCTCGACCGAGCAGGGGCCGGCGACCACCACCACATCGGCGCCGCCGAAGACGGCGTCGCCGACACGGACCAGGGTCCGGCTTCCGTCGGCTGGAAGCAACGTATGCCGCAGAGAGTATCCCGGCTGGGGCACTGCCCCCGCCGGAGTGATGTGGGAATCTCCCGTCACTCCAGGATCTCCTTCAGCGCCGCCAGACAACGGCGGTTCTCGTCGGGTAATCCGACACTGATCCGGATCGCATCGTCGCCGTATCCGAATCCTCGCATGGGCCGCACGATCACGCCGAGCAACAACAGCGCCCTGGTCAGTTCAGCGGCTCGGCCGGGACAGGGCACCAGGATGAAGTTGGTCTGCGACGGGACCGTCTCCAGGCCCAATTCCCGCAGGCCGGAATCGAGTTCCTTCAACCATTCCCGGTTATGTCTCGCACGGGCCGCCACGGCTTCGGTCTCACCGATGCAGGCGACGGCGGCGGCCTGGGCCAGCGCGTTCACGTTGAACGGTTCGCGCGTCTTCTGCAACTCGCCGATCAAGGCCGGGTGCCCGACACCATAACCCACCCGCAGCCCGGCTAGCGAGTGGATTTTCGAGAACGTGCGCAGCAACACCAGATTGGGATGCTCGGCGAGCATCGGCAGTGTCTGCGGGTAATCTTCGGCGACAACGTACTCATAGTAGGCCTCGTCCACAACGACGATCACATGGCGGGGAACGCTGTCCAGCAGAGCCTCGAACTCGTCCCGGGTGTTATAGGTGCCGCTGGGATTGTTGGGGTTGCAGACGATCAGCAACTTGGTCTTCTGGTCGCACGCGGCGGCCATCGCCGGCAGGTCGTAACGGAAGTCGGATCCGAGTTCGACCGGCCGGCCACATTCGAAGTGGATCTGGGTGGTCAAGGGATAGACCACGAAGCTCTTGGTGCTGTAGACGACATTTTCACCAGGGACAACCAGGGCCCGGATCAGCATGTCGAGAATTTCGTTGGAGCCGTTGCCCAGGATCAGGGCCTTCGGATCGACGCCCAGCATCCCGGCCAGGGCGTGGGTCAGTTCGAAACAGGAACCGTCGGGATAACGGTTGACCCCGGCGGCGGCGGCGGCGACGGCCGCGACGACCGCGGGCAAAGGACCTTCCGGGTTCTCGTTGCTGGCCAGCTTGACGATGCTCGACAGACCCAGCTCGCGCTGGACGTCGCTGACCGGCTTGCCCGGTTCATAAGGTCGTGTATTGAGGATCCCGGGGCGAAACAGGCTGCGAAAATCCATCATCGGCCTCCCTGGAGATTCATACCCTCGCCGTCGACCGCGGCGCTGCGCAGGCGGGACACGTCGCCGGCGCCCAACTGTCGGAATTCGCCCGGCTGCAGATCGCCGAGCAATATGGGGCCGAAGGCAGTCCGGTGCAGCCCGACCACATCCAACCCCAACGCCGCGAACATGCGGCGGATCTGACGCTTGCGCCCTTCGTGGATCTCCATGATCCAGCAGCGGCGATCAGGGCCGTTCGGCCGCAGACGGGCCGGCCGACAGGGCAAGCCGTCGAGATCGATCCCTCCCCCGGTCAACCGGGGCTCGTCCGCCGCGGCCAAAGGCGTGTACAACTCGATATGATACCGTTTCCAGACCCCGCCGGCGGGACGGCAGAGTTCCTGGGCGAGAATGCCGTCATCGGTCCAAAGCAGCAGGCCGGAGGTTCCAGCGTCAAGGCGCCCGATCGGAACGACGCCGGGAGGCAGATTCGCACGCTCGCGAAACTCCCCGAGAGCCCGCTGTCCGCGTTGTGGTTTGAGTGTGGAAACGATGCCCAGGGGTTTGTAGAAGGCGAATACGGACCATTGCGACGGCAGTTCGATCACGCTGCCGGCCACCGTCACCACGGCGTCGGCCCCGACCCGGAATCCAGGCTCGTCGACCACCCGGCCGTCGACCTCGACCCGGCCGCCGAAGATGATCTCCTCCACCGCCCGCCGCGACCCCAGGCCGGCCCGGGCCAGGAAGCGGTTCAGCCGCAATCCGGAATGATCATCGTCCCGGCTCACTGTCCTCCTCGAGGGCGTTCGGCTCGGGCTGGTCGGTCAGGTCGGCGAGTTCAGCGGCCGAATCGACCTCGGCATCGGCGACAGGCTCCGATTCATCGCCTTCATTGACCACCACCAGCACTTCGTCGCCGTGGATCGCCACAGTTTCAAAATCCTCGTCGCAGATCTCCTCGCCGAGCTGTTCGGCGAAGGCCTTCAATTCATCCCGGTCCTCGACCACCCGCTCCAGATCGGGCAGCGTGGGCAGATTATGCAGTCCCTTGAGACCCATGTGGTCAAGAAACTCGCGGGTAGTCCCGTAGAGGATGGGATTGCCGACAGTGTCGGCCCGGCCGAGAACCGTGACCAGGCTGCGCTCCATGAGGGTCGAGAGCACTCCGCTGGCCTGGACGCCGCGGATCTCCTCGATCTCCATGCGGGTGATCGGCTGGCGATAGGCGATGATGGCCAGCACTTCCAACCCCGCCCGCGACAGCCGCACATAGCGCCGGCCGCGATAGAGTTGCTGGATCAAGGGGGCGTAGTCGGGACGCGTGGCGATCTGCCACCCTCCCCCGAACTCGACGACCGAGAATGCGCTGCCCCGTTCTTCGTATTCTGCGTTCAGTTCGTCGATGGCGGCGCGGATCTCCTTGGCGTCCACATCCGGAAGCACCGCCTTCAGACGCTGCGTGGTCAACGGAGCGTCGGTGGCGAAGAGCAGGGCTTCGATATCATGCTTCATGCGGGATCCCCTCCGCCGGCCGCAACCACGGCCGCAGCCGGTTCCGTCGCGGCCAACTGCACCCAGATGGGTCCGTTGACCTCGGTCTGCGTCGGCCGGATACTGCCCCGCCGGGTCAACTCGAGAATGGCGATGAAGGTGACAACGACCTCCATCCGGATCGCATCTTCGGCGAAGAGCTCGTCGAAACGGACGGCGCCGCCGGCGGCGAGCCGCTCCTGGATCAACGCTGTCTTCTGCTCGACCGTGAAGAACTCGCGCTCGACGCTGTGGACGGGTTCCGAGGTCAACCGGTCGAAGATGCCGGCCAGGGCGGAGAGCATGTCGTAGATGCCGAGCCGCAACTCGGGCGGGTCGTTGTTCTCCTGCAGGAACGGATAGCGTGTTTCGCGCAGATGGTAGAGCGTGCGCTCCTGCTCGAATTTCCGGAAGCTCTCGGCGGCTTCCTTGAAACGCTTGTACTCGAGCAGGCGCCGCACCAGTTCGGCCCGCGGATCATCCTCGTCGATCTCATCGTCCGCCGCCTGCACCGGCAGCAGCAGACGCGTCTTGATCCGCATCAGGGTCGCCGCCATCACGATGAAGTCGCCGGCGTTGTCCAGCGACAACATCTGGATCACTTCGAGATATTTCAAAAACTGCTCGGTGATCCCGGCGATGGGGATGTCGTAGATGTCTATCTCATCCTTCTGGATCAGATAGAGCAACAGGTCGAGCGGACCGTGGAAATCCTCGAGATCGACGCGCCAGGCGTCGCTGTCGTGGAAATAGGCCAGCTCCGGCGGCAACTGCATAGGCCCGGCGCCGGACTCGACGGCGTCCATGGTCGGCAGACTGTCAGCGGCGGGTCGGATCACGACAAGCTCCTTCTCATCCGACTTCCATGGCCGCGCGCACGGCTTCCAAAGTGGCGCGGGCAGCCTCGCGGGCGCGGCTGCATCCGGTATCGACCAATTCGTCCACCTCGTCGGGATGGGAGACGAAATGCTCGCGACGATCGCGCAGGGGCGCGAAATACTCGATCGCACCCTCGGCCAGACGCTTCTTGCAGTCGACGCAGCCCCGCTCCGCGGACCTGCATTCGGCCGCGGTCAGATCGGCCTCCGCGGGCAGGAATTTCTGGTAGAAGGTGAAGATGCCGCAGATCTCGGGCCGGCCCGGATCGCTGCGGCGCAGACGCTGGGGGTCGGTGAACGCGGTCTTCAGCTTGGTGCGAATATCTTCCGGGGAATCGGCTATCTCGATTGTGTTGCCCAGCGACTTGCTCATCCGCTTGCCGTCCACTCCGGGAAAACGGGCGAACTTCGTCACCAGCCCTTCCGGCTCGGGGAAGATAGCGCCGAAATGGTGGTTGAAGCGGCGGGCGATCTCGCGGGTCAACTCGACATGGGGCAGCTGATCCTCTCCCACCGGCACCGCATGGGCCCGGTAGGCCAGGATGTCGGCGGCCTGCAGGACGGGATAGCCGAGATGTCCGAAGCTGATCTCGCTGCCCAGGTTCAGATCGCGGATCTGCTCCTTGAAGGTGGGATTACGCTCGAGGCGCCCCTTGCTGATCATCATGCTGAGGATCAGGAAGAGCTCGGCGTGCTCCTTGATCTCGGAGGCCAGGCCGGCGGCGAGCCAGTCCAGGATCATCTCGCGGGAGTTCTGCCGGATCTCGTGGGCCTTGTCCAGGGCCGTGGTCAGCACGTGCCAGTCGGCGACCATGAAAAAGCACTGGTAATCGTCCTGCAGACGCACCCAATTCTCCAGGGCGCCGGTGTAGTTGCCCCAATGCAGGCGGCCGGTGGGACGATTGCCGCTGAGAATGATCTTCTTGGTCAAAGCGATCCCTCGCACAGTGATGCGTTTTCTGGTGGATCCGGTTCCCGATGATGTTCGCGAAACAGTATCATCGGCCGTCCGCCTTGTCAAAGGAACCGGGCGCCGTTCAACGCCGCCGGCGAGCCCGCGGATGGGCGTTGCGATAGACCTCTATCAGGAAGGCCCGGTCGACGTGGGTATAGATCTCGGTGGTCGCCGTATCATTATAAAAGAGCAGTT
>CAZYDJ010000015.1:0-28967 GCA_964646035.1 uncultured Fibrobacteraceae bacterium | reverse complement strand
GCCGGTCGGCGCCGGAGGGAATCAGGTCCTCCTTGCCGAGGATCTTCAGCATGTCCGCCACCGGCTGGGCCACCCCGTGCCAGCCGCCGACACGCATCGGGCCGTATCGGCTCTGCAGGAAACCGGCCACCTTGCGTTCGGCCCAGGTGAAGATGATGGCGCAGGCCGCCATCACCAGGGACATGATCAACGCCATGATCAAGGCGCCGATCACCAGTTGGGTCACCGGGGACATGGCGTCGGCTCCGAAGATCCGGCTCATCAAGTCGGTAATGACTGTCATGGCTACCTGTCAATCTCCCCGAGAACGATGTCCACCGAACCCACCGTGGCCACGAGATCGGAGATCATCTGACCTCTGCCGACCTTTTCGATCACCTGCAGGTTCGAGAAGGATGGCGACCGCACCTTGCAGCGGAAGGGCCGCACGCCGCCGTCGGCGATCAAGTAGAAGCCGATCTCGCCCTTGCTGCTTTCGGTCCGGGTATAGGCCGAGCCCGCCGGCACCCGAACGATCCGCTTCAGATCCGGGCTCATGATCGGGCCTGCGGCCGGCATCCCGGCCACGGCCTGGCGGATGATGCGGCAGGACTGCTCGATCTCGCGCACGCGGACCATGTAGCGGTCCCAGCAATCGCCCACCGAGCCCATCTCGCCGGTGCCGACCGGGATCTCGAAATCGAAGCGGTCATAGATCGAATAGGGATCGTCGCGGCGGCAGTCGAAGGGCACCCCGGCGCCGCGGAGCACCGGGCCGGTGCAGCCGTAGGCGTAGCAGTCGGCGGCGTCGATGATCCCGACGTTGGCGGTCCGCTCGACGAAGATCTTGTTGTAGGAGAGCAGCGTGTTGTACTCGGGAATCTTCTGCTCCATGATATTGACGAATTCGAGCACGTCCCGGGCGAACCCGTCGTAGGCGTCGAAGCGCAACCCGCCGATATCGAAATAGTTGTAGAGCATCCGCCCGCCGCAGAGCCGCTCGAAGATGTTCAGGATCTCCTCGCGCTCACGGAAACAGTAGAGCAGCGGCGTCCAGGCGCCGACGTCCAGGCCGAACGTGCCCACCGCGATCAGGTGGCTGGCGATCCGCTGCAGCTCCGCGCAGATCACCCGGATGTACTCCACCTTCTCGGGAATGGAGACGTCCAGCAGCTTCTCCACCGCGACCGCGTAGCCGAAGTTCATGTTCATCGGCGCCAGGTAGTCGAAGCGGTCGGTGTAGACCATGTACTGCCGGTAGTCGCAGCCTTCGGCGACCTTTTCGGCGCAGCGGTGCAGGTAGCCGATGTGGGATGTGACCGAATGGACGATCTCGCCGTCGGTCTTGATCAGCAGGCGCAGCACGCCGTGGGTCGCGGGGTGCTGGGGACCCATGTTGATCTCCAGCAGTTCCGACCGGATCGGAGGCACATCGTCGCCGTCGTTGCGCAGGACGGGAACGGCGTCGCGCAGATCAGGAGCCATCGGTTTCATCCTTCTTTCCGCCGGGACCGCCTCCGCCGGGAACTCCCGGCGGCAGGACGACGTCGTCCGGAGTGAACTTCGGATCGGCGTAGGGACGACCCTCGAGCGGCACGCCGTCCCATTGGCCGGGCATGACGTAGTCCTTGCGCAGGGGATGGCCGACCCATCCCTCTTCGAGCAGGATCCGACGCAGATCGGGATGTCCGGTGAAGCGGATGCCGACCAGGTCCCAGGCTTCGCGCTCGTGCCATGCCGCGGTGGGCCACAGCTCCGCCAGCGACGGCACCTCGCCGGGCTCGCGCGGCACCCTCACCTGCATCGTGAACTTGTGGCGGCGGCCGGGAGAGTAGAGATGGTAGACGACCCCGAGATCGCCTTCGCCGACCCGGTCGGACTGTTCCGGAGTTCCGTCGGAGTTGTAGCCGAGGATCTTGACGCTCTTGCCCTTGCCGTCGGTGTCGTAGCCGTCCCAATCGACTCCCGAGAGGCACATCAGATAATCGAAGGCCAGCCCCGGATCGTCGCGCAGCATCGCCGCGACTTCGGGCAGGCGATCGGGGGCGACGACCGTGCAGGGCTCGACGCCCTCGATCAGTTCGATGACGGCGTCGCCGAGCCGCTCGGCCAGCAGTGCATGGATCTCAGCGTGTTCCATGGTCTCCCGTCCCGCTCAGCGTTTCACGAAGGGAATCAGCTTGGCGTAGTCCTGGACCCACTTGGGCGGGCGGAACTTGCCTTTGCGGCCGCGGATCTTGTCCTGCAGGCGCATCAGGCCGTCCAGCAGCACTTCGGGGCGCGGCGGACAGCCGGGAATATAGACGTCGACCGGGACCATGAAGTCGACCCCTTTGACGACGTGATAGCCGTATTTGAAGTAGGGTCCGCCGCCGATGGCGCAGGAGCCCATGGCCACGACCCATTTCGGCTCGGGCATCTGGTCGTAGATCCGCCTGAGCCGGGTGGCCATCTTCGCGGTCACTGTTCCCGAGACGATCATCAGGTCGGCCTGGCGCGGAGTCGGGCGGAAAGCGCCGGCGCCGAAACGGTCGATGTCGTAACGGGTTGCGCTGGCGGCCATCATCTCGATGGCGCAGCAGGCGAGGCCGAAGGTCACGGGCCAGATGCTGGACAAACGGGCCCAGTTGAACACTTCGTCGACAGTCGTGAGAATGAAGTTCTTCTCGTCGGTGTCGACCACCCGGGCGAGATCGTCATCGACCTTGAAGTCGAGCATCTGCTCGCGTGCGGGGTCGTATCCGGGGGGCGGGGCGAAGGGGTTCTTCTCGTTGCTCATTCCCCGCTCACCTCCTCGGGGCCGGTCCTGGCGGTCAGGCTCTTGACCCAGTTCAGATCACCCTTGGCCCAGATGTAGGCCAAGCCGATTACGAGAATCGAAATGAACGCGACCATCTCCCAGAGAATCAGGCTGCCCGCCACCGGGAAGAGCTGCTTGAATACGACCGCCCACGGGTAGAGGAAGACGACCTCCACGTCGAAAACGATGAAGAACAGGGCGATCAGATAGTAGCGGATGTTGAATCGCACCCAGGTGGAGCCCTGGGGCAGTTCGCCGCATTCGTAGGGCACGGCCTTGGCTGCGCTGGGATTCGCGGGGCGCACGAGCCAAGCGAAGCCGAGCGCGAGGCCGGCGAAGAAAAGCCCGAACAGGATGAAGACCAGCACGGACACGAAATCCGCCTGGACCCCGCTCGCAACTGAAGTTGTCATAAGAATCTGGTTCATCTGGAAACCGGCCCTGCTTCCGAAACCGAATTTGGATTTTCAGGGAAGGGGCGCCTGGGGCAAACGTTTACTTCCCTGCCGGCAACGCCAATTTCAAGTGCCGGGGCAGCGGATAATACAACAATCCTGAAACGCGTTGTCAAGAATTTACCAAACTGCGAAACAAAACCTTTAATTGACCTCTAGTCGGATAAAGCGAATCAAAACCGCAAACGGCTCTAATGCCTACTCATTCACTGCCACATGTCGTTCAATCAGCTTCCATCCGGCGCAAAACCCCGCCTACGACCGTTCCCAGCGGTTTCACATCCAGCCATTGCGACGCCTTCCCGCGAGGGTCGCCGTCCAGCAATGTCACATCGAAGAAACGGCCCGCCGTGAGCGATCCGAGATCCTCGTCGCGGCCGACGGCATATGCTGCGCCGGCGGTGAAGGCGGCGATCGCCTCGTCCTCGGTCAGTTTCTGCTCCGGCCGCCATCCGCCCGCCGGTGATCCGGCGGCGTCCTGGCGCGTGACCGCCGCGTGGATGCCGGCCAGCGGGTCCTGCGATTCGATCGGGGCGTCCGAGCCGAAGGCCAGCTTAATCCCCCGGTCGAGCATGGTCCGCCAGGCATAGGCGCCGACGAGCCGGTCCTCGCCCAGCCGACTGCCGGCCCAGCCCATATCCGAAGTGCAATGCGTGGGCTGCATCGAGGCCACCGCTCCGGCGGCGACAAAGACGTCGAAATCGTCGGGATGGATGATCTGGGCGTGCTCGATCCGGTGGCGCCGCGTGGCGGAGCCCTCCCCGGCCGCAACGACGGCCGCGAGGGCGGCCCGGTTGCCGCGATCGCCGATGGCGTGGGTGGCGGTCCGGCCGCCGCGTTCGTGGACATCCCGCACCAGGGCCGCCAATTCTTCGGGCTCATTGATCAGCAGGCCGCGGGTTCCCTTCTCGTCGGAATATTCTTCGATCAGGGCGGCGCCGCGGCTGCCCAGGGCGCCGTCGGCGTAGAACTTCACCCCCGCGATCTCGAATCGATCGCCGGGGGAAACGTGATCCAGCAGATCCAGGATCCCGGGCTCCGATCCCTCGAGATAGCCGAACACGCGCAGCGGCAGTTTGCCGGCCGCGTCCAGACGCGAGAGCGCCGCGACATCCACCCCGGTCAGTCCCATGTCGTGTGCAGCGACCAGACCGGCTTCGGCGCAGGCCTCGGCGCCGGCGAGCAGCCATCTTTCGCGATCCGCCGCTGAGGGCTCGGGCAGGATATCGAGTACCAGGTCAACCGCGTTGTCGATGAGGATGCCGGTCGGTTCACCGTTTTCATCGCGCAGGATGCGGCCGCCGTCGGGATCGGGGGTGCCGGCGTCGATGCCCGCCAAAGCGAGCATGGGGCGGTTGACCCAGGCGGCGTGGCCGTCGATCCGGCGCAGGTAAACCGGCCTCTCGCCGATTTCATCGAGATCCTTCCAGGTCGGGTAACGCCGGCCCGGGAAACGGTTCTGATCCCATCCCCGCCCCTGCAGAACAGCGATTCCGGGATGTGCCGCGGCGAAGTCGGCGACCCGGCCGCGGGCCTCGTCCACCGTCACGGCGCCGCCGAGATCGATCTCCTCGAAAAGGCGGCCGATCCCGGCCAGATGCAGGTGGGCGTCGTGCAGCCCGGGCAGGGCCAGCACTCCCGGCAGAACCCGCAGATCGACCTCGCCGGCCGCCGGAACCTCGGCGTGGACCCCGACGATCTTCCCCGCGCGATCGACGCTGACCGCGGCCGCAATCGGTTGGGCGGGATCGCCGGTGACGAAAACGGGGCCTGTATAGACGACAACACCGTCATCGCCGGCGCAACCGGCGGCGGCGCAACCGGCGGCGGCCATCAACAGGAATCCCGAAAGCACTTTCTTCACGATTCGGCACCTTCCCTTGACTTCAATAAGGCAGAACGGTCTGCACGGAGTCGCCTCCGGCAGGCAGCAGGAAACTTTCCGGGCGCATCGTCTCGACCTTTTCCAGCCAATCACGGGGATATCCCGTCTCCTCGGCCCGGCCCGGCTCGTTCTGGACGTAGCCGTCGTTATACTTGCGGATCAACGTTTCGCCGAGATCGCGCCAGCGACGGGTCACCCGCTCGCCGCAATCGACGCAATGGCGGGTCAGGAATCCGGTCAAAGCCTGCGGATCGCTTTCGGCCAGGGATAACACGGCCTTCTCGATAGCCGGTTGTTCGCTGATGAACCCCTCCTCGATTTCCGACTGCACGGCCTGGATGTCGCCGATCATGCTCGAGTACTTCAGGTTGGCGAAGTTGGCCACGAAGTTGAAGACCCACCAGGCGGAATCCCAGCTGAATTCAGAAAGGCCGCCGACGGCGAACGACGGCGGCACATCGTCGACGCCGCAATAGAGAGGGAAGTAGCAAGTGGTATAGGTATCGTCCACGCCGTACCACATCACTCCGCCGACGGGATCCGGCAGCCAGTCGCGGCACTGGGCGACGAACGAGAACCCGGTCTGCTGGGTCGAGATGGGACGCTCCCAGGAACGGACTCGCCCGTCGTCGTCCGTCCAGGTCATGGGCCGCCAGCGATTGGGACTGCCGTAGGGCCCGGCGTCGACGCCGACGGTCATGTCGAAGCTGGTGCCTTCGTAGTGGTCGCGCATCAGGTCGATGACATCGGGCAGGCCGAGCTTGTGATCCGGCTTGATCCACAGCGGATAGGGCTCGGCCCCGGGCTCGGCGCGATGGAATCCCGGATCCAATTCCAGGGAGGGGGCGGCCCGGCGAAACAGGCTCCAGACACGGGTCGCCGTGTAGCGCAGGGTCTGCGCGGTGACCGGGGCGTAGGCCTTGCGGAAACTGAATTCCTCGCCTGAATCGGGATCGTAATAGCCGCGCTCGATGGCCGTCGATATCACGTTGTCGCTGTAGAGGCAGTTCTGCGGGTCATCCAGGGGGAAGACGCCGATGCGGGCCATGTTGGCGTGGGCGCTGATGTATCCGTCCGGTATCCGCCGCGCCACCCAGACCGCCCCCTCGCCGCCGGGGCCGGTGCCGATCATCTCCATGATCCAGGCCTCGTGCGGATCGCCGATGGAGAACGACTCGCCGGTGCTGCGATAGCCGAACTCAGCCACCAGGCCGGTCATCACTTCTATTGCCTCGCGGGCGGATCGCGCCCGCTGCAGTCCGAGCGTCATCAGATCCCAGTAATGCAGCACGCCCTCGGTGTTCTGCAGTTCGAGACGGCCGTCGAAAGTCGTCTCGGCGATCACCACCTGATGCTCGTTGATCAGCCGGTTGACCTGCCACGTATGGTCCGGCTGGGGAATCTCGCCGTAGACCCTCCCGTCCCAGTGGCGGATCTCCAGCATCTCCCCCGGGTCGTGGTCGGCCGCCGGCGTATGGGTCAGGATGGGATGGAATTCGCCGTCGCAGGTATACGTGATCATGACCGATCCGTCGACCGCCGCGCCGGAAGTGACCAGAAGGTTGGTGCAGGCGAAGGCCGGGACGGCGGCCAGGGACAGGACGGCCAACGCGGCCGCGAAGATCGGATTGATTTTCAAGAGCTATCCTTCCGCTGATGAACCCCTTGGCCAATCATGCCATCGGTCTGCGCTCTGGACAAGGGCCTGCATCCTGTCCCATCTTCTTATCGTGATAAACGACGACCGGCCCCCGCCGGCGAACCCCCGGAGCCGCAATGATCCGCATCCTGGCAGTGGGCCGCCTGAAGGACCGCCGTCTCGCCGAGTTGGCGGCGGAGTTCATCAAGCGCTCCCGGCCGTGGCGACAGATCGAAGTCGTAGAGTTGAAAGACAGCGAAATCGAGAAGGAAGGCCGGGAGATGGTCCGCTGGCTGGATGCGAATCCGGCCGGAAGAATCGTAGCCTGCGACGAGAACGGCGCCGAGACCACATCCCGCGGCCTGTCCGAACTGCTCGGCCGCCACGGCAGCCTGACCTTCCTGATCGGGGGGCCGGACGGCCTGGGAGCGGCGGCGAAAGATCGGGCGGACCAGTCCCTGGCCCTGTCGCGCATGACCATGACCCATGAGATGGCCCGGATGCTGCTCACGGAACAGATCTACCGGGGGCTGGCCATCCTGCGCGGACATCGCTATCACCGGGATTGACAATACCCTTTGCCGCCGCGCCCGGTTTCCATATACTGGACGGCCGGGCGGGCGGAAGTCGCAGCCGCGCCGCAGCATATATGAACAAAGTGGAGATTGCCGGATGATCTGCCATCGCTCAGAACGCGGCCGCCCAGTCGAAGCGGCCCTCTTTTTCCTGATCGCGGTCGGCCTGCTGCTCTCGAGCGGGACGGCCGGCGCGGCCACCCTCGCCATCGAGGGAAAGCCGGGAACCGCCGTCTTCCTCAACGAAGAACCGCTGGGATTCCTGCCCCTGACCGCCCCCCTCGACCTGCCCGCCGGCATGCACCTGGTGCGGGCGGAGCAGCGGGGCATGGAGACGCTGTCGAAGCAGGTTCTGCTGAGCGAGGACAGCGTAGTGCGGTTGCAACTGCGCCTGGTCCCCCTGAGCCGGCGGGACGCGATAACCTACAGCTTCCTGCTCGCCGGCACCGGCCAACGCTATCTCGGCAGAAGCAACCTGGGCTGGGCGCTGACCGTCACCGAAGTCTTCGGCCTGATGACCGCCCTGATCTCCGAGGCCCAGTACCAGAACAACCACGACGACTATCTGGTCGCCTACGACAACTATCTGAACTCGATCGGCAACAACGACATCATATTCTGGCGCAACCGGGCCGACGCCGCCTGGAGCGACATGGACCGCGCCGAATCCCGGCGCAATACGGCCATGCTCGTGGCCGGCGGCGCGGTGCTGGTCAGCGTCCTGGATTCGTGGCTGCGTTTTCCCGGAATGGAAACGGGGCCGGGACCCGTACCGCCGACCGGGGCGGCGAGATTGGCCGGCGGCGGCGAAGGCATGCACGTCTGCTGGAAAATATCCTTCTAGACCCGATCTGACCGGCAAGGAGTATGGAACGGTGAAGAACACCCGCAGCCTGGTTCTCTTGATGTCGCTGTTTTTGGCTCTCGCGGGCCTCATGCTCGGCTGTGAGGAAAAACCCGCCGAGCCCGCCTTCAGCAACCCCCTCGACCCGGGCAATCCCGACGGCGGTGACCCCTTCGCGGTCGAGGCGGGGTATATCGACGGCCAGGTGGTGGTGTCGTGGAATCTGGTGGATCTCGACGGCATCACCGGCTACGAGGTCTTCCACTCCCTGCTGCCGTCCAGCGAATTCCTGCTCGTCGCCGAAGTCGATAAAACCGTCTCGGCCGTCTTCACCAAGATCTTCGCGCCCAACGTGACCAACTACTACAAGGTTCGCGCCTTCGACGAGGACGGAAACAGCTCCGCGATCTCCCAGATCGTCGCCGCGAGTCTGCTGCCGCCGCCGTACCTGCAGATCGGCGACACGAATATCGTCTTCACCCGCAACGTCGTGGTCACCGTCACCACTGCTCTCGGCGACACGGCACAGATCGACACCTCCGGCACCTTCGCCGATCCCATCATCAGGGAGATCACGCCGGGCGACACCCTGGCCTTCGACTGGGACCTGGGGACCGCGGATTCGGTCGGCGTCTACAAGCATTTCTATCTGCGCGTCTCCACCGCCGGAGTCTGGTCCGAAACCGCGCACGACTCGGTGAAGGTGTCTTTCGATCCCGTCATGCTGCTCTCCGGCAACCCCGCAACCGTGCCCGCCCGGCATCTCGATCTGATGATCCTCGGAGAAGGCGTGCACCAGATGCGATTCGCTCCCACTGCCGAGGCCCTGGCCGATTCGGTCTGGCTGCCGGGCTCCGGGACCCATTCCGATTACGCCATCTCGGCCGAACCGATCGCCCAGGATGTCTACGGCGAGTTCGCCAGCGATTTCGGGTTCAGTCTCTTCGACACCCTGACGGCGGTTCCGGACAGCCTGCTCGAGCCTGGTTTCACTATCGAGGGCGGCGCCGAGGCCAGCAGCGAATATGAATTCGGAATTGCCGCTGCCGTCAAGGCCACCCGGATGCGCTTCGCCGAAAGCCCGGCCGAGTTGGCCGTTACCGGATGGGACGCCTTCGCAACCTCTTCCACCTACGCCCACAGCGCCTGCGCCGGCGATCCCGAGAAGATCGTCCTCGGCCAATTCGAGAACGACTGGTTCATCTCCCCGGTCATCGCCGACACGATTCTCTGGATCCAGCCCCAGCCCCTGCAGATCGACTTCGATCCGGTCGAGAGCGTCCTTTCCGCCACCACCGCGACCATTTCCGGCACCGCCGTCCCGGCTACCTGCGGACCCGGGCTGGATCGGGTCGAGATCGATACCGGCAACGGGTATACAACAGCCACGGGACTGGAGACCTGGTCCATCGACTGGCCGATTCCCACCGTCGCAGCCGATACCACGGTTACCCTCGGCGCCCTGGTCATCGCAGGCTCCGACACCGCCGGGGCCGGCATCGAAGTGCTGATAATCGCTCCGGTTCTGCCCTGATCCCGCCACCGGGCGCCTGAACTCGACCCCCAGGCGCCCGAATTTCCGTTTCCAACCAATTATCAACGATCGCCAGACGAAGCGTTCAGGATGCGGATCAACGATCCACGGCATGAAAAAAGGGGACGTCCCGCTGGACATCCCCTTTTCCGATTCAGCCGGCCGCTGTTGATTCCGGGCCGGTTGCGTATCCCGGTCAGAGCCTGATTACCGTGGACGCTCCGGCCTGGCGCTCGAGGATCTCCTTCATATTGGATACCTCGCCCACCCGCAGATCATCCACCAGACCGTAATAATCCAGGCAGGTGCCGCAGTTCAGGATCTCCACGCCGGCGTCCGCGAGCTTGGCCAGATCGGCCAACGCGGCCGATCCCTCGCAGCATAGTTTGACTCCCGAATTCATCATCAGCAGAGCCGAAGGAAGCGGCTCGACCGCAGCCAGGGTCTTGATCGCCGAGCGCATCAGGGCCTCGCCGAGCTCCCGCTCGCCGTCGCCCACCGCGTCCGACGCTATGAACACTACCGGTCCCGCCATGCCAAACTCCGATCCAGGCCTTCTAGCCGTAGGCGTGCTGGCCGCCGAGGAAGATGTTGCCGAAGAAGCTCAGCAGGATCATCACGAAACCGATCACCGACATCCAGGCCGCCTTCTCTCCGCGCCAACCGCGCTGATAGCGGCCGTGGAAGAACAGGGTGTAGAAGAGCCAGATGATCAGCGAACCGACTTCCTTGGGATCCCAGCTCCAGAACGAGCCCCAGGCCTCGTAGGCCCAGATGGCTCCGGCAAAGAGGGCGCCGATGGTGAACAGCGGGTAGCCGATGCTCAGCGCCTTGTAGTTGATTTCCTCCAGGGTCTCGATCGAGACTCCGCGGTCGCGGTTCTTCTGCCGGATGGCGACCAGGTACATCACACTGACCGCGGTGGCCACCAGGAACGCTCCCTCGCCGATCGCCGCCAGCGCCACATGGATATGCAGCCAGTAGCTCTGCAGGGCGGGCACCAGCTGCGAGCGGACGTCGTTGGGCAGCATCGAGGCGCTGACGATCAGCACCACTATCAGCGGCGAGACATAGAGACCGATGATCGGGCGGTAGTAGCGCCTCAGGATCGCCAGGAACGAGAAGACCGACATCCAGGCCATGATGTTGGCGTACTCGTACATGTTGGTGAATGGGATGTGACCCGCCGCGTTCCAGCGGACCCCGATGGCTACGGTATGGACCACTCCGCCGAGAGCGAGCAGCGTGATCGCGGTCTTGGCCACGCCGTCCTTCTTCACGGCGCCGTAAAGCACGAACGCCAGGAATCCCAGCAGATACAGGGCGAAGGTCACCGAGAAGTATGGACTGTCCGGAGCCCCGGAGAACGAGGCGCCCAGAAACCAGGCCGATGTCATTGATTGCAGCATTTAGCTGTAGCTCCTTGTTTTCCCGGACGTCTCAGCCCTGGTAGAGATGGACTTTCATCTGTGTCACTCGCTCGTCCCGCTTCCACTCGTCGGCCCATTTCCGGAAATCGGCGGCGAAAAGAGTCGGGCCCTTGTTCGTGATGGCGGCGACCTGGACCTTCCAGGTTCCGTCTCCAGCCGGGATCGCCAGTCCCCAGGCCTGGCGGTGGTCGATCATGAACGAGAGAATGATGCCGACCGAGGAGAGCAGCAGGCCGATCCAGATCAGCATCGTCCAGGGCGACTTCGACAACTCGAAACCGGTGATGAACATCTCCTCGTAGTCGCGCACCGCCAGCGGCACGTCCCGCCAGCTGCCGAAGACCTGGTCGCGCATGGCGAGGAACACGATCTGCTCGCCGATCCTCTGGTCTCCGTCATAGATCCCGAATTTGAAGGCCGGATTGCTGTGGTTGCGCGAGGCGTGGCGAATTCCGCGGTCGCCGATCGAGGCGTGGGCCCAGAAGCCCTCGGCCTCGGCTTCGAATCCGGTGCCGGGAACCGCGAATCTTTCGCCCATGCCGATCCGGACCGGCTTCATCGTTCCGTCCGGGGCCGGCAACAACATCTCCAGCGAACGCACATCGTCCCACGCCGTCTGGTAGCTCGACTGGTAGATGCTGTAGCCCGACTGACGCAGGGGATGGTTCACCGAGATGTCCTGGGTGAAGGTCTCGCCGGTTTCGGGAGTCACATCCACCGTGGCGATGTACTGCTGGACCTGGCCCCGCTCGTTGAGCACGAGACGGAAATCATCCAGGCGCAGGGTGAAGGGCAACTCGTGGGTTATCCACTCGCCCTTCTTCTGCAGATCCACCACCGAAGCGGTGTCGCCGGGCGCCATCCAGACCATCGTCTTGAGGCCGAAGAGAACTCCCCCGAGGCCGCCGATGACCAGCAGCAACATCCCGATGTGACTCATGAACGGTCCGAGTCGCGAGATGCCGAAGCGGCTGCCCGAAAGCATGACGGTCCCGTCTTCACCGTCCTTGGCGCCGGTCCGGAACAGGGTCCGGCGCAGCTTGCCGGCAACTTCTCCCAGTGGTTCTTCGCCGGTCCAGGTGAAGCTGAGACGGTCGTCGTAGCGTTCGTAGTAATTCGGCTTGGTCAACCAGGTCAGGAACAGGGCGCGGCGGTAGGATCCCTTGAAGCGCTTCACGGCGCAGGCGATCAGGGAAAGGGTCAGCAGGGCGAAGATGCCCCGATACCACCATGACCGGAAAGGGTCGAACATGTCGAAGAAATCGAGCACCGCGAACAGCGCCGGTCCGGCCTTCTCGGCCGCCTTCTGCTCCCAGCCGGGTACGGACGTCGGGAATTCCTCGCCGACGTAGATGCCCAGGATACTGCCCAGGGCGAGGACCAGAAGGATCCAGAGGGCGAAGCGCATATTCGACAGACGATCCCAGGCCAGAGCCACTGCGGTGAACAGACCTGGATTTTTACGGGCGTTGACTGTCACTGAAAACCTGCACTTGATAAATAGCCATGATTTTACTGGGTGATTTAGAAAGTAGTAATGAAAGACAGCGCTTGTCCAGAATAATCAAGAAACCCCTGACGACAAAGGCGTTCCGAAAATCAGCCCCGATAACCGGCCCGCCCAGAAGGTCCCGATTCTCGATATCATGCCTGAATCGAAGAAAGGACCGCCTCCCGAATGAACGGAAGACGGTCCATATGGAACACCCAAATCCCTACTTGAGCAAGGCTAGTTTCTGGACCGAGAACGTGTCGTCGTTCTGCAGACGGCAGAAATAGACTCCGCTGGGAACGGCGGCTCCGGCTTCGTCGCGACCGTCCCAGGCCGCTTCGCCCCATCCCTCCTGCAGATCATCGCCGAGCCGGCGCACCAGCCGCCCGCGCTGGTCGTAGATGCGCAGCGCCGAAGACCTGGTTCCGGCCGGTATGTAGTATTTGATCGAGGTTCTGGGGTTGAACGGGTTCGGCCAGGGCGGCAGCAGTTGAGCCGACGCCATCGGCTGCGGCAGGTCGATGCCGGTGACCACGCCGCCGATGCTGACGGCGTCCACGAACCAGCCGAATCCGCAGAAAGCTCCGTCCGCCGCGGAATAGCCCTCGTCGGTCTCGAGCCGCAGCCTGAGATCGAACTCGGCGACACCCCCGCCGGCGTCGCATTCCGCCATCGCGGCCGGAGGAATCGACCAGACCGAAGATGTGCAGCCGCTCGTACCGGTCACCGAACCGATCACCGTCCAGGAAGCGTTCGGGTCGCCGGCGCAGCGGACCTCGACGACTCCGTAGTCGTAGCCCGATTCCAGATCATAGCGGTGATCCAAAGTGACCGTCGGCGAGCCGGCGGCCCGGATCATCTTCCAGGTAATGTCGAACCAGCCGTTGCCGTAGCCGGGACCGCAGGCGTAAGCGGGATCGTCGACGCCGAACCAGAGTCCGGTGCCGCCGCAATCGCCGGTCTGGGTCTGGTCGAGGTGGACGTAGCTGTTGCAGAACTCCCAGCCCTGGGTTCCGGTCTCGAAATCCCAGGTGGCGGTCAGATCGGCGAGCGGCTCGATTGCCTCGCCCTTGGCCGAATCGACGACGAAGTCGGCGACCACGTTGATTCCGGATAGCGCGATGTTCTCGATGACCACTCCGGACGGGTCACAGTAGTAGTCCTGGGCCTGCGGGATGGTGTCGTCCGCGAACCGGTCCCGATCACGGGATCCGGTCCAGTCGGTCGTGTCGTAATTCACCGTGGAGAACCCCGGCCAGGGATCGCCGTTGTCGCCGCGGTTATACGCATCCAGCCTGGCGCCGGTGGTGTAGTCACGCGGTCCGTCCATCTGCTCGAACCACACTCCGGGCGCAACGAACCAGGGGCTGGCCTCGACCACGTCCACCAACCGGTGGCGTTCGTTGGCGTTGCTCGATAGAGCGTCGTCCACATGGTAGATCATCATGCCTTCGGGCTGATCCAGCCCGTAACCGACCTGGCGGGTGACCAGGCCCTCGTCGAAGCCGATCGGACGGCGGTTTTCGATGAGGAAATACTCGTCGCCGCTCGCGGCGCCGTTGCGCCACACGCGATAGGCGACCGCGTTGTTCTCGGCCGGAGGTATCGACAGGCCGATAGATGTCGAAGTGATCGGCGTCGGCGTCACCCACCCCAGCTTGTACTTGCACCAGGCGGTCATGTGGACCGGGCAGCTGCCGGCCGGATCGCCGGAGCGATAGCCCCAGGAACCGCCGCTCATCAGGCACCAATCGCCCACGCCGCCGGTCGAGTAGTCGGTGTCGTAGAGATCGGGCAGGCCGAGTACGTGTCCGTATTCGTGGCAGAAAACACCTACGGTGACCATCGATCCGTTGGGCGCTTCCTCGGGCTCGACCGAGTAGCGGTAGCAGCGCACGCCGTCGGCCATGATCGTGGTGTTGCTGAACGACCAGGCGTGGGACCAGATGTCGGTGTCGGCGCCGGTGGCCTCGCGGCCGGGACCGGCGTGGACGAAGAACAGGGCGTCGACCAGACCGTCGTCGTCGCCGGAATTGGGCACTCCGTCGCTGCCGTCGTTGTCGTACTGGCTGAAGTCGATGTAGGGATCGAGCTGAACGATCACGTCGGCGAACATATCCCGCACCTGATTGTAGTCGGTGGGGGTTATCGAAGAATACAGATCGTCATCCACGATCCAGGGGTTCACCAGACCGCCCACCCCGTACAGCCCGTGACTGACTTCGAGGTAGTAGTCGTTCATGCTTCCGGTGGAATAGCTGCCGGTCGAAAAGAGCATATCGTCGTATAGCGATGTCGGGTGGCTGATCTGGTCGGCGAGATGGTCGCTCCATTCGACCAGGATCACCAGGCAACTGCCGGTGCCGACCACCTGGACCGACTTGCCTTCGTCGCGAAGCTTCTCGGAGATGGTGAAGAGTTCGCGCTCCGGGGCGGTGTCTCCGGCTATCTCGGCGATGCGGGCACGTCCAAGCCGGGTCAGCAATTCCGGCGACGCCGGCATCGGATGGAACTCCGCTGACGAGGAGCCCGGCGTCGATGCGCACGCGGGGGGAGCGAAGACAACAGCGGTCAGGACTGCCAAGGCAAAAAAGATTCCGGGCGTTTGGAACCGCGAGCGCATGGATTTCCTCCTGAATGACAAAGGCGTCTGGAGGCGGGGCATCGGACCCTGCGACGAACGAATTCATCCGTTGCCGGATTCCGACAATCGAACAGTTGCATGATTATACAGCAAAACTTCCGGCAGGGACAGGGGGGGCTGGGTTCAGGATCTATATTCGATGATATGGGAGATTTCGGCGGCCGACGACAACATGGCGCTGACCGAGCAATATTTGGTGGCCGACAGATTCACCGCCCGCTCGACCTTGGCCTGATCGACCGGGCCGTAAACCAGGTATTTGACCCTGATGGCCGTGTAGACCCGCGGATAATCGTCGGCCCGTTCGCCATCGATCTCCAGCTCCAATCCCTCCAGGGGCTGCCGCATCCGCTTCAGGATGGAAACGACATCGACACCGCTGCAGGCCGCCAGTGACATCAGCAGGCCCTCCATCGGGGTCGGAGCAGTGGCCGGCTCGCCGTCGGGGCCCGGAGCGTCGAAAATCGTGGTCGCGCCGCCGGCGGACTCGCCGGTGAATCGGAGACCCTGATTCCAGGTCAACTTGTGGGTCGCCATCGCTTCATTCCTCGCGGGGATGTGTCATATGCCGGATGCGTCCCCGCTGCCGCGGCAGATCCACATAATGATCCGATCGCCGCATCATAGCGTTGATCTCCGCGCCGAGCAGGAAGAGGAATCCCGACAACCACAACCAGATCATCAGCACGATCACCGTGGCGATCGATCCGTAGGTCGCGTTGTAGGAGCCGAAATTACGGACGAACAGGCGGAAGAGCGAGCAACCCAGGAACCAGAGGATCGTGGTGCTGATCGTGCCCGGCAGGATCCAGACGAATTTCTGACGGGCTTCCGGGGCCACGAAGTAGAGGATGGAGACGGCGCCGGAAGTCAAAAGAAGCACGATCAGCAGGCGCAGGCTGGTCCAGAGTGCGGCGCTGTTACTGGCCAGGCCGGTCCACTCGATCGCCGCCTGGGTGATCCGCGGTCCGGCCAGGACGATGGTGGCCGAAGCGAGCATGATCAGGCTGATGACCAGGGTCAGAACGATTGACAGGAACTTCTGATAGACGATGTTCCGGCGGGGCCGGATGTTGTAGGCCCGGTTGATCGTGGTGATCAGGGCGCCTACTCCCATCGATCCCGACCACAGGGCGGCGATCAGACCGAAGCCGAGGATGCTGTCCTGCCTCTCCCCGAGAACCGACTGGACGGTGTCCTTGATCATGTCGAACACCTCGGCCGGCAGCGCCTCGCTGAGATTGGCGAGAACCTGTTCGGGCGCGAGAACGGGCAGATAGCTCAGAAGGCTGATCAAAAACAGCAGAAACGGAAACAGACCGAGCATGTTGAAGTAGGCTATCTGGGCCGCCATCCCCATGCAGTCGTCGTATCCGATCTCGCGTTGCAGCCGCCTGAGGAACAATCCCCAGCGTGTAATTCGTCTTGCTATGTTCATGGCGGGGAAAGAATGACCGCTGGAGAGGAAAAAATCAACGTCCGGGCCGGGTATTCCTTGTTGGGAGGAGACGGCCGCGTTTGCTATCTTCGCAGAACCCACGGGCGGAAGCCCGCCTTCCCCCACGCCAATCAGTACCTTGGGAGGTATTCATGAAGCGCATCGTCACGGCGCTCGGCATCTTCATCCTGCTGGCCTCTGGCCTGGTCCAGATCGCCTCGGCGGCGGAAACCGAAACCCTGCCCATCACGCAATGGCTGCGTCTGGGGCCGGTTTCGACGCCGTTGCCGGCATTCAATTCCGAGTCCGGCCGGACCTTCACCGTCGAGAATCTGCTCGACGCCGGCAATCTGGACCCGAAGGCCCTGCGCCCCCGCGCCGGTCGCGACCTGATCCTGCCCGGCGCCGGAGCCCGCGCCTGGACGGCCGCCACGGCGGCCGAAGGCTCCTTGACGATGCCGATCCCGGATGCCGGAGCCTCCGGGGAAGCCTGGCTGGCCGTCTACATCACCGCCGACCGCTGGCAGCAGGCCGAGTTGAAGCTGAGCGGCGAGCATCCCGCCCTGGCGATCCTGGACGGTGAGCAGCTCACCCTGTCGCCCGCCGAGAACGACGCGGAGCGCAAGGCCGAGTTGAAGCTGACGATCGGCAAGCATCTGCTGCTGGTGCGCACCGTCTACGATCCCGAGAAGGACGAGCCCTGGGAGATCGGCGCGGCCCTGGAGAGGAACGCCGAGGCGGGCGTCGAATTGACGATCGAGCCCACGCGGTCGGTGGACATCCGCGACATCCTCGACGCACCCAAGGTTTCCGGCGCGGTCATCTCGCCCGACGGATCCCGGGTGGCCTGCCGGCTGGGAGCCTACGGGCCGGACGGCGAACAGGAGAACTGGTACGAGATCCGCGACACGCGCGACGGATCCCTGGAACGCACCTGGCGCGGCTCGGTCGATGCCCGCGATCTGAAATGGGCGCCGGGCGACCGCCGTCTCTCCTATGTTTCCGGAGACGAGAAGTCGACGATCTGGCTCTACGACATCGCTACCGGCGAGGCTGCCGCGGCGGCCCGCGACATCGAGAAGCTGGAGGAATACAAGTGGGCGCCCGACGGCTCCTACCTGATCTATTCCTTCGGCGTCGAGCCGGAAAAGGACGAGCGCGACGTGCATCACCTGCGTGATGCCGACGACAGATTGCCCTGGTACCGCAACCGCTCCTATCTGGTGCAGGTCGTCCTGCCGGACGGCGCGTCGCGGCAACTGACCGCAGGGGACGCATCGGCGCAGAACTGGCGCATCAGCCCCGACGGCCGGAGTCTGATCTTCTTCCGCGAATACGCCGACGTTGAAGCCCGTCCCTACTACCGCACCGAGTTGTGGCGGATGGATCTGGGCACGCTGCAGACCGTGAAGATCACCGAGGGGCGCTGGATCGGGAGCGCCGAGTGGTCCCCCGACGGCAGGCAGCTGGCGATCCTGGGTTCGCCTTCCTCGTTCGACGGCATCGGCAACGTATTGGCCGCGGACGTGCTGCCCAACGAATACGGCGGCCAGCTCTTCATCTACGATATCGAAACCGGAGACGCTGCCGCGATCACCCGCGACTTCGCCCCCCAGATCTCGAGCTGCGTCTGGCATCCGGACGGCCGGATCTACGCGTTGGCCCTTTCCGGCCAGTACCAGGGGATCTATAGCTGGGACGGCCGCAAGTGGAGCGGCATCGATTGCGGCGTCGACTACGTGTCCGATGTCGAGTTCGCCGCCGAAGCGCGCACGGCCGTCGCCCGGGGCACCAGCGCCGCCGAACCGCAGAAGCTGCTCGCCGTCGACCTCAAGAAGGGGAAGTCCCGGGTGCTGCTCGATCCCGGCGCCTCGCGTTACGGCGACATCGAATTCGGCCGGGTCGAGGACTGGAAATGCGAGCTGCCCAACGGAGAGCTCATGGACGGCCGGGTCCACTATCCGGTGGGCTACGATCCCGAACTGACCTATCCCGTGATCGTCTATTACTACGGCGGCACCTCGCCGATCACCCGCGACTTCGGCGGCCGCTATCCCAAGAACGTCTGGACCAGCCAGGGCTACTTCGTCTACGTGCCCGAGCCCAGCGGAGCCACCGGCTACGGCCAGGAATTCGCCGCCCGTCACGTCAACGACTGGGGCCGCCTGACCGCGCCCGAGGTCATCGAAGGCACCAAGGCCTTCCTGAAGGCCTTCCCCGCCGCCGATCCCGAACGGGTCGGATGCATGGGAGCGTCCTACGGCGGATTCCTCACCGAGTACCTGGTCACCCGGACCGACATTTTCGCCTGCGGGATCAGCCATGCCGGCATCTCGTCGATCAGCAGCTATTGGGGAGAGGGATACTGGGGTTACGTCTACGGGGCCCGCGCCCTGGCCGAGGCCTTCCCCTGGTCCGACCGCGAGCTCTACGTCGAGCAGAGCCCGCTCTTCCACGCCGACAAGATCCACACCCCGCTGCTGCTGCTGCACGGCGGATCCGACACCAACGTGCCCCGCGGCGAGAGCGACCAGCTCTTCGTGGCGCTGAAGCTGCTCGGCCGGGATGTGGAATACGTCCGGATCAACGGCCAGGACCACTGGATACTGGATCACGACCAGCGCATCGTCTGGAACGACACCATCATGGCCTACTTCGCCAAGTACCTGAAGGGGCGCCCCGCCTGGTGGAACGAGATGTATCCGGAGGATTAACGCCAGGAATCAGGATCGAGTCCGATGTCGGGCCGCTCCCTCGGGGGCGGCCCTTCGCTTGCCGCCGCCAGGCGCGCCGCTACGGCGGCCAGGCTTTCGCCGGTTGTGGGATGGGCCAGATCCGGGGCTATCGCCGCCAACGGCACCGCTATGTGCGGCCGGATCAGGATGTCGGGATCGGGATCGGGTCCCGGCTCTGGTCCCGCGCCGTCGGGCCCGGCGCCGCCGTCTTCGCCGTCGCCGCGGCCGTCCGGGTTCCACAACGAGATGTCGATGTCGATGGTCCGCGGAGCGTTGGGATCGCCCGCGACGCGCACCCGGCCGAGAGTCGCCTCGATACCCGCGATCAACCCGGCCTTGAGGTCCCGCGCCGACATCCCGGTCAGCAACAGCACCGCCGCGTTCAGGAACGGAGGCGATCCCGGGGCGCCGACCGGCTCGGTCAGATAGACCGGCGACACCGCGCGGATCTCGCCGCCGGCGGCCAGCAGCGATACGGCGCGCTTCAGATTGGCTTCCGCGCAGATGTTCGAGCCGAGGGAAAGATAGGCCGCGTTCATGGCCCGGTGGAAGAGGCGGGCGGGTCGTCCCGGGCGGGCGCGGCGTCGGCGGCGAAGTCATCCCGCCGGCGGGTCAAAGTCACTCCCACCGAGCGGGCGAAACGCAGGGCGCCCGGCTTCTCCACCGACACGACCGCCTCCAGCACCTGATGCCGGGTCAGGATCAGCCGCGCGATCTCGGTGGCCAGCTTCTCGACGGTATGGAAGGAGGATTTTTCCACCAGGGAGATGACGTCCTTGGTGATGGAACGGTAGTTCACCGCGTCGAAGATCTCGTCTGTCGCGCCCGCGGGAGCGACGTCCACGCCCAGGTCCAGATTGATCAGGACGTCCTGCCGCTTGGTCCTCTCGTCGGGCTTGATGCCGACGATGGTCCTCAGCAGCAGGTCCCGGACATGGATCCGGTCGCGCCCCCGGGGATGTGAAATCGGAGTGCCCATATCTTCACTCTACACCAGGTGCCGGCCTCCGTCCACGCAGATGGTCTGACCGGTGATCGACGATGTCGAAAGCAGGAAGATCATCGCGGCGCAGACATCCTCCAGCGGCGGAAAACGGCGCAGCGGGATCTCGTCGCGCAGAGTGTGGATGTATTCCTCAGAAGCCTTCTGGGGCGGCAGGACGGCTCCCATGGCTATCTCGTTGACCCTCACCCGCGGCGCCAACGCGACGGCCAGGCCGCGGGTCTGATCGTGCAGCGCCGACTTGCTCAGGGTATAGGAACGGTATTCGACCGCGGGGCGAAGCGCGCGCCAATCGTTCAGGTTGACGACATCCCCCGCTGCTGCGGCGGGCAGGCCGTCGGCCATCGCCATGGTCAGCCGCAACGGGGCCCGGACGTGGATTTCGTGGTTCAGATCCCAATTGGCGATATCGTCGGCCAAAGGCAGGGCCTGCTCGAAAACCGAAGCGTTGTTGATCAGGATGTCGATCGGGCCCAGGGCGGCGGCGGCCTCGGCCATCACCCGCTCGGTCTCGCCGGGCAGCGTGAGATCGGCGGCCGTGAGAACCGTGCGCACGCCGGCAGCTGCGATGTCGGCGGCGGTTTGCGCCGCATCCGCGGCCGACCCGCGATAATGGATCGCCACGTCGGCCCCGGCTTTCGCCAGCGCCAATGCCAGGGCCTTGCCCACGCGCCGCGCCGCGCCGGTGACCAGGGCCTTTCTTCCCGCCAGAATCTTCGACTCGTTCAAGGCCGCCTCCTGTTTCGCCGGCTCTTCCCGATTCACATCATCCGCCGCGCAGGCTGATCACGATCGCTCCCGCGCCGCCCCAGTCCCGCGGCGCTTCCCGCCAGGACGACACCATCTCGGCATGCCGGTCGCACCAATTCCTGACCAGCGGCCCGATCACCGATTTGCCGCCGGGAGATCCGAGGCCGCGGCCGTGGACGATCAGCAGTTCGCGCGTCCCGCGAGTGCGATGCCGGGCGACCGAAGCCTCGAAAACGGCCTCGGCTTCTTCGGCGCGCATATGGCGCAGGTTGATTGTCGGCGGCATCGGCCCCGACGGCCGCCGTGCGTTCGGGTCATCGTCGCTCCAGGCGTCGTGCCGGATGGAACGGCGCATCTTCTTGCGGGCCGCCATCTATTTCTCCTCCGCCGGACGCAACCGGACAACGGTAGCCCCCCAGGATCCGGCGTTGCCGGCCAGCGAAAAGCTTTCGACGTCGCCGCGGCGCCGCAGGACCGCGTGGACCGTCTCGCGCAGCACGCCGATCCCCTTGCCGTGGATGATCCTCAAGTCGAGTATTCCCCGCTCGCGGCACGCATCGATATAATCCGGCACCAGTTCCTTCACGTCCCGGGGCTGGAACATATGCAGATCGAGAACGCCGTCGATCGGCATCTCTTTCGCTTCGTCTTCATTCTTCATCCGCTACTCCGGCATCACAAGTCGTCAGCGTCCGGCGGCCGCCGCCCAGTCGGGCATCGCGGTCATGTCGCAGCCGAACGCCGCCTCGCCCAGGAAGTATACACAAAGCGTTATCAATACGGCTCCGGCAAGATTCAACAGCAGTCCCGCCCGCGCCATGTCGGCTACCCGGACCCGTTCGGTGCCGAAGATAATGGCGTTGGGCGGCGTGGCAACCGGCAGCATGAACGCGCAGGACGCGGAAAAGGTGGCCGGCACCATCAGCAGCAGCGGATTGACTCCGATGCCCGCAGACACCGCTGCCAGGACCGGCAGGGCCATCTGCGTAGTGGCCGTATTGCTGGTCAGTTCGGTGACGAAGGTGATCAGCAGGCAAACGCAGACAACCAGCAACAAGGGCGGCAACGACGACAACCCGGCCAGCCGCTCCCCCAGCCAGACGGTCAATTCGGAGGTGACGAAGCCCTTCGCCAGCGCGAATCCTCCCCCGAACAACAGCACGATACCCCACGGCAGCCAGCGGGCCGTCGGCCAGTCCATCACCCGGCCGGGCCGCGTTCGCGAAGGGATCATGAACAGAGCCACTGCCGCGACGATGGCCACCGTCCCGTCATCGATCATATGCCCGTGAGGCAGGATCTCCGACCAGCCGGGCAATCTCATCCAGCCGACATCCAATCCGCCGCGGGTCAGCCAGAGCACGGCCAGCGACACGAAGTCGGCCAGGACCACTTTCTCTTCCCACGACATCGGTCCCAGTTTCGCGCGCTCGGCGGCGAAGACCGTACGGTCGATCAGGCCGCGCATCTCCTTCAGACGGAATATGAGCGTCAGCACCAACCAGGAAGTCAGAAGCATCAGCACCGACAAGGGAAGGCCGAGCACCATCCAGGATGCGAAGCTGATCTCGGGGGCCTCGGGAAAGAGCAGGGAAAGGTTGCTGACGAAGAGCGGGTTGGGCGGAGTGCCGATCAGGGTCGCCAGGCCGCCGGTCGACGCTCCGTAGGCGGTTCCGAGCAGCAGGGCGACGCCGAATCGCCGGGCCGCGGGTCCGGGGTCGTGCTTCTCGACGCGCCTGATCACCGCGACGCAGATCGGCACCATCATCATGGTCGTGGCGGTGTTGCTGACCCACATCGACAAGAAGGCGGCGGCGACCATGAACCCCAGCAGCACGCCGCGGGCGTGGCCGCCGACCGCCAGGATCACCCCCAGGGCGATGCGCTTGTGCAGCAGCCAGCGCTCCATCGCGATCGCGACCACGAAGCCGCCCAGGAACAGGAAGATGATGCTGTTGAAGTAGACCGGCGCCACGTCGCGGCCGGCCATGATTCCGAGAACCGGATACAGAACCACCGGCAGCAGGGCGGTCACGGCCAGCGGCACGGCCTCGGTGATCCACCACAGGGCCATCCAGGCCGCGATCGCGGCCATGCGGGTGACCTGCGGGCGGGCGGGGTCGAGATCGGCCAACAACAGGATCGCCAACGCCGCCAGGGGCCCCAGCAACAGTCCGATCCGCGCGCTCGGCCCGGGCCCGCAGTCTTCCGCCGCCTGCGCCCTGCCGTAGCGCCCGCTCATCCCGGCTCTCCGTGGAAGCTGATGCGATAGCCGGTGAACTTGCGCAGGTTGATCACGCCGGTGTCGAGGATCAGGTACTGGCCCTTGATGCCCTCGAGCACCCCGTCGACCTCGTCGGATTTGTCGAGATTCCAGCTGCGCACCTTCTGCGGATAACGCAGCACCGGATAGTTGAAAATCCGCACGGCGCGCTCGGCCGCGGGCAACGGCTCCACGCCGCGGGCTGCCAGCGCGGCCAGCACTTCGGCGGCGAAAGCCTCCAGATCGGCCGCGGGACGCTCTTCCTTCAGCATCCGCATCCAGTGGGTCTTGTCGGCGTAGCCGGCGGCCAGTTCGTGCTCGAGCAGACCGACGGTGCGCCGGTCGGGCAGTTCGGCCAGGGGTATAGCCGCCACCGCGCCCTGATCGATCCAGCGGCTGGGCACGTTAACCTTGCGGGTGATGCCCACCTTGCAACCCGAGGTCAGCGAAACGTAGAGGATGTGGGGCCGGAAGCATTTCGCCTGCGCGAAATCCTCTTCGCGGCAGGGATGTCCGGCGTCGCCGTGATGGCAGAGCTCGGGCTTGACCATGCAGATGTCGGCCGCGGCCAGGCTCTGCGAACAGGGCCAGCAATAGCCTTGGCTGAAGGTCTTCTTCGTGGGACGGCCGCAGGCCGTACAGTTGATCTCGCCGGTGAACCTCAGTGAAATCGGCCGGCCCAGGAACGGGGCCAGCGGCAGATCATCGACGCGGGCGGATTCGTCGTGCCGTCCGTCGGCCAGGGAGTAGGAAACGGGGTCGGTGTCCGCTACGCGCATCTTGCGCAGGGTGCCGGTCCATTGTTCGGTCAATTCGGTGCTCCCGGTCGGGGTTCGCCGATCAGGATCACATATGCCGGCGGAAGCCGCAAGAGCATCGGAAGTCCGGTGAAACCGGCGGGAAGACCCGGAAACCAAATGACAACCTCCCCCTCGCCCCCTATCCTCCAGCGACAAGGAGGCTTCAGCGACGATGCTCAACCGGATCTGGGCGGCATTCTTCTTCATCGCATTCGCGGCGGCGGCGGTCCAGGCGTTGTTCCTGGGCAATCCCGGCGTATTCGCCGAGATCGTCGGCGCGCTTTTCGCCAGCGCCAAGACCGGCTTCGAGATCGCGCTCGGATTGACCGGCGTGATGTGCCTGTGGCTGGGCATCATGCGCGTGGGCGAGAAGGGCGGCGCGGTCGATCTGCTGGCCCGCGCCTTCCGCCCGCTGCTGAGCCGGCTCTTTCCCGGCATCCCCGCCGGACATCCCGCCTCGGGCTCGATAGTGATGAACATGGCCGCCAACATGCTGGGCCTGGACAACGCCGCCACGCCCCTGGGCCTCAAGGCGATGCGCGAGCTGCAGGACCTGAACACCACGCCCGACACGGCCAGCAACGATCAGATCCTCTTTCTGGTCATCAACACGTCCTCGGTAACCCTCATCCCGGTGACCATATTCACCTTCCGCGCCCAGCTCGGAGCGGCCGATCCCACCGACGTCTTCCTGCCGATTCTGATCGCCACCTACTGCAGCACCCTGGCCGGCCTGCTGGTCACCGGCCTGGTCCAGCGGCTGCGCCTGAACGATCCGGTGGTGCTGGGCTATCTGGGCGGGATGACCGCGATCGTGGCGGGGCTGGTGGCCTGGTTCTCCGGCCTGGAGCGCGAGGCGATGGAGCAGCAGTCGTCGGTGCTGGCCAACGTGCTGATCCTCAGCGTGATCACCGGATTCATCCTGCTGGCCGCTCGGCGGCGGGTGCCCGTCTTCGAGACCTTCGTCGATGGAGCCAAGGACGGCTTCAAGACCGCGGTGGGCATCATTCCCTATCTGGTGGCGATGTTGGCCGCCATCGCGGTGCTGCGCGCCAGCGGCGCCCTCGATCTCTTCCTGGACGGAGTGCGGGCCGCGGCAGGCTCGGTCGGGATGGACACGCGCTGGGTCGACGGCCTGCCCACTGCCGTGATGAAGCCCCTTTCCGGCAGCGGCGCGCGCGGGATGATGGTCGAGACGATGCAGAACTTCGGCGCCGACTCATTCGCCGGCCGCCTGGCGTCGGTGATGCAGGGCAGCACCGAAACGACATTCTACGTCCTGGCCGTCTACTTCGGGTCGGTCGGCCTGCGCCGCACCCGCCACGCCCTGGCCTGCGGGCTGGCCGCCGACGCGGTCGGTGTTGTGGCCGCCATCCTCGTCAGCTACCTTTTCTTCGGATAGGACGACTGTCGCCATCCGGGAGAACCCTGTGAACTGCAACCTCTGCGGCAACGATGATTTCCAGCGCCTGCCCTTCCACTACCTGTGGGAGAAAAAGCGCTACCAGGGCATGCGCTGCCGCGCTTGCGGGATAGTGGTCCTTGATCCCCTGCCCTCCGACGAAGAGCTGGTCCGCCTCTACGGCGCCGATTATTTCGATCACGGCCTGCACGGTCTGGACCGGATGGGAACCGATTACGAGACCCACGCCGACGCCTCCCTGGCCAAGGCCCGGAGCTATCTGCGCGAAGAGATCCTGCCCCGCGTCCCGCAAGCCCGGTCGGTCTTCGAGCTCGGCGGCGCGATGGGCCATTTCCTGCGCGCGGCCGCGGCCGAAGGCCTCCGCACCGGCGGAGTGGAAATATCGGCCGCCGCGGTCGAGCGGGCCCGGGAAAAGTTCGGGGTCGAACTGCATTGCGGGAACATCGAGACCATCGACGTCGAGCCCTGGGCTGAAAGCTGGGACGTGGTCTACGCCGGGGATCTCTTCGAGCATCTGCGCGATCCGTCGGGGGTGCTGACGAAGGTGGAGCGGCTGCTGGTCCCGGGCGGGATCTGCGTGATGAGGGTGCCGGGCACCTTCAATCTGCTCTCGACCAGGCTGGGAGAGTTCCTCTTGCGGCTGGGAGGCCGCGACCGCCGATTGCCCGACGCGCCCTACCATCTCTACGAGTATACCGACAAGACCCTGCGCCGGATCTTCGCCGATCATTTCGACGAGGTGGAGATCATCTGCGAGGCCACCCCGGCAACCGCGCTGAACCTCAAGGACCGCTCGCCGGCCTATCTGGCCAAATGGTTGCTGCAGCTGGTGAACGCGCCTCTGACGCGGCTGACCGGACGCTTCGGCGACCGCATGACGGTCTTCGCCCGCAAGGCGGAATGACGCCCCCGCGATCGCCGTCATCCCCTATTGCTTGACCGCTTCGTCGAGAAATATCCGGTTCGGCATCGCTATGGTGCGGCCGTCGCGTTCGAGCAGCGTCTGCAACGCGGTAACGCCCAGCAATTCGCCTGTTTCGCCGCCCATCTCGATCTGATCGCCGGCGCGGAAAATCTTCCGGGCGTAGAAACCGGCCACGATGTTGCGGGTCGCGTCGCGGGTGCCCAGTCCGAACGAAAGGGCCAGCCCCACCGCGAACCCGCCGAGAACCACCAGCACTACCGACTTGATCAACTGGGTGTCGATGCGCAGCTGGGCGACCGCCATCACCGCCACGATGAACAGGATCAGCGTCGAGACCGCCCGGCCGAGCACGGGCGCGAAATCGACTCCCGATTCCCCGGCGGATCGCGCGACCGCGCCGCCGACGAACTGGGAGATCATCATTCCGATCATCAACACGATCAACGCGGCCAGGATGCTGGGCAGATAGGCGAAGAAGGCGCCGATCGCGCCGGCGATGGCCGTCATGCCCACCGCCTGGGCGCCGCTCTGGACGAATAGCAGCAAAAGAAGCCAGTACGCGGCCCGCCCCAGCAGGGAGCCCGGAGAACCGCGCAGCCCGATTTTGGCCATGGTCCCGGTCAGGCCCGCCTTTTCCAGCAGTTCATCCAGCCGCAGCTTTTCGAATGCAGTGCGGATGGCCTTGTCGGCCACCTTCGCCAGCAGCCAGCCGATCAGCACCACCACCAGGCCGGTCAGAAAACGGGGCACGAAATCCGCCACCGCTGCTATCAGGCTGTTCAGGACGTCGCCGGCGACCGTCTTCAGGGAAAAATCCTGGTTCATCTGGTCATCGCTCCTTGTCTGCGTTCCCGTTTGCGGACAACGCCTGGAAAAGCGCCGCTAGATAGGTGAAGAAAGTGGCGAAGAAGCCCTGCACCGACAGGTCGAGGATGTCCGCCGCGGTGAGCCTGCGGTTGATGGCCGCATGGATGCGCCCGAAGAAACCCTCGCCCGGCTCCTCGCGCAGTTCGGCCAGTTCCTCCAGGGGACGACCGATGTCGTTGTCGTCGGTGGATCCGCGGCTGTTCATTCTGATCCTTTCCGCCGACTGTCGGCGGCGGCTATTCCGAAATCTCCAGGTAGATCCGGCGGAATTCCTCGCGACCCCGCTTGATTCTCATCTTCACTGCCGACAGGGACAGGCCCAGGTCGGCGGCGATCTCCTGGTACGACATGCCGTCGAGATCGCACATCACCAGCGGCAGCCGCAGGCTGTCCGACAGCGAGTCGAGCGTGGCCCTGATGCGGCGGCGGCGGTCATCGTCCTCCAGCCTGGACTCGGCCGCGGGCGCGACCGCCATCTCGGACCGGGACTCGATTTCGTGATCGTCGACGTCGATGAAATTCTTGCCCCGCTTCCTGCGCAGGAAATTCAGGCAATGGTTGACCTTGATCCGCTGCACCCAGGTGCCGAACTTCGCCCGCGCCTCGAATCGGGGCAGGGCGAAGAACGCCTTCACGAATACCTCCTGGGCCAGATCCTCGGCGTCTTCCGCCGATCCGCTCAAATCGCGGCAATTGGCCATCACCTTGCCCTGATGACGCTCGACCAGTGTGTCGAACGCCCGCATGTCGCCCTGGCCGGCGCGCACGGATTGGCGGGCCAGATCTTCGTCCGAAACGCGGTTTTCCATGGTCTTCTCCACATGACTATTGACACAAGGCATGGAAATGAAGTCACATCCAACGCAGGGATATTGATACTAGCATCAGCTCACGCCCGCAGATATTTCTTTCCCTTCGATGTGACTTTTCTCGATCCGATGGGTCAGAAGCACGAGCGTCGATTCAGAGTCGGCGGTAGCGCACGGATTCCCGACCGGGTGATATCTTCCCGGTTTCACCGAACGGAGGAGGAACAATGAAACCCAAGTTTTCGATTCTGCTGGTCTTGACCATCGCCTTGATGGCTCTCGTACCCGCCGCCCAGGCCGCGGACGAGCTCGAAATGCCCCTCTTCGCCATCAGCCCCTACATCGGCCAGGCCTTCTGGTCCGATGAGATCGGCCTGGACGACAGCTTGATCTTCGGTGGCCGCGCCGCCGTGATGTTCCTGCCCTGGCTCGGAGTCGAGGGCACCTACGGCCGCACATCAACCGATACCGAATACGATCCCGGATTCGACACCGACGTCGAGCATTACGGCCTGGACCTGCTGTTGAACCTGGCCCCGGGACGTCGCATCAATCCTTATCTGACCGGAGGCTGGAGCCAGTTCGACATCGACAGCTCCGGCAACACCGTCACCGGGCTGAGCAATTCCCTGAACGGATGGGAATACGGCGGCGGCCTGAAGATCCGCCTGCACGAG
>CAZYDJ010000014.1:0-29580 GCA_964646035.1 uncultured Fibrobacteraceae bacterium | reverse complement strand
CGCCGGGCCCGATCAAAAGCCGCGCCCGGATCCAACGGCCGGCCCCGACCAGGGCGGCGATCAGGATCACACCCAGTGCCTGCCTTCTATCCATGTTCATCGCCGGGGAACGCCGGTGCGCGGGAGGAAGCCGAGGGGGTTGTCGACAGGGACCGTCAGCGCGAGAAGGACCACTCCAGACGCCAGCGCATCTCGCGGCCGTCGCTCATGGCGCCGGAGCTGAGCCGGAAACTCTCATCGGTGAGATTGCGGAATTCCAGACCGAGATCGGTGCCGACCATGCGGAATCCGAGAGTCAGGTCGTGGCGCGTGATCGCCGCCAGCTCCGTCGCCGTCTGCGGCAACCACGGATCGTCCATCGCGCCGCGATATTCCAGGCCGTAACCGATCTCGAAGATCCCGTCCTCATGGAAGAGATGCTTTTCCCAGAGGAAGCGCAACGCCGCCGATTCGTCAGGCGGAAGGCCGACCGGATTGCCCGCGGCGATGTCGGAGCCGCGACGGGTGATGTGGGCGTCGATGCTGGCGTAACCAGCCATGCGCCAGGCTCGCCGCAGGCGCAAGGTCATCGTCCAACCATCCAGTTCGACGTCGTTTTCCCAACGGCCGCGATCGGGATCAGCCAGGTCGACGCGCCAGCCGATGCCGTCGCGCAGCAACCGGTAGCTGCCGCTCAGAGCGGTGGCGAAACCGAGCAGATCGCGGCTCCAGGAGCCGCTGAAGCGAGTCGTGCTTTCCCAATCCAGATCCGGATTGGGCAACAGGACGAAGGTGCGCTCGGGTGAGCCGTGACGATCGGGGGTCAGTAATTCGTCGCTGCGCGGCGCCCGGCCTCCGACCGCGGCGGCGACTGCGAGTTCTCCCCCGACGATGCTCCGCGTCAGCTTCACCGAACCGGCGGGATCAGCTCCGCTCCGCGATTCCCAACGGCCCTCGATATCACCCCGGGCCCGCCATCCGGCGAAGCCGGCCGGAGCGCTGAGCGTGAAGCCGGCCGACTGGCCCTTGGCGTCGACCGCCGCAGCGTCGGAATACCAATCGGTGACGCCGGCGCAGTTGTCGCTGACGTTCCAGCCGTCGAAACGGGCGCGGATCCGGCGGCCGGAGTCGCCCTCGATCTCGACCAGGGTCCCTTCACGCAGGGATTCCAGCTTGCGGCCGTCGCTGCGCTCGACATCGGAACCGGACAAAAAGAGCGAAGTGCGGACCGATCCCAGGGGCGTCCTGTCCCGCCACGTCAAAGCGGCGTTGTCGGCCCAGATCTCCTCGTGGATCAGGGAATCGACCGGGATTCCGGTCTTGTGCTTGCGGATCCTCTCGTAGGCCAGTTCCAGCATGCGGCCGTCGGCGAGCGATCGGGTCAAAGCGGCGCGGGAGGAGCGGTATTTGGATTCACCGAGGCGATTGGCGGTCAGAATGCGGGGATCGTCGGGCACGCGATAATCATAGCCCTTCTGATCGACGAGTTCCTCGAAATCCAGGCGGAAACGCCAAGGAGCCTTCGGCGTGCGGACCGAGATGCTGCGCAGGTAGGTTTCGTGGTTGCCCTTGAAGAAGCGGGTTTCGACCACCGCCACCGACGTGTCGGATTCGGCGGGATTCAACAACACGGCGCCGTTGTCGCCGGCCCAGCCGTCGTTGCCGTATCCACCCGTTTCGAGGCTCCGGCCGGTAATGGAAACGATCCAGGGATCGTCGGTCCAGCGATGTCCGGTGCCGAGGGGAATCCCGTCCCGCAGGAAGATCGGATTACCGGAAGCCCCGGGCTCGTGCAGGATCAGCATGCGGGCGCCGAAACCGCCGTCCTGGACGACGACCCAGTCGAAGCTGCGCGGCAACACTTCGCTGATGTGGGCGATGAAGGGATTCCAGAGCTCCACGGCGGACCGATCCTTGCCGCGGGCGATATCCGGGACGGCGCAGCACGACAAGCACACCGCCAAGGCGGTGAGCAGCAGAAGCTTTCGTCGGCGCGGATTAATCAGACCACGAACCTTCCGTCGCGATAAACGGCATGGACCGGATTATGACCGGCATGATAAGGCACCAATCGATGATCGTCGCCATCGAGAATGATGAAATCGGCCGCCTTGCCCGGGGCCAGGGAACCGACCTCGTCGGCCAGCCCCAGGGCGTGCGCCGAATTCAGCGTGCAGCCGGTGAGCGCGGCCGCGGGCGACATCTTCATCTGGGTGCAGGCTATCGCCATCACCAGGGGAATCGACAGGATCGGACAGCTGCCGGGATTGAAATCGGTCGCTAGGGCGACCGCCACGCCGGCGTCGATCATTTCCCGGGCCGGAGCATAGGATTCCAGGCCCAATGAGAATACCGTGCCGGGCAGCAACACCGCGACCGTATCGGAACCGGCCAAAGCCGCGATGCCGGCGGCGTCGATCCTGATCAGATGATCCGCGGAATCAGCGCCGATACGGGCCGCGAGCGCCGCGCCGCCGAAAGCCTCCAGTTCGTCCGCGTGAACGGTGGCGCGCAATCCGAGTTCCATGCCGCGCCTGATGATCGATTCGGTCTCGGCCAGATCGAAAACCGTAGGCTCACAGAAGACATCGACTCGTTCGGCATAGCCCCCGGCCACCACATCCGGCAGGATCACGTCGTTGATCAGGGAGATGTACTCGGAACGCCGGTCACGATATTCGGGCGGAACCTCATGGGCCGCCAGACAGGTCAGCACCGAGCGCAGGCCCACGGTTCTCGCCGCCTGACCACCGACCTGCAACATCTTCAACTCGTCATCTGGCGCTAGTCCGTAACCGCTTTTTATTTCGACTGTTGTGGTGCCGTGTTCAAGCATTTCCTGAAGACGGCAGCAGGTCAGACCCAACAAATCCTGTTCGCCGCGGGAGCGCAGATCGGAGACCGAGGCGTTGATGCCGCCGCCGGCCGCCGCAATCTCGAGATAGGTCTCGCCGCGCAATCGCCGCTCATACTCGTCCTGCCGGGTCCGACCGAAAACAGCATGGGTATGCGGATCCACATAGCCGGGCGTCACGCAGCGGCCCATGGCGTCCACCGTAACGGTGGAATCGCTGCGCGGGACGGCAGCGAGCACGGCGTTTTCCGGCCCGGAAGCCAGCACCTCCCCCGCTGAACAGGCGAGGGCGGCCCCGCGAACGATGCCCAGGGCCTCGATATCGTCGCCGCGGCGCGGGCCGGATCCCGCATCCGGCTCATCCAGACTGCAGAGTTCACCGATACCGGTGACCAGCAGATCCGCGACGGCTCCGGCCGCCAGCGCATCCTCGTCCATCCGCAACGGCACCGTTCGCATTCGCCTCTGATCCATCCTGCTCACTCCTCGGGAAGCTTTGCGCGAATTGACGCCAGCGGTTCGTCGAATTCCGCCAGGACGTCCTGATCGTCGATGAGATCCAGAACCGACTCGATATCCGCGGTCAGGGATCTGTCGGCCGGGCTGAGGTCGGCCACGGCGCCCAGCCGGTCGAGCACCATTGCGGTCCAGCGCCCGGGCAGCAGGACCTGATCGCGAGGGACCAGGGCCGCCCAGCGTTGTTCGGTGATGAACTGCAAGGCGCGTCCGGCGGTCAAAAGCTCCAGGGCGATGACGGTTTCGACACGGTCCAGGAACGGAGCCAGCTTGACCGCGCCCACGCTGCCCATGCTGACGTGGTCCTCCTGGCCCATCGAAGTCGGTATCGAATCGGCGCTGGCCGGAGCCGTGGCGTTCTTGTTCTCGCTGACCAGGCCCGCGGCAAGATACTGGGCGATCATCATACCGGATTCGAGACCCGGCTCCGCGGCCAGGAAACGGGGCAGCCGGCCGTCGTTGCCGCCGAGCATCAGGTAGATCCGGCGTTCGGAGACGCTGGCGAGCTCGCTGGCCGCCAGGATCATGCCGTCGAGATGTACGGCTATGGGTTGCCCGTGGAAATGCCCGCCGGAGATGACTTCACCGGTGGCGGGAAAGAGCAGCGGATTGTCGGTGACCGAACCGGCCTCGCGCAGCAGAACCCCGGACGCGGTCCGCAGGAGATCCAGGCTGGCCCCGATGATCTGCGGAGCGCAACGCACCGAATACGGATCCTGGACCCGCGGGCAATGGGCGTGGGCGGCCAGGATGGGACTGCCGGAAAGGATCGCGGTCAGGGCGGCCGCGACATCGACTCCGCCGGGATGCGGCCGCAACTTCTGGAAGGCGGCGGAATACGGATGGGCGCTGCCTTCGAGGGCCTCCACGGTCAGGGCGCAGGCCAGCACTCCCCAGCGCACGAGACGATCCAGCCGGGCGGCCGCCAGCAGGCCGAGGGAATTCATCAGCTGGGTGCCGTTGATCAGGGCCAGGCCTTCGCGAGCCTCCAGCTTCAGGGGTTGGCGGCCGGCGGCTTCGAGAACGGGTCCGGCGGGACGTCGTTCACCGGCGGCGTCGATTACGTGCCCCTCGCCCATCAAGACCAGGGCCAGATGCGCCAGGGGAGCCAGATCGCCGCTGGCGCCGACAGAACCGCGGGACGGTATGTAGGGATGGACTCCGGATTCGAGCAGCCAGAGCAGTTGCTCTATGACGTCGGGACGAACTCCGGAATGGCCGTGGGCCAGGCTGGCGGCGCGCAGGTAGATCATGCCGCGGGCTTCAGCGAGACTCAGATGCGGGCCCCAACCGACGGCATGGCTGCGAATGAGATTCTCCTGGAGCAGTCCCAGGCTTCCGCTCGGGATGCGGGTGTCGGCCAGCTTGCCGAATCCGGTGTTCACCCCGTAGACCGCATCGTTTCCGCTTTCGAGTCCTCGCCGGAAATCGAGGCACTCGACTACGGCCGCCCGGGCTTCCGCCCCCAATTCGACGGCGGTGCCGCCGTTGCAGATACCGACAAAACCGGCTAGATCCAGTTCACTCCGACCGATGACGTAATGCTTCACTTGTTTCTCCCCGCCCGGTTGGGCTTCAGTCTCCATCCTCGAAAAAGGCCGCGACGGTATCGACGATATCCGCGGCTTCGTTGCAATAATGGACACCGGTGGGCAGGGCGTTCAAGAAAGTAATCCCGTAGGACTTCGCGTGCAGCCTGCTGTCGAGCAGGACAACCGCGCCGCGATCGCTGTCGGAGCGGATCAAACGGCCGATTCCCTGGCGCAGCCGCAATACGGCGTCCCGAACAGTGAATGTCGCGAAAGGATTCTCTCCCTGGGCCTGCAAACGCCCGCAGCGGGCTTCGACCCAGGGATCGGTGGGAACCTGGAACGGAAGTTTGGTGACGACCAGCACTTCCAATTCCTCGCCGGGAAAGTCGACGCCTTCCCAGAAAGTGTTCGTGCCCAGCAGGACCGCATGCCGCTCGCGGCGGAATCGCGCGACGAGTTCGCCCGGTGAGCGCCCCTGGCCCTGCGCCAGGACCACCGGCCGAGTTCGCAGCCAGTCCTGGGCGCCGGCGGGAAAAAGCTCGTCAGCGGGGTTCTCATCGGCCATGGCGCGGGCCACGAACTGCAGGGCGTGATATGCGGTGAACAGGACCAGGGTCTTACGCGGAACCGTTGTGGTCAGCCGGCGCAGGAAAGCGGCCAGCGCTGGCAGATACTCGGATTTTTCCGGGGTCGGGAATCCAGGCGAGGTAACGAAGAGCGACTGGCTGTCGAAATCGAAAGGCGACGGGATCAGGGATGTCCGCGGCGGGTTGGCCAGCCGCCCGACTCCCAATTCGCCGATCATATGGGAGAAATCGTCGCCCACCCCGAGCGTGGCGCTGGTCAGGATCGGGGCGAGGTCGGAACCCAGCCAGCATTCACGCAACAAGCTGCCGGATTCCAGGCGGGTGGCTCCGGTCGAGCGGATGCCGTTGCGCGAATCGGGATCCAACCAATAGACCCAGTTCTCATCGTCGCCGCTGACCATGAAGCGGACATCCTTCTCCAGGGCGACCATCAATTCGGCGGCCCTGGCGTGGGTGGCCAAGAGATCGGCGGCTTCATCGGAAAGATCGGAAAGATCGTCGACGCGACGGGAGAACTCGGCGTAGGCGGCGCCCGAGGCGGCGGCCGACTCGGTGAAGGCCAGGGTCAGATCGCGAATGGAGCCGAATGCTTCATCGGCCACGTAGATCCGGACCTTGCCCTGGGGGCGCTGGCCGTCGCCGAGACGTTCCTCGAACACGTCGCCCAGGGAGTTGAGCCAGCGGCGGTAGGCCGCCAGGGACTTGCGGATCGCGTCAACGAAAGGACCCAACGCGGCTGAAGCGGCGGCGCCTTCGTCTGCCCGACCCGCGAGCTGCGCCCGCAACGCCCGGGTGGCCACGGGCTCGGCGTCACCCGAGCGCAGATCCCCGACCAATTCCTCGATCACGACCGGACGCACCGAATCACAGCCGACCGAGAACGTATCCAGGGCGGCGGCCGGCAAGCGATGCGCTTCGTCCACCACCAGATGCGTGTACGGGCCGATCAGGGCGTTGCCGGCGGCGAAATCGTTCATCAGAAGCGAGTGGTTGACGATCACCAAGCGGGCTTCACGGGCCAGCCGCCGCGCCTTCTGCACGAAGCATTCGCGCTTGCCGTGACAGACCGACGGCGAGCAGGGCTCCGGAGAATCGAAAAGCACCCCTAAATGAGCCTTCAAGGCGGGATGGCGATCAACCTCCTCCCGCAGACCGGCTTCGGTGCATTCCATCCAGAGACGGAAGGAAACGGCGGTCCAGGCGTCTTCCAGGCTCTCGATCGGCCTCTCGCGGAACTTGATCTCGCGGCGGCGGCAGAGGTAGTTGCTGCGCCCCATCAGCAACCTGGCCTTCAGGGCGGGAAAGAGCGGGGCCAAACTGGGCAGATCATTATCCAGGATCTGGTTCTGCAGGGTGCGGGTGAAAGTCGAGACGACCGCCCGCTCATCGGTGGCGTCGATGCGCGCCAGCAACGGCACCAGATAGCCCAGGGTCTTGCCGACGCCGGTTCCGGCTTCCAGCAGGAGCGGATGCCCGTCGCGAAGCGCTTCGCCGACCTCGCCGGCCATCTCGGATTGCTGGATCCGAGGAGTATAACCGCTGCCCAGAACCCGGCTCAGATTCGCGGGATCGGCAAGCCACTCGCTCACGGCCTCGGGATCGGCGTCCGGCGGATCGGGCAGGGGAACCTGGTCGATGTCCTGGTCATCGTCCTCCACCCAACCAGCGAAAGGATCGGATCCACCGCGGCAGGACAGTTCTTCCAGACGATCCCAGAGCGCTCCGGCGCCGGCTGAATACTGGGCCAACAGGGAACGGCACTCGCTGCGCAAGGCTGGATCCCGATCACAGAATCCGGCGATCATCCGCCAGAGGAAACGCCCCTCCCGCCGCAGCATCTGCTCGGCGGCGACGCTGTCGACTGCCTGCCACGGCTCGGATGTTCCCCGCCGGCGGGGATCGAGGATCGACCAGAGCAATTCCCGCGATACCAGCAGGACACCGCCGCCGAGACGGTCCACGACCGCGCGTCGAGGGGCGTCGGAGTCGCCCGGTCCGATCACCACCAGTGATTCCGCCGGCAACGCCGACATCTCGGCAACACCGGAGAACTCGATCGGCTCGCGCGGTGAAACCACATCCAGGACCAGGCTGCCGCCTCCCGGCAGGTCGACCGCCAAATAGAATCCCCCGCCGGCATTCATACCTGTTCCTCCGCTTCCAGCCGGGACAAGAAATCGGTTTCATCGATGATCTCGACGCCCAGAGCCGTCGCTTTGTCGACCTTGCCGCCGGGATCCTCGCCGGCGATCACGGCGTCGGTCTTCTTGCTGACGCTGCCGGTGACCTTGCCGCCGAGCGCCTCGATCCTCCGGCGGGCCTCGGGCCGGGCCATGCCGGCCAGGGTTCCGGTCAAGACGAAGGTGCGGCCGGCGAAATAACCGTCTCCGGACCGCGGGGGCTCGGGCGGGATCTCCTCTTGCGGCAGAAAGAAGTCCACCGACATCAGGTCCGCCAGTTGATCCGCCGTCTCGGGAGTGTCGAAATACAGCCGCACTGTTTTGGCGACCACGGGCCCGACATCGGGCAGAAGCTCCAGCTCTTTCTCGGAAGAATTCGCCAATTCACTATGGTTATGATATTTACGGGCCAAGGTAGTTGCGGTGGTTATTCCGACATTGGGAATACCGAGGGCAAAGATCTTGTTGGCCCAGGGACGATTCCGGCAACGCCCGACAGCCGCCACCAGGCTCGCGGCGGACTTTTCGCCCCAGCCGGGAAGCGGTTCCAGATCGGCCACCGCGAGCCGGAACAGATCCGCCGGCCCGGTGACGACGCCCAATTCGAGGAACATGTCGATATGCTTGCCGCCGAGGCCTTCGATATCGCAGGCGTCACGGCTGACGAAATGGCGTAAACGACCGGCCGCCTGGGCGGGACAGGCCCGGTTGGGACATCTGACCGCGACTTCGCCTTCCGGACGCACCGTATGCGCACCGCAGACCGGGCAGACCTCGGGCACGGGCTGCGACACGGCTGCGGCCGGTCTCAGCTCGAGATCCACCCGCAACACCTTGGGGATGATGTCGCCGCCCTTGGCCACGATCACGGTATCCCCGACGCGCACATCCTTGCGCTCCAGTTCATCCCAGTTATGCAGGGTGGCGCGTGAAACCGTGCTGCCGGCCAGCGACACCGGACTCAACTCGGCCACCGGGGTGATCACTCCGGTGCGGCCGACCTGCAAGGTGATCGCTTCGAGCACGGTGGCGGCTTCCTCGGCCGCGAACTTATAGGCCAATCCCCAACGCGGGGCCTTGGCGGTGGCTCCGAGCCGGGAATGCAGCGTGATGTCGTCGACCTTGATGACGGCCCCGTCGATCTGGTAGTCGAGCCCGTCCCGCAATCGATCCAGCTCCTGGAGATGGGAGGCGATCGCGTCGGCGCCCGCGGCCTGGCGCAGAAATGGGTTCACCGGCAATCCCAGGGCTTTCAGGGCGGCCATCTCGTCCCGATGAGTGGCCGGGCCGGATGTGTCGTCAAGCGGGATGATCTGGTAGAAGAAAACGGAAAGACCCCGGGCCTCGACGACCGCCGGATCGAGGGTCTTGAGAGTGCCGGCGGTGGCGTTGCGCGGATTGGCGAACGGTTCGAGGCCGGATCGTTCACGGGCCGCGTTGATCTCGCGAAAACGCGGGTAGGCCAGATAGGCCTCTCCCCTGATCTCGAAGGCGGCCGGCGGTTTCCCGGCGAAGGCCCGGCTCCATCCGGCCGGCAGTTCGGTGGGGATCTCGGCGAAGGTGGCCACGTTCGCGGTGATATCGTCGCCCTTGGTCCCGTCACCACGGGTCAGGCCCAGATCCAGCACGCCGTCGACATAACGGACAGCCACGGCGACGCCGTCGATCTTGGGTTCGACGGTATAGAGAACCTCGTCCACACCCAATACCTTGCGGACACGGGCGTCGAAGGCCGCCACTTCGGCCGGATCATAGCTGTTCTGCAGGCTGATCATGGGACGGCTGTGCGGCACGCTGCGGAATCTCTCGTCGCGATCGGAACCGACTTTAGCGGTGGGGCTTTCCGCATCGACGAGTTCAGGATGGGCGGCTTCGAGTTCCCGCAGCCGCAGAACCAACTCGTCGTACATCCGATCGGTCAGTTCGGGCGCGGCGTGCTTGTAGTAGAGGTCGTCATGGCGGGCGATCTCGGCGCGCAGCCGAACAACCTCGGCGTGGATCGATTCGAAGTCCTGGGTCAAAGCGTCGCTCCCGGCCGCCGCCACAGTCGACGGCGTTTCATCAGAAGGCCTGCAATAGAGAAACGTGGAGCATCGCGGCGTCGAAATCGAAGCTGCCGGGCAGACCCACCGCGAGTGAGACGTCCCCGCCGGCCGCGCGCGTCTCCAGACCCAGCCCGAAGCCGCGAACCGTATCGTTACGATTGACGAGGCGCCCGGGATCCTCCGGATCGATGGCGGCGAATCGAAAGTATCCCATGTCATAGAAAGTGTAAAGCCGCGAGCCCCCCGCCCGGCCTAGACGTAGTTCAACGCCTCCCCACGTGACCCTCTCGCCATGGAACTGGTCCTCAAGATACCCACGCACGGAACTGGCCCCGCCGAAACGATATTGTTCGGAGAGCGGCACCGTCCCGCCGCCCCCGGCAACATCCTGGAAACGCCCCCTGCCGGCCAGGCTGAGAGTTCTGCCGAGCCACATCTCACCGGAAACCTGCATGTCGAGCAAAGTCTGCCGCTCGATGCTGGTCCGGCCCGCCGATTCGTCGTCCACCGAACGCAGATCCGCCTGGCGACGGGCTGTCTCGATCGAGAAGACACCTTTCCATCCCGAACGAAGACGGCTGGACCTGCTCTTGCGGAAGGCGGCGCTGGTTCTGAGCCGGGACGTCCGGGAATAGTCTCCGGCGGGATATGTGCTGCGGTCATGGCCGACGCCGACGGCAATTCCCCAGGCTCCGGAAACCGGCAGGTCCAACCCGAGGTCGACCTGGAAACGGGTGTAGACATCGCTGCGGACTTCGTGGTCCAGGGACAAGTCGGCATCAAACGGCGTGCCCAGCATCAGCGGTTCTCCCCAGGAAAAACCGAAATGCGACATGTCCCGGCCGTCGTCGCTCCAGGCAAGGGCCAAGCGGCGGCCGGTTCCGGCGAGATTAGCCAACAGCAGATCGACCTGCCCGCTCAGACGCGAGGGCTCGCCGGTGGCGGAGCGGCTCAGGCCAAGCACTACGGCCAGCCGATTGGGATTGGGCGCCACGGTGACCGGCCAATGCACTCCGACGGTGCCCGGCGCCGCGGTCGTGAAGATGCCGGGCTCGCCGATATCGGCGTAGACGTCGCGCAGCAACAGACGCTGGCGCGCGGATTGCAGATCGGCCTCACGGAAGGGCTTCCCCGAACGCAAGCCTGCCGCCCGCAGCAGGAACTTCTCGCCCCGTCCTTCGGGCAGGTTCGTGGTCTGCGGTCCCAGGATCGATTCCGCGCCGATGAACAGAATCGCGTCGATGTCTACTTCCCGGCGATCGGAATCGACTTTCACATCGCGCACGACCCAACGGGCGAAGGGATGCCCGGCGTCACCGGCGGCTTGCAGCAACGCGTTGGCCACGCGATCCCAATCGCGAGGCTGGAAATCGGATCCGGGGCCGGGCAGGATCCGCTCCAGGATCCTGGTGCGCCCGGGGAAATCCTGACCGGCCACTCTGACTTCTCCGACCCGGAAAACCTGCCCGGGATCGATAACCAGGGTGTCGGGCGCATCGGCGCCGCCGGCTGACAGTTCGACCCTGGCGGCCAGATAACCGCGATGGATCCATCTGTCCCGCAATAACGACGTAGACGAGACCACGCCCCTGGCGCCGTCCCGGCCGGGAACGCCGCCGGCTTGGCGCAGGGAGCCCTGATCTCCGAGCGACGAGCCGAGCCAGGATCTCAAGCCGGCCAATGAATCCGCCTCCGCCGGCATCGTCCAGGCGACAGGAAGCCGGGCCAGCCATGCCCTGTCGGATTCGAGGTCTGCCGACCACTGCGGATCTTGCGGCGCCGACAAGCGCAATACGGAAGCCGGTTTCCCGATCGCCGCTGCGGTCGGGCCGCAACAGAGCGCGGTCAGGACGATGAAGATCCGCAGCCAGATGATACGATCAGAACCTGGCCGTCGATTCGAGCCGGACATCGTGCTGCCACCCCCTATCTCCCTGACGGCGGCCGAACCAGGAAAGCGTTACGGTCATCAACCGCGTCGGCTCCCAGCCCAGCCGGGCGTTGATTTCCTGATTGACGCCGGGCACGGAATAGAAATAGGGGCGCAGGGAACCGGCAGGCTCCCGGCTGTCGACAGAAGCCAGCCGCAGCTCGAGCGATCCACTCCAGCGATTTCCGGCTTTGATACGCGTCGACGGTCGCAGGGCGGCCTCATCCTGCCGGACTCCCGATACTGCGTCCTCACGGCTGACGATCTCCGCGGCCAGGGCCAAACGGTCACCCGGACCGGGGCGCCAGGAGATCTCGGACTCGCCCCTGATCGTGCGGGAATCATAGCTGCGGTTGCTGCCGCTGGACTGGCTGGTGAAGCGTTGCTCGCCCGTCCAGCGCCCCCGGAAGCTGAGACTGGTCCTGCTGCCGAGGCCGGCGGTGAACACTCCCTCGTAGCTGCGCTGGAGACGGTCCTCGGGGTTGGTGGCGTACTGCCGGTCGAGCGCCTGGTCGAAATCATAGTTCAGACGCAGATCGTAGCGGCGCAGATTTCGCAGCAGATGCAGCTCCTGTCGCAGCGAAACCTGGCCCAGGACGGTCTGTTCGGGATCGAAGATCGTGCCGGGAGCGAAGAGCAACAGCCGGCCGGCGTCCGGTTCGCGGCTGCGTGAACCGACCATCAGCCGGGTGTAGCTGTCCCAGGCTCCCCAGAACCGGTCGCGGCCGAGTTTGGCGAAGTCCTGCCGCCAGGTCAGGTCCGCGGTGACTTCGGTCGTGGCGACAAGACTGTCGGTGCCCACGGTGACCACGTTGTAATCACCGAGATTGCGGCCCACGAAATCACCGTCCTCGTTGTAGTCGCCGAGCCTTTCGCCGATGAAGATGACCTTGCGATCGAGAACTTCGGTGCGGCTGTTGTCGATGCCGTACTGCAGGCTCCAATCGCTGCCGGTTCCGGGCCAGGCGCCGTTGAGATAGATCTTCGCCAGGCGTGTCGTCTGATCGGGACCGCCGGGTTGCCGCACTTCCCGGACCGTGCCGTCGGCAGTCAAACGCATTCCCGCCCAGGCGGGAGTGCTCAGGCCGGCAATACCGGTGCGGCTGTCGCGTTCCCGGTCCCAATTGCCGGAACGCATCGAATCCGCCAACTCGCGGCGGAAATCGATGTCCCAGACGAATGACCGGCCGAGAGCCGAAGCCAGCCCCGAATTCCAGGAGCGCAGGCGATAACCGGCAGCTGAGCCGCCGCTGACGGAGTCATCGACATACTGTCGCCGAGCGAAACCGACGCGGGGCCGGGCGATCCCCGTGGTCAATTCGACTTCGTGGGACTGATGCTTGCGGAAGACGTCGAGCGGGTCGTCTACATCCTCGCTGGAGGCCTCTCCCCACTCGTCCTCTCCCGCCAGCAGGCCGTACCGCCAAGCGCCGCCGAGATCGATCCGGTGGGACTCGAGCGATGCGCCGTGACGCAAGCGCCCCCAATCGGCCGTGATATCGATGCTGCGAGTGTCGGCGGCGGCGGCGTAGACAGCCCGGGCCAGGGTTTCGGCGTCCTTCTCGTCGAGAAATCCCGGCCGGCGGGACCGATCGCCGAGTCCCCAGCGGTCATAATCGAAAATATCGCGGCGAATCAGGAAAGGAGAGAATCGGGAATCGTGTTGCTCGTGGGTGATACCGAAACCGATCCGGCCGAAAGACGCCCCTGCCGGACGCAGTTCCGCGCTGCCGAAGTCGGCGGCCAATCGCCAGGCGCCGCCGGAATTATCGTCCTCATCGAGATCCGACAAGGTGTTGCGGTCGAGCTTGCTGAGATCACCTTCCAGCGACAGGCCGGCTCCCTCTGCCGCGGCGGCTCCGATGCGGACGAAGGCTGTGGCCAGTGAATGGCTGGTAGGAACTTCCAACGGACGCCCCACCCGGTAGGCTCCCGCCGCCGGGCCGCGGTATCCGTAGACCAACTCGCCGAAGACGGTCAGGGAGTCGACGTCGTAGTCGCCGCTGCCGGCACCGCTATGGTAGAAGCTGACGTCGTAATCGCCGGCGACGGGATCATAGATCCAGATGTCGACTCCGTCGATAGCACCCCGGCGATACCGGCCCTCGCCGGGTTCACGCTGCACGACGCCCGGAGAGACAGCCAGAGCGGGGTCATCCCCGGCCGCGGCCAATATCTGCTCGTCCGCCGCCGAGAGTTCCCCGTTGCGCAGTCGGCCGGCATCGTCCCTCTCGCGGACTATCCGCACCATCATCGTGCCGGGCAGAGCCGCGCCGGGAAACGTGAAAGCCGATCCGGCGCCGCCGCCGACCACGGTGCGGCCGTACGGCCCCTCTCCCTGTTCGAATTCGACGGCGATCTCCGAGTCGGCGGTTATCAGGCGGCGGTAGGTGAACGTGACGGTGCCGCGGACATAATCGACCACGTAATCCTGGTCGGCGCCGCGGGTGAGCACTTCTCCGTCGAGGCGCACCCGTTCGGATCCGGCGACGATGAACAACTCGGCGCCGCTGTCGCCGGATCCGAGGAAATACGGACCCTGATTGGCCTCTTCGCCCCGGAGCTGGATCGTCCGGTACAGACCGCGTGGCGAACCGGCCAGGACTTCGGCGCCACGGGATTCATCACCCACCGAAAGCGACACTCCCTGCAGCTTGCGCCGGTAGCCGCCGAGAGCCGAACCGGATTGGACGGCCACGAAATCACCCAGCGTCGCCCGCCACCGTGGGGCGGTCAATTCGACGAGGATCTGATCGACATCCCGCAATTCCTCGGTGTTGCCCTCCGGCACCACGGGCAGGTTATCGTCGGTCAGGGCGGCGCGAACGAAGATATCCTCGGTGAGCCGGCCGCTGATGGCCAGACGCAGGGTCTGGTCGACCGTAAGCTCCCGCCGGTTGCCGGAGGACATGCGCACCGTCTTGCTGCCGCGCACATCGAGCTGGCCGGTCGTCAGGGCAGACGGCGGCGACGGCAAAGCGGCAAGCTGTCGGGATCGGCTGGAATCGGGGGCGGCGCCGGGGATGAACGGCGAATGCAGATCGAGGCTGGAACGCAACGGTGCCGGACTGAAACGGTAGCTGATGCGGACGAGGCGGGCCGCAGAACCGCTATCCCCGAGAGCACGCAGCGGCAACCAGATCCCGTCGCTGGCCGAGACACGGAAGTCGGCTCCGGGTCGCCATTCAACGCCTTCGACCCGGGCCCGGACGCTGCCGGGTTCAATGAACGGGTGGGCCAGGACCACGCTGCGGGTGTCTACCGGCAGCAGCAGGTATTCGATCTCCTGCGCCCAAAAAATTCCGGACTCCGCCGCAGCCTCGGGTTCGGCCGCAGCGGCTTGGCAAAGAGGCAAAAAGAGCAGAACCAGCAGCGCCCAGGCCCGCGGATCGCACCGTCCGGAAAGCGGACTGTGGAGTCGCCGCCCCATGGCTCCCTCCCGCCTAGCGATAGAAGATGCGGTAGATCAGTATAGCCTGGCGGCCGCGATCGCTGACCGCGATCAGATCATCGGGCCCCAGGGCGACGTCGATGGGAGCCTCGGGAGACGCGACCAGCCCGAGTTCACCGCGCAGGGAGAACGAAAGTTCGCGGGTGGCGGTGAAGACATGGATCGCACCGCCGGCGGGATCGGCGACGAAGACGTTGCCCCAATCGTCGATGTCTATTCCCTGAGGTGTCAGCAGGGGATTCTCAACATCGAATTCACCGCCGACCATGCCGTCGAAATAGCCGAGGCGGGAAAAATACTGCAAACGTCGGTTGCCCCGATCGGCGACCACGAAGCCGCCGCCGGGCAGATAAGCCACTCCGCTCGGCTGGTTGAACTGTTCCTGATGCGAACCCGGCTCACCGATGGCTTCCTGGGGCTGCAGGAAGGAATCGAGCATGAACGCCTGATCCTCCGCCCCGTCGGTGAAAACCATCCGCCCGTCGAGATCGATGTCGAAGGCGGAGGGGTAACGGTTGTAGCCGGGATCGAGATGGATGAAGTTGAGCAGGCGATCGAGAAAGACTCCGCCCAGGTCGTAGCGCAGCAGGGTCTGGGCGTCCAGGTCGAGGACCAGCACGTTGAAACCGTCGACACGCACATCCACCGGCTGATAGAAGCGTCGGCCCGGCGCATCGAATTGGAACCAGTCGAGCGAGACCGGATCCTGGCCGAAGACCCGCCCACCCTTGGCGTCGCAGAAATACAGGGTTCCGTCATCGCCGAAAGCGACGCCGCCGATGCCCTCGATGGGAAAATACGGGGCGCTGCGGACGTTCTCGAAAATATCGACAAAATCGAATTGATAGGGAATCGGAGCCGACTCGGCGGCGGAGTCGGGTGGCGGCGCAGGGGGATTTGATCCGTAGCGGGGCCCGGCGCAACCGATGGCCAGGCACAAGCAGACCGCGGCGGCCAAGCAGGCCGCCGACGTTTTCGGTCCTCTGGGGAAGCGAATCAGAATGCCCGCGAGATGACGCATCCGGTCCCCGGATTCTCCAGGGAAGTGGCCAGATCGACATCGACCTGGAAGCCGGCCACTTCCATTGTGAGCAGATCGTCACCGGCGCTGCGGACGGCGTCGACGACAGATACGATGCGGTTGACGACGGCGAAGGCGGTCATGAAATCGCGCCGGTCGTAGGAACGCTTGGCATCCGCCCTGATAACGCGGTAATCGTACTGGTAATCCTGGTTGCGCCATTGCCAGATGTCGCTGCCGTCGAGCAGGGCGGGGGGTTCGATCCCGCTGGACCGGGCGTCACGCAGAAGCGCTTCGTTATAGGCGTCGCCGTCCAGGTAACGCGACATCGCGCGCCAGTATTCATCGTCATGTTCACCGGAGACGCCGGCGTAGACTTCGGCATACTGCTTGTAGTCCTGCTCGTAGCCGCCGGCCTGGTCGTTGAAGATCAGGTAGCCCGCCCAGACCGCGGCTTCCGCGCCCACGAAGGCCGCCGCCTTGGTGTGGTCGCCGTTGTAATACTGTCCGGCGCCGGGCAGAACCAGGGAAAGCAGACCCGCGGTGAACTTGCTGCCGAGATCGCGGGGGCCGCTGGATTCGCCGTCATCGATCTTGACGCCGCCGATTCCCGAGCCGCCGACGTCGCCGACCTGCCAGGCGCTCGAAGCCAGGGTGCCGAACAGAGCGTACTCGGTTTCGAGGAAAGAACCGTTCAGCGGCGGATCGTAGTTCAGGACCGGGTCGCCGGCGAAGTTGTCACCGGCGAAGGAGGAGCCGCCGGCGGTGGCCAGCAGGCAGGCGCAGATCACCGCAGCCGACAGTCGCGGATGATTATTCAAGAAGTGCAGCAAGCGGAATCTCCTCTCGGCGCGGTCAATAAGAGACCTTCACGCCAACACGGCTCGCGGTCAACCCCATCGGTTCGGCGAAAATGCCCACATCGACTCCCCCGGCTTCCAGTTTCGGACCGGAGTCGCCGCCGCCGAGCATACCCTGCAGGTAGGCCACCTGGAACAGGCTGAACAAGCGAAGCAACAAATTAAAATACATGAGATTGTCACGGTTTGTAAACTGATCGTTCGAATCCCGTCGCAAAGCCCGGTAGGATTCCCGGCGCAGCGACACCCGGGGATCCTTGAGATAGGCCGCCCCGACCTCGCCGCCGACGTTGGCGTAGCCCAGATCCACCGGCGAGATGAAATCGTCCCAGCCGAAAACGAACTGATCCCATTTGCCGAGGTTCTCGTAGTACTCCCGGTAATCATCCTCCTTGGAAACCCACAGCGGCAGGTCCTCCATGTCGGTGACCCCGAAGTAGAAATTACCCCAGGCCGGATCGAAGTTGATGATGTCGAAACTGTTGTCCAGCCGGGTCTCGCTCCAGTGCGCGTCGGCGTAGGCCAGATACTCGTCTTTGATGTCGTTGCCCTTGTCGTGATAATGCTTCACGCCGGCCCAGGCGGCGATATCGGCGGCCATCATCAGATAACCCCGCTTGTGGCCGAGATAGGCTTCTCCCAGGCCCGGCAACACCACGGACATGGCCAGCGGCAGGATCCTGCCGCCGCCCTGGGAATCGGAACGCACGTCAGAAGCGGGGGCCGTCACTCCGCCGACATCGATCTGGGGCAGGGACGCCAACTGGAGGGACGCCTCGCCGGGCTCGGCGCGGTCCAGCAACCAGGCCGCCCGCTCGACCGCGGCGCCGTCGGCGAACGCAGGCGCGGCAACCGCGACGGACAACGCCAGGAGCAGGAGAATCGAGTTCTGGTATTTCATCTGCAGGCCTCCCCGGATCGCGGCCGGGCCGCTACCGTCGTATTCATCGTTCCACCGCCAGCCGCAACAACCGGCTGGCTGATTGCTCATCCCCGCTCAGGGTCAGACGGCAGAGATAGACTCCCGAAGCCAGGTCGCCCAAGGGCCATCTGTACTCCGAAATCTCCCCGCCGGTATGGGACAGACCGGCCACGGCGACTTCCTCCCCTTCCAGATTGTAGATCACCAGACGCGCCTGGGCGTCGTAATCCGCCTGGAAGCGGAAGGTGACCAGATCACCGACGGCGGGATTGGGATAGGCGAAGAAACGATCGGCGTCGGCGGCCGCGGGCGCAGCCGGTCCCAGATCGGACAAGGCGCCCACGGCTCCGGCGCGGGCCGGACCGCCGAAGGGGCCGAGCCATTCACTGGTGCCGGGTTCGGGGAAAACGCCGACTGCGGGGAAATAACCCACCACACGACCGTTGTCGCCGGGCAGGCCGGGCATGACCTGGTTCCAGTCGCCGGCCCCGGCCAACCATATGACACGGCTGTCGGTCATGCCGAAAGCGGAGACGCAGATCCCGGCCGAGCCTTCGCTGCCCCAGAGGAAGGGGATGCGGTCCAGGAATTCACCGCGGGCGTCGAAGCCGAACAGATGACCGGAGTCGGTCACGGCGAAGACCTCGTTGATTCCATCACCCGAGGCGTCGTAGATCACAACGGCGCCGGACAATACCGTTGACGGCGGCAGAGGGAAACGTTCCGCCAGGATCATCGGCCAACCGGTCAGGGCGATTCCGGAGGCCGAGAACGCCTGCAGGGAACCGTGCGTAACGATCATCGCGTCGGAACGGCCGTCGGCGTCGATATCGGCCACGGCGATCTCGCCGGCTGGAGCCGCCGCCAGCGATTCGGACCAGGTCCCTTCGGGCTGTCCGACCTCGTCGACGATCCAGGATTGGTTGTCCCCGCCGGCTCCGACCACGACCAGCCGCTCGGCCTCGTCGAGGGGCAATACCGCGCCGCGATAGTCAGGACCGCCGTCATCCAGGGGATCGATGCTGATGGTATTGCGCAGGGCGGCTATGCCGCCGGATTGGATCGCCGCCTCCAGATCGACCAGGACCCAGGAGTCGTCGAGAAAGACGACATAGCCGAGGACCCGGCCGTCAGTCCGGGGAACTGCCAGCGGCGGCGCCGAAAAGCGGTCGATACCCGAGAAGGTATGATCACTCAGCTCAACACCGTCGAAATCAAGGATCACGATGCGGCCCGGCTCGGCGCAGGCCAGATAGCAGATGGAATCGTCGGCCCGGTTGCCGACCACCGGCGCGTAGGCCAGGGTGTCGCCGACAGCGGTCTCCCATACCGGTAACGGGGCAGCCGGAGCAGCCGGGCTGAAAGTACGCAGAACGCCGTCGGTGGTGCCGATCAACAGGCGCTCGCCGGCGGATCCGGAAACGACGGCCGGAGGACCGGCCAAGGGGCTGTCGAATCTGGCGAGAGCTCCGGTGGGCCAGCCGGAGGGCGCGGCGACGATCGGCGAGCCGCCGGGGTTGAAGGCGAAGAGATAACAGGGCGAGCCGGCCTGCGGAACGTCGGCGAAAACGACCGTACCCAGATCCGAGGCCTTGGCGCCGCCGAACGGGAACGGAGTCACCGAAGCGACATCGAGGCGGCGGGCGGCGATACCGGATCCGGTCGAGACCGGAGACAGTTCACGCACCGGCGGCGCCACCAGGGGCGATACGACGGCGTCGAACTCCATGGCCGGCAGGGCGGCCGAGATCTCGTCGAGTTCGAGCCCGGTCCATGACCGGTCCCAGGCCCGTGTCGAAGGTGTTCCCTCCTGGCCGAGATAGGTGGTGATCCCGGAATGGAAGGGATCGTTCTCGGAGCCGAAGATCCCCTGGGCGAAAGGATCATAGAAGCCGACATCGGTGATGCCGTCGGCCTCGAGCAGCCGCAGGCCGGTGCCCGAGGAATTGATGTTGTTGCTCTGCCAGCCGGCGGAGATGGCCGCCGCGTCGACATGCCAGACCAGCAACCCGCCGCCGGGCAGGAAATAATCGTAGACTCCGGTGTTGCGATTGTCGTCGCCGGCCAGGTAGAGGATCACGCCGGTGTCTTCGTCACGCAGCATGCCCACGCCGGTGACGTCGGGAAAATCTTCGGGCCCCAACGGCACCCACCGGTTCTCGATCAGGAAGAAGTCGCGGGGCGATACGCCGCCGCTGACGAGCTGGGGATCGGCCTCATCGAATGCATAGGGAGTTCCGCCGATCGATGACCCGGCATACAGCGGATATTCCTCGCGGGGGATCTGCACCGCCGGCAACCTGAAATGAGTCTCGGCGCCGGAGACCGGCTCCGCGTCCAGCCAGCCCAGATACCACTTGCACCAGGCGCCGATCGACGGCGGCAAAAGACCCGAGACCAGAAAAGCTTCGTAGTCGTCCGGATTCTCCGGATCGGGATCGGGGACCAGCGGCAGTCCCACGATGCCGACCACGTTGGGGCCGGAATCCATCAGATCCCAGACCCCCACCGCCGACAATCCGGTTTCGGTGTCGTAGATGTCGGGCAAACCGAGAGCGTGGCCGAATTCGTGATAGAGAACGCCGGCTATGCTGCCGAGATACCCGTCCTGTGAAGTCGTCTCCGGGATGATCGAGCATTCCGACATCGAGCCGAAGGCGCCACTGTCTCCGTCCAGCGAATTCAGCGCGACCGCATTGCCCATCTGGACGAAGAAAGAAGGGATGTCGTTGGGCGAATCGCGGTTGACGTCGCTCTGCCAGTCGGCGCCGGCGTGGATGAACACGACGTAGGAGTCGGAGTCGTCGTCGTCGAAATCGGCCAAGCTGACGCTGCCGTCGGCCGTGGTCGCGCTGTCGGCGACCGTGATCATGCGCACGACCAGGTTCTCGAGCATCTCGAGAGTCCAACCGCCGGATTCCCCGGGGCCGAAATCGGCGACATCGGAAAGCTTGTAGGATTCGGTGGGATCTTCGGGCAGCACCTTGCCCCTGACGAAGAGTCGACCGCCGGACTGGTTATAATAATATTCGTTCAGCCCGAGGATATGCGACCTGTAGAAGTCCATGTCATGGGGCGCGGGCTCGATCCGCACATCCGGATCGGGAACCAATTGGAAATCCCCGTCGGTGGTCACGCTGGTCAGATCCCCCGACCTGTCGGTCTCGAATCCGATCCGCACCAACAGCACCTTCACCGTGTCGGTATAGTCCGCGTTGACCGCCGGAAAATCCCCCGACGGAGCCAGCCGCATCGGACCCAGGCCGCGCGCGGCGAGCCGGGCCCGGCTCTTGCGGGATGCGGGATGCGGACCGAGCAATCTGCGCTCTTCCAGGCCGCGCTGGTGCAAAGCCTGCTGACGAATCTTTTCCCGTGCGGCCATGTCCCGCCCCTCGGCGAGCGACGACAACGTGGACGCGTCGAATTTCTGGACCGGCAGCCTACGCACGCCGTCGGGGGCGGCGGCGATCGACTCGCCGATCGGCAGGCAGGTCGAGATCGCCCAGAAAGCCACCGTCAGGATGAAGCAGACCACCGTACGGGAAATGATTGCGGAACGTGCTACCACTACCAACCTCACAGGATGACGTCCGGACACCGGAGTTGCCCGGACGCGGGATTAGAACTTGAAATCGATCGAGAAACGGTCCACCCGGTCCAGATCCTTGGACTGCGGCACCGAGGCGTATCCGATCGTCAGGTTCTTGCCGAGCCAGCGGTTCAGATCGACGCCGAGGCCCCAGGTCGTATCCTCGATCTCGCCGACGCCCTTCTTGTAACCCAGACGCACGAAGAGCGACTGGACGTAGCTCCACTCCAGACCGGCGCCCCATTCGGAATCGCCGAACTCGGGACCGAAGCCGGGGTCGTCCTTGATCTCCTCGTCGCCGTCCCAGTTGATCAACGGCACCAGATAGTCGGCCACGGCGATCAGGCTGGTGGCCGGGCTGCTGTACACGCCGTAGGCCAAGCCCAAAGTGGCGCGACGGGGCAACGGATCGCTCTGCTGCTCATCTACGTGCTTGATGCTGGGTCCGAGGTTGGAAACGGCGAAGCCGACGTTCATCCGCATCGTGGGCACCTTCCACAACACGCCCGCGTCGACGGCGAAAGTGCTGCCCGAACCGCCGGTCTGATCCTGGAGGAACTCGTTCTCGGCCAGCTTGTCGCGGTAGTACTTCACGCCGATGCCGATGCCGATGTTGGGCGTGATCTTCGTGCCGTAGGCCGCGCCGAGGGCGAACATATACGACTCGAACGTACCCTGCTCTATCCCGGATTCGTCGGTGGCGATCTGCTCGCCCATGTCGAGATAGGTCAAACCGACGCCGAAGTTGCCGGCAGTGCCCAGTTTGCCGGCGTAGCTGCCCCAGTACAGAGCTATATCGTCGGCCAGATCGGGGACCAGCTTGGAGTGCATCACAGACACGGAATGCTCGTAGACGTCGGTCGCGAAGGCGAGACCGCCCGGATTCCACCAGATGCTCGTGGCGTCCTGGGACAATGCGGTGCCTGCCTCGCCGAGAGCGTTATAACGAGCCCCGATCGGGAACTCGAGAGCGATTGCTCCGGCGCCGGCTGCCATGGCGGAATCATAAGCGAATCCGGTCATGGCGGCCAAGACCAGCAGGGTGAGAATGGCTTTCCTGAACATCGATTACCTCCGGTCGATCGTTTCGGAACGCGACGCGTTCCCTTCACATAAACAAAATCCAATGACGATCCGCGCAAGGCGGCCGCCGGTTCATTTCATGATCACCAATTGCCCGGTTTCGGTTATTTCATGACCGTCGCCGACACCGCTGCCCTTCATCACATAGATGTAGACTCCGTTGGCGATCTGATCGCCGGCGTGGTCGCGCCCGTCCCAATAAAGGATCTGCGGACCGGCGGTGCTGAAGTTGCGCTCCAGACGCCGCACCCGGCGCCCCGAAACCGTATAGAGATTCCATTCCACGTTCATCGGGTCGCTCAATTCGAAGACGATCCGGGCCGGACCGGGAGTCGGATTCGGGAAGAGCGTGACGTCGGCTATGGAAGCGACCGTCGCGGCGACCATCTGGAACGAAAGGGTGTCGCTGCCGACGTTGCCCAGGACATCGCTGGCGTAGACCGCCGCCTGATGCCGGCCGAGTTCGAGGTCGTTGGGCAGGGGGATTTCCAAGCGGCCGCTGCTGTAGCTGCCGGGATCGAATTGGAACCTGGAACTGACGTCGGTGGTCAGTCCGGAACCGTCGAACTCGAGCAGGACGCTGTTGCTGGGATTGGTGCCCAGGATGTTGACGCCGCTGGAGTCCTGGATCGCGGCCAGCAGCGGAGTACCCGCCTTCACGCGATACCTGCCGTCCTCGAAACCGAGATCGACCAACGGCCCGTAGACATCGTTGTTCTCGCCGAGATCGGACCTCACCACCGACGCGGTGTAGCTGTCGGCGAAGGAGCCGGCGGGAGTATTGACGACCAAACGCACCCGGCCGGTATCGCCGTAACGCATTTGGACAGGCATCTTGAAGGGCACCTTCAGGGTATCCTGCTCGACCGGTCCGGTACCACGGAAAGTGATGTTGCCGGGAATGTAGTAGCTGACCGTATCGCCGCGCTGGCCCACGAAATCGACATGGCGCATCGAATCCTGGATCAGGGCCTCGTAATCGAGGCCGGGACCGGCGGCGAGACCTGATTCGGACATGACGGCCACCATGCTCTCCTGCAGACCGCCGTGCAAGGAATCGGATCCTGATTCATGCAGGGAGAAAGCCGACGCCGGCGAAGGCAAAGCCAGGCCGGGATCGCCCAGCAGCATGTAGCGCTGGGAATTGGCGAGAGAGAGATAATCGCCGCCGTAATGCTTCGCGGCGAAAAGAGCCTCGCCCAGGGTGATCCGCGGATCGACTTTCTTGTCGGGATAGAGCGTACTGTAGAAGGCGCTGGAGAAGATGTTGTTCGGGAATGACCAACTGACCTGGGAGGCAGTCACCGAAGCTATGGCGCCGCCTTCGGCCTGCGTAGTGAAGATCTCCCCCATGCTCTGGCGCAGGGGGCTGTCGTAGATGCCCACGTCGCAACTGAACGCCAGGAACACGAAGCGGCGATCGCCGTTGCCGAGCGAGTAGATGTCGTCGGTGATGAACAACTGTTCGTCGGCCAGGGTATTGTTCGAGCCGTGGCCGGTATAATGGAAGAAGATCACTCCCTCGCCGAGGGCGTTGCGCAGGTCCTGGCGAGCGCCGGGCTTGATCGATCCCTTCTTCTCGTACTCGGTGAGATAGACCTTCTTCAGATCAAGGGTGTACGGGATGTAATAGTTGCTCAGCACCTCGGCGTGGGCGATGTGGAAGGTCTCGCCGTACTTCGGCAGCGGAGTCTCCAGGTCGTCGGCGGTGATTATCACCCGGTTGCGCCAGGGACCGGCCTCGGGGCTCAGCGCGAATTCCCTGATCGCGTCCACCCGCTGCTGGGCTTCGGCCGGGGTGCGCACCGTGAACCGGCCGATCGACAGATCGGGAAAATCCAGACTGCCGCCGTAAGCGGGGGAATCGAAGGAGACGAGCATGTCGTCGGTGGCGTAGGGCTCGTAGGAATAATTGTTGAGCAGCCCGGGGAACCTGGTGCGCACGAAGGTGGGCAGGAAATCCTCGAGTTGATTGAGCCGGTTGCGCAGATCGCGCGAAGAGTCGCCGAAGAGACAGGCATAACGCAGGGCCTGACCGTCCCCGGCGTCGCTGTGGCCGTACATCCACTTCAGGAAGTTGCGCAGGGCCAGCGGATCCTTGACTCCGCCGCCGAACGAATCGAAGACATCGCGGATGTTGAACGAGACAGCCCGCGGCGCAGTCACGCCGGGCAGATAGACCGAGCGGAAATCCGTCAGCTGATTGGCCGGTCCGGAGAACTCGGACGGATAGAGCACGACGTAATCCACGCCCGCCGCATCGAAGGCGCGCAGATCGATCGGATTGCGCAGGGTAATCGCCGCCGGCCGCATGGTGTCCGCAGCCATGAATACTGCGCAATGCAGGTCCTGGTCGGCCGTGCGATCGACTCCGATGGTGTATCCGGACGGATCGGAGGCACCGATCAATTCGACCGGGGACAACGGGTTGGTGACGTCCCAGCAGGAAAGGTCTCCGGTCTGAATCGTGGCAATGCGCAAATCGATCGGCTCGGCGGGTTGATCGAGTTGATCGCCCCAGTGGACGAATTCGAGCGGCCCGCCGTCACGCACCAACTCGCGCCAATAGACGATGTCGAAGGAATCGAGCAGGAGGTTGGGCGAAGTAGCGGGGCTGGTGCGCTGCACATAGATCTTGTTGGCGCCTTCGGCCAGATGCCGGGTGTAGGAGCTCAGCAGGAACGGCTCGTCCGTAGCGTCCTCGTCGTCGACTGTCCAATTCAATTCGGAGATTTCATCTTCCCCCGGCTCTCCGTTGACCCATCCCCTTGCGGAGCAGACTTCCTGCACGCTGTCCACGTGGGTCAGGGTCGAGCGGATCTCGGCCTGGAAATAGGCTGCGCTGTCGGCGACCACATGATCGACGGCGAAGGGATAGGACTGGGTCGAGCTGATCGACAGGTCCCAGGCCCAGTTATCCGCCACACGGCCGTGCGCGTCCCGATAGGACTCCTCGAAATGATTGCGGGAGCGGTGGATCGTGACCGGGTCCGTTCCGTTAGGCGTCGCGTCGCGGCTGTCCATCCGCAAAGCTTCGCCGGGATGAGGTGTCGGAGTGCCGGGATTCTCCCAGGTCAGCCAGTAGATGTGATTGTTGGCATAAGGATGCTCCACGTATTCGAGCGGTTCGCCGAAGAGATCGCGTCGCTCGCGCCAGCCGTCGGGCCCGACCGCGTAGAAGAGCAGGGAATCGGCTGTGCTCAAGACATCCTTGTCGTCGTTCACACGAAGCGCTACTTCCCGCATCCCGGTCCAGCCGTCCCGCCAGCTGCCGGCGAATTCGGGATCTTCGGGCAACGGACCGACCCAGGCCTGATAGAGACGCAGAGTTTTCGGGTCCACTGAGGTGGCCACGACGCCGACCATCTCCATGTCGTAGCCGGTCAACCGGTACACGCCGGTCTCGGCGATTTCCATGCGCAGCCAATGGCTTGAAGCACCGAAAGGATGGCCGGACGCGGCGGCTCGGGAAACCCGGCCGTCAAGGCCGTCTTTCTGCAAAGCGGCGAAGAGATCGGAATTGACTATCCCCGATCCGGCGAAGGATGCGGACTGCCGGACGGTCTTGGCCCGCGTCGCGGCGGCGAGCCGGTCCGCATAGATCCCGGATGGACGATGAGCGATGCGCACCACGATCTCGCCCAGGACTCCGGAGCCCGGGGCCAGAGGACGGACTTCGAGCACGGCCAACGGCACGTCACGAAAAACGCCGGTGGGCGTGATGTCGATCTGCCCGGAAACATCAATCGGAGCCGAAGGTTCGCGCAGCCAGGTCCAGGAGACAACGACCGGGACGAGAAGAGCCCGGGTCGGCACGGCGAGGGTTGCCAGGGCCCGCCGCGGCAGACGGGTTTCGCTGTCGTTGGAACCGAGCATGAACTCGTCGGGCTCCAGCCATTCGATCCGCTGCGGATCGACCTGGTCCCAGCCCCCGGCAGGCGATTCGGTCACCGGAAATACGACCCGGATCGTCGTCGACGCTTCGGTCTGCGCGACGACCTCGAAGCGGGGCGAACCGATGGCCGGGCCGGCGGCCGCGGCGGCGGGAACGGCGGCGACCACCAGCAACAGGCCTAGCGCCAGCAGTTGCAGGCGGACACAGCAGTATGCCGAACGGGATGCAGCTCTCGCTATGGGCATCTGATCAGGACTCCTGGTCGGTGGAGGGGGCCAACGCCGCAGCTTCCTCGACGAGCATGATCGGAATATCGTCCTCGACCCGGAAACGCAGGCCGCAGGCGATACAATCCAAAGCGGAATGATCGGCCAGCGGGGTCAGTTGCCCCTTGCAGACGGGACAAGCCAGGATATCGAGCAACTTATTATCCAACACGATGGAAGACCTCCGTGGCGACCGGGCAGCGAGATACGGCGTAAACCGCCTGCTTCATGAAAGATCCATGCCTCAGCGGGGCATGATATACCGGAGAAACGGAGCGGGCAAGGCGGTAAAAGCCTTGAAAGCAGAGAAAAGGCGCCGTCCGTCACCGGAGGCGTCCTCGAAGAGGTTGGCGCAATTATGATACGGTAAACCGATAATATTGTCAATACTACCGGTCTTCTGACTCTGCGAAGACACCAATGGCCAGAAATTTAGCGATGCGTTCATCTACGAGCTCGTCCGCGGACTTGCCCGAAAGCTCGGCCAGATCGTTGAGGATGCAGCCGCGGATGGCGGCGGCGGCGGCGGCATGGTCCCGATGGGCGCCGCCCGGCGGTTCGGCCAGAACCCTATCGACGGCGCCGAGCGACATGGCGTCGGCGGCGGTGATCTTCATCGCGCGGGCCGCCTCGGCGGCCTTGGCGCGATCCCGCCAGAGGATCGCGGCGCAGCCCTCGGGGCTGATCACGCTGTAGATCGAATTCTCGAGCATGGTGACCCGGTTGCCGACAGCGAGCGCCAGCGCGCCTCCGGATCCGCCCTCGCCGGTGATGAACACCAGCACCGGCACCGGCAGCCCCGACATCTCGCGCAGATTCCGGGCGATGGCCTCGCCCTGTCCCCTCTGCTCGGCTCCGACGCCGGGATAGGCCCCCGGAGTATCGATGAAGGTGACGATGGGCCGGCCGTGACGCGCGGCCAATTCCATCAATCTCAGCGCCTTGCGATATCCCTCGGGATGGGCCATGCCGAAATTGCGATGGACATTCGATTTGGTGTCGCGACCCTTCTGATGGCCGATGGCCATCACCCGGTGGTCGCCGATCCAGGCCATGCCCGCTATCAGGGCCGGGTCGTCGCGATAGGCGCGATCCCCGTGCAATTCGACGAAGCGGTCGCAGACCAGGCGCATATAGTCGAGCATCGTCGGCCGCCGCGGATGGCGAGCCAGTTGCACCCGCTGCCAGGGATCGAGATTGCTGAAGATCTCCTTGCCCAGCTTGAGCACCCGCTCACGCAACCGGTCGACCTCATCGGTGACGTCGACGCCGCGCAGCGAGGCGGTGTCTTCCAAGGTGCGAATTCTCTCCTCGAGCTCGGCTATCGGTTGTTCGAAGTCGAGCCAGGGAGTCTTCTTGGGGTCCATTGTCGCTAGCCTTCCACAATGACGCGGCGCCGGTTGATTCCGGCGCCGTAACCCGGTCAATCTATCCCCGCCCCGACATGACTGTCAAGACTCCCGGCGTCCCTTCCAACCGCCGTTGCGGTGACGGGGCGGTGGAGCGGCGGGCAGGGCGCATTCCAGGGAAACGGATTGCAATCCGGAAAGCCTGCGCATACGGCGCAGCGTTTCCAGCGAAAGCCGGACCCGGTGGCTGCGCGATCTGAGCAACCAGTTCCTCCCCCCGCGGGAGGCGTCGACCATGACCGGCACTCCGCCGTCCTCGGCTTCGCAGAGGTTCGCCGCCAAAAATCCGTTCAACTCGGCCAGGGGATCGTCCCGGCCGTCGAAATCCATGCGCAGCAGCAGCGATCGGGTCCAACCGGACAGCGCCTCGTTAACAGGCACGATACGATCGGCGATGATCTCCCGCACTCCGTCGCCCTTGACCCGCACCCTGCCGCCGACCAGCAGGATGGAATCGCTCTTGACCATCGGCGCCGCCGTTTCATAGAGCGACGAATAGACCGTCAGCTCGATCATCCCCGCGCGATCCTCGAAATGGCAGCGGGCGTAGAGCCGCTTGTTGCGGTCGCGGGATTCGCTGAAGGACGTTATCACCCCGGCCAGATCGACCCACGATCCCTCGCCCAGGTTCGCGGCCCGGGCCGTGGTGGACACCGGCACCGAATCCATGAATTCGCGATATTCCTGGAAGGGATGACCGGAGAGATAGAAGCCCATGGCCCGCCGTTCCGCGCTGAACTCCTCCAGCGGATCGAGCGGCTCGCAGTCCTCGATAACCGGCTTCACGGATTCGGCCTGCGCGCCCCCGAAGAGCGACGCCTGGCCCTGGATCCGGTCGCGGGCCTTGCGGTTGCCGAACTGCAGGGCGCGGTCGACGTTATGCAGTTGGGCCGCGCGATGACCGGGCAGATCGTCGAGGGCTCCGGCGTGGATCAGGCTTTCGAGCACCTTGCGGTTGATGCAGCCCAGATCGGCCGAACCGCAGAGGTCGAAGATATCCTCGAAATCTCTTGCGGACTCCCGGCGCACCCTGGCGATCTCCTCGATGGCCTTGGCGCCGACGTTCTTCACCGCTCCCATCCCGAAGACGATGGCGCCGTCCCGCACTCCGAAATCGACCTGCGGACGGTTGACGCTCGGCGGCAGGATATCCAGTTCGAGCTGCTTCACCTCGTCGATCAACTGGGTCACCCGGTCGGACTTGCTCATCTCGGTGGTCATCGTCGCGGCCATGAACTCGGCCGGATGATGGGCCTTGAGCCACGCGGTCTGGATCGAAAGCAGCGCGTAGCTTGCCGAGTGGGATTTGTTGAAGCCGTACTCGGCGAAGAAAGCCATGTCGTCGAAGACCTTCTCGGCGACGGTGCGGTCGTAGTCGCGCTCCAGGGCACCTTCGATGAACATCACCCGCATCTCGGCCATGATGCTCTTCTTCTTCTTGCCCATGGCTTTGCGCAGGGT